>NZ_CP038157.1:1800000-2100000 GCF_007641235.1 Corynebacterium sanguinis
CAGACGACGTTCCCGAGATCGTGTTTCTGGGCAGGCTGGACGAGCCGCGCAAGGGCCTCGACATATTCCAGCGCGCGATCGCTGAGCTGGACAGGCCCGCGCGGGTGACCGTGGTGGGCGGGGGCGCGCCGCGCCAGGCGGCCGGTGTCGACTTCCTCGGCCGCGTCAGCGACGCCGAGAAGGCGCGGATTTTGGGCCGCGCGGACATCTACGTCGCACCGAACACGGGCGGAGAATCCTTCGGCATCGTGTTGGTCGAGGCAATGGCCGCCGGGTGCGCGGTCGTCGCCAGCGACATCGAGGCGTTCGCGGCAGTGTGCGCCGCAGACACCGGGCGACCCGCCGGGGCGTTGTTTCCCGTCGGCGACTCCGCAGCGCTGGCGCGCACGCTGCGCTCGCTTATCGACGCCCCCTTCACCCGCGACGCGCTCATCGACGCCGGCACTTTGCGCGCCGCAGACTACGACTGGGGCAGCGTCGCCGCGCGCATCATGGCGGTCTACGACACGGTTGCGTCGACGCCCGGCGAGAAGGTGCGGGTGAGCCGGTGACATCCGTGATGTTGGCCGTGATGGCGGCGGTTGTCGTTGTGGTCCTTTTCTGGGCCTACCTCACGGCGCAACGACTCGACCGGTTGCACATCCGCGTCGACCGCAGCCGCGACGCGCTGCAGGCCGCGCTGGATAGGCGCTGCGCGGTGATCGCGGCGACGATTCCCGAGGTCGCCGAGCGAGCCCGCGCCGCAGAAAGGGTGCGCCTGACGCCGCGGGACGTGGCCACGCGCTGCGAGGTGGAGGATGCGCTGCGTGGCGACGTCGACAAGCAGGGCCCGGCGCACGCCAACGGGCGCGACCTCGCCGAGGCAGACACCCGCGTCGCGCTCGCTCTGCGGTTTTACAACGAGGCGGTCAGCGATACGCGCGCGGTTAGGTTGCGGGTTCCTGTGCGCGTTTTGCGTCTCGGCGGCAGCGCCACGCTGCCGGAGTATGCGCACCTCAGTGCCACGCGCGCGGTAGCATAACAGTAACGTAGCGTTGGTTTCGTAGTGATGTAATCTGTCTGACTATGAACGAACCTAGTTACGAGGGCATTCAGGCGATATTGGACCTCGAACGAATCGATAAAGACATCTTCCGGGGCCGCGCGATGGACTCGAAAGTGTTCGTTCGTACATTCGGCGGGCACGTCGCCGGCCAGGCGCTGGTGGCCGCCACGCACACCGTCGGCGAAGACAAGCGCGTCCACTCCCTGCACGGGTACTTCCTGCGCGCCGGCAAAGCCGACGCCGAAACCGTCTACTTGGTCTCCCGGGTGCGCGAGGGCCGCAGCTTCGCCACCCGCAAGATCGAGGCGATGCAAAACGGCGAAGTCATCTTCTCCATGCAGGCCAGCTTCCACCGCATCGGCGACGAGGGTCCCGAGCACCGCGACGCCATGCGCGAGGTGCCCCGGCCGGATGAGCTCGACTCCAACACCGAAGAGTTGCCGGAAAGCCTCCGGGGGCTGATTACCGAGTGGTCCGACTGGGACTTCCGAGTCGTGCCTTCCAACAGTTACGCGCACGACGGACGCGCCTCAAGCCAGCAAGTCATCTGGTTCCGCTCCAAGAGACCCCTGCCTGACGACGACACCTTCCACATCTGCACCCTGGCTTACATGTCAGACATGACGCTGCTGTTTTCCTCGATGGTGCCGCACACCGGGCACAAGGTCCAGATGGCCTCCCTCGACCACGCCATGTGGTTCCTCCGCCCCTTCCGCGCCGACGAGTGGCTGCTCTACGATCAAAACTCCCCGTCCGCCCACGCGGGTCGCGCCCTGACCCAGGGCCAAATCTTCGACCTCGACGGAAACCTCGTCGCCGTGACCATGCAGGAAGGCCTGACCCGAACGCTGCGCAACGGCGGACAGTCCCTGCCTGGCGAGGACGATTCCTAAAAACCCGGGCACGGGTGCGAACAAGCGCCGTGCGTATACTGAAGCGAGTTCTTTAGGCCCCGGCTGCTTTATCCACGGGGCGAGGCAAACGCGGAAAGGGGAGCTGGTCATGGCAGGCCACTCAAAGTGGGCGACCACCAAGCATAAGAAAGCCGCCAACGACGCCAAGCGTTCGAAGCAGTGGGCGAAGATGATCAAAGACATCGAAGTGGCGGCCCGCACCGGCGGCGGAGACCCGTCGGCGAATCCGACCTTGGACGACATGATCCGAAAGGCGACCAAGGCCTCGGTGCCCAAGGACAACATCGAGCGCGCTCGCAAGCGCGGCTCCGGCGAGGAAGCCGGCGGCTCCAACTGGGAGGCCGTGATGTACGAGGGCTACGGCCCGAACGGCGTCGCCGTGATGATCGAGTGCCTCACCGACAACCGCAACCGCGCCGCCACCGAGGTGCGTACCGCGATGACCAAAAACGGCGGCAACCTCGGAGAAACCGGTTCGGTGGGCTACATGTTCACTCGCACCGGCGTGGTCACCGTGCCGCGCGGCGAGCACACCGAGGACGACCTGCTCATGGCAGTGCTCGACGCCGGTGCCGAGGAGGTCCGCGACCTAGACGACGTCTTCGAGGTCATCTGTGCACCGACCGACCTGCGCGCCGTGCGCTCCGCGCTGGAATCCGAGGGCATCGAGGTCGACGACGCGGAGCAGGACTTCCGCGCCTCCGTCGAGGTGGAGCTGGATCTCGATTCGGCGAAGAAGATGCTCCGGCTCATCGACGCCCTCGAGGACTCCGACGACGTGCAGAACGTCTACACCAACATGAGCCTCAGCGACGAGGTCGCTGCGCAGTTGGAGGACTAGAGCGGCCCTGCACGTCACCGTGCGGAGGTGACTTGGGGTTTTGGTTTGGTGTGCTGGCTGACCGTGACACTTCGCTGGCTGAGATGTCACGGTCAGGCTGATCTGGGTGGTGGTCACCTGGGGTTATCGTTCCCGCCACTGGTTGAGGGTGACATTTCACTGGCTGAGATGTCACGGTCAAGTTGATCTGGGTGTTGGCCACCTGGGGTTTTGGTGCGGTGTGCTGGTTGACTGTGACATTTCACCGCCCGAGATGTCACGGACAAGCAAGAAGGTCCAGTAGTGACCTGGGGTTTTCGTTCCCGCCGCCGGTTGACTGTGACATTTCACCGCCCCAGATGTCACGGTCAAGCCAAACCCGCTGGTGCTGACCACGGGTCAACAAAACGCATGACTTGCGGCCACGCGGTCTTACCGCAACGTCCACACCGCCAAACGCGAATAGCTACCCGGTGAAAGGCTGCCTGAATCCCCGCGACCCTGACACGTGTGGTAGAACAAGTGTGTGACTAATGGTGTAAACCTCGAGGGTCTGCGTGTGATGGGCATTGACCCGGGCCTGACCCGCTGTGGGCTATCGGTTGTCCAGGCCGGCCGCGGTCGCCAGGTGATCCCCATCGCGGTCGGTGTCGTGCGCACGCCCGCGGCCTCCGAGTTGCCGCAGCGGCTTGTACGCCTGTCCGCTGCGGTGCGCGAGTGGTTGGATGACTACCAGCCCGATGTTATCGCCATGGAGCGCATTTTCGAGCGCGGCAACGTTTCTACCGTCATGCACACCGCCCACGCTGTCGGCGTACTCATCCTCGCCGCCGCCGAGCGCGGCCTGCCGGTGCACATGTACACGCCGTCCGAGGTGAAAAAGGCGATTTCGGGCAACGGTAGGGCGGACAAGAAACAGATGACCACCATGATCACCCGCATCCTGGGTTTGGCTGAGCCCCCGAAGCCCGCCGATGCCGCCGACGCCTTGGCGATCGCCGTGTGCCACTGCTGGCGCGCCCCGCTGATCGCCCGCGGCCTCGCCGCCACCAGCCCATAAACCCCGACACATTTCACACGACAGGACGGTTTCGCCATGATCGATTCGCTACACGGAGAGGTGCTCTCCATTGGCTTGGACCACGCGGTCATCGAGTGCGCCGGCGTCGGCTACCGCTTCCTTGCCGGGCCGCCGACGCTGGCGCGACTGACCCGCGGCGAGACCACCCGGGTTCTGACCTCCATGGTGGTCAAGGACGACGGGGTGACGCTTTACGGCTTCGCCGACGACGGTGCGCGCACGATGTTCCACCGGCTGCAAACTGTCAGCGGTCTCGGCCCGAAGCTGGCGCTGGCCTGCCTGTCGGTGTTCGAACCTGCAGAGCTTGCCGGGCTGATTAGCGCCGGTGACGCCGCGGCGATCAAGCGGATCCAAACGATCCCGGGCGTAGGTAAGAAGATGGCCGAGCGCATGGCGCTCGAGCTCAAGGACAAGATTGACGGTCTCTACGCCACCTCCGAGCCGGGAGCGGCACCGAGCGCGCCCGTGACGGCGGGGACCTCGCTCGCCGCCGAGCAGGTTGTCGAGGCGCTGATCGGTCTCGGGTTTGCGGACAAGGTCGCGCGCGGGGTCGTCGACACGCTCATCCAGGAACGCCCGGGGGACTCCTCCTCCGAACTGCTTCGCGCGGCGCTGACGCAACTGGGATCGAAGTAGCGGGGAAGTAGGCTACGAATCATGTCAGACGTGGAGAAGACCGAGTTCGCCCTGCCGGATGCGGTGGGCCGGCCGCCGAGCTCCGTCGTCAACGCCACTGAGCTTGCCGACGACCGCGACGTGGAAAAGTCGCTGCGCCCGAAATCCCTGGGCGAGTTCATCGGCCAGCCCAAGGTGCGCGAGCAGCTTAACCTCGTGCTCACCGGGGCGCGACGGCGCTCGCTGACGCCGGATCACATCCTGCTTTCCGGCCCGCCCGGGCTGGGTAAGACGACGATGGCGATGATCATCGCGCAGGAGCTGGGGACGTCGCTACGCATGACTTCGGGCCCGGCGCTGGAGCGCGCGGGTGACCTCGCCGCGATGCTGTCGAACCTCATGGAGGGCGACGTGCTCTTCATCGACGAGATCCACCGCATCGCGCGGCCGGCGGAAGAGATGCTCTACATGGCGATGGAGGATTTCCGCATCGACGTCATTGTGGGCAAGGGCCCGGGCGCGACGTCGATTCCGCTGGAGATCCCACCGTTTACCCTGGTTGGCGCCACCACCCGCGCCGGCATGCTGACCGGGCCTTTGCGCGACCGCTTCGGTTTTACAGCCCAGATGGAGTTCTACGACGTTGACGATCTCACCAGCGTGATCACCCGCGCCGCGACGATCCTCGACGTGGACATCACCGCCGACGCAGCCGTCGAGATCGCCTCGCGCTCGCGCGGCACCCCGCGTATCGCCAACCGCCTGCTGCGCCGCGTGCGCGACTGGGCGGACGTGCACGGCGACGGGCGTGTCGACGTCGCCGCGGCCCGCGCCGCGCTGGAGGTGTTCGACGTCGACGAGCTCGGCCTGGACAGGCTCGACCGCGCGGTGCTCAACTCCCTCATTCGCGGACACGGCGGCGGACCGGTTGGCGTGAGCACGCTGGCGATTGCCGTGGGGGAGGAGCCCGGCACGGTGGAGGAAGTCTGTGAGCCCTACCTGGTGCGCGCCGGCTTGATGTCGCGCACCGGCCGCGGCCGCGTCGCCACCGCCGCGGCCTGGCACCACGTGGGACTGACCCCGCCGCCGGAGGCGCCGGGGCAGCTCAACTTGCTCTAGAGCCCGCCACAGCCCCCGGATGGGGTTATGACACAATGGGGCCCATGGAACTTATCTTTCTTCTGCTGGTCCTCGCGTTGTTCATGCTGCCGACGTTTCTGATGATGCGCGGCCAGCGTAAGCGTCAGGCGCAGGTCGAGCAACTCCAGGCGTCGATCGTCCCCGGCGACCGGGTGGTCAACGTCTCCGGTTTCCACGGCACGGTTGTCTCCACCGGTGAGGACACCCTCGAGGTCGAGCTCGCTCCCGGCACTGTGGTCACGATGGAGCGCGCGGGCGTGATGCGACGCGTCGAGCCCGCCGCCCCGCTTGCCGACGACCACCCCCAACAGCTGACCGACGAGCAGTAGACAGGCGTAAGCCACGTGCCGCAACACTCCGAGCCCAAAGACCCGCTCCCGCGACATGCGGGGGCGGGCCTTTTGTACGGGGAACGATAACGTAGCATGATGCGGTGGGCGCTTTCCGGCCACGCGCTTTCGCCTCCGGTGCTGGTGCGGAAAGCCAACGACATTATCCGAAGCAGAGGAGATACGACACGTGTCCTCACACAACCGGCGTTCCGCGGACGTGCGAGCGAAAAGGACGTGGCCCGCACAGGCACTCGCCCTATTTCTGCTGATCATCGTCGCGATCTACGCGCTTGTTTTCTTCACCGGCGACAGGTCGGCGACACCGAAGCTCGGCATTGACCTGCAGGGTGGCACGCGCGTGACTCTCGTGCCCCAGGGCGAGGACCCCACGCCGGAGCAGCTTGCCGATGCCCGCAACATCATCGAGCAGCGCGTCAACGGCATGGGTGTCAGCGGCGCCAGCGTGGTCGTCGACGGCAACACGCTGGTGATCACCGCCGCCGGGGATGACACCTCGGCGGTGCGCAACCTCGGACAAACCTCGCAATTGGCGTTTCGCCCCGTGATCCAGAACCCGGTGCCGGACCTGGCCGCGGTCAGTGATGTGCTGGTGCAGACCGCCGACGACTGGGTCGCCTACGGGATTGTGCCGAAGGAGGATGCCCAGACCACCCTGGACTCCGTCGCCACGCAGCTCGGCACCGAGGAGGGCTCGCTCGAGGTGACCTCGGAGCCGCTCGAAGATCCGTCCGGCCCGATCGAGTCCGCCGAGCGTCGCACAGAAACGGCCGAGATGCTGCGCAGCACCCGCCAGTCTGCGGACCCGACGCAGCAGTTCGCTTCCCTCGCTTTGATGAGCACGGTGTGCACCACGCAGCAAACCGACCCGTTGACAGGCTCCGACGATCTCGCGCAGCCGCTGGTGGCCTGCGATGCCACGAGCATGCAACCGCTGCTTTTGGGTGAGGCACCCCTGCTGGGGCAGGGTGACCCGAACGGGCCGCGGTTAACGGGCAACGAGATTGATACCTCCCGCCCGATCACCGGCGGATTCAACCCGCAGACGAGCCAGATGGAGATCAGCTTCGCGTTCAGCCAGGACGGCAACCCCAACGGTTCCCAGGCGTGGGCGCAGCTGACCTCGGACATGATCGGCCAGCAGGTCGCTATCACCCTGGACTCGCAGGTCATTTCCGCCCCCGTTATCCAGGGCGCGACGCCGGTGGGTTCCGCGACCTCGATCACCGGGTCGTTCACCCAGGAGGAGGCGACATCGCTGGCGAACAACCTGCGCTACGGCGCGTTGCCGCTGTCGTTCGTGGGCGAAGACGGTGAGCCGGGTGGTACGGCGACGACGGTGCCGCCGTCGTTAGGCGCGGCCTCGCTGAAGGCGGGCCTGATTGCCGGAATCGTCGGCCTGCTTCTCGTGGCCGTGTTCGTCTTCGCTTACTACCGCCTCTTCGGCCTGATCTCCCTGGCCACCCTCGTGCTCGCGGGTGCCGTGGTCTACGGCCTGCTGGTACTGCTCGGACGCTGGATCGGTTACTCGCTTGACCTGTCGGGCGTGGCCGGTCTGATCATCGGTATCGGCACCACCGCCGACTCCTTCGTGGTCATCTACGAGCGCGTCAAGGACGAGCTGCGCAAGGGCCGCACCTTCCGCTCGGCGACGGCGACGGGCTGGGACCGCGCGAAGGAGACGATCGTGACAGGCAACATCGTCACCCTGATCGGCGCCGTGGTGATCTACTTCCTCGCCGTCGGCGACGTGAAGGGCTTCGCCTTTACCATGGGCCTGACAACGGTGGTGGACCTGCTGGTGACCTTCCTGGTCACGGCACCGCTGATGATCCTGGCGTCGCGCTCGCGCTTCTGGTCGCGTCCGGCGGTCAACGGCATGGGCAAGATTTACAGCCTCGTGGAGCGGGAGCGCACCGCTGCCGGCGCCACGGGCACCGCACCTAGCACTGAAACCGAGGAGAAGTAAGTCATGGGTAGCTCGAAACTCACGTTCCAGTCCCCGGCGGAAAACTCCGCGGCCGCAGGTGTCACGCGCAGCCGCTACGACAGGCTGTACACGGGCGAGGGCGCAATCGACTTCATCGGCCGCTCGAAACTGTGGTACGGCATCACGCTCGCGCTCGTCGTTGTCGCGCTCGCGGCGATGCTTGTGCGCGGGTTCAATCTCGGCATCGACTTCGAGGGCGGCACTAAGCTGTCGATGCCCGCCGGCGACCTCGTCGCCGAGGAGGTCGAAACCACATTCATCGACGCCACCGGGGTGACCCCGGAGCTAACGCAGATCGTCGGCGCGGGCGACGCGCGCACCCTGGAGATCAACTCCGAACACTTGACGCAGCAGCAGATCGACCAGGCCCGCCAGGCGATTTTCGAGCAGCACCAGCCTCTCGACGCCGAGGGCAACGCCAGCCCCGATGCGATCGGCGACTCCACAGTCTCCGAGTCGTGGGGATCGACCATTACCAACCGGATGCTGCTGGCGATGGGTGTGTTCCTGCTCGCCGCCGCGGCGTACGTCGCGCTGCGGCTCAAGCGCGAGATGGCGGTCGCGGCGATGGCGGCCCTGCTTGTCGACGGCGTGCTCATCCTGGGCACCTACGCTCTGTTCGGCCTCGAGATCACCCCCGCGATGATCATCGGCCTGCTCACCGTGCTGACCTTCTCCATCTACGACACCGTCATCGTCTTTGACAAGGTCCGAGAGAATACCGCCGGGGTGCTCGATTCGCGCCGATCCACGTACGCGGAAGAGGCAAACCTGGCAGTGAATCAGACGGTGATGCGCTCGATTTCGACCTCGGTGATCTCGGCACTTCCGATTATTTCGCTCATGGTGGTCGCGGTGTGGATGATGGGCATCGGTACTCTGCGCGACCTCGCGTTGATCCAGCTGATTGGCGTTATCGAGGGTATCTTTTCCTCGCTGTTCCTCGCCACCCCGATTCTGGTCTCTCTGGTCAACCGGCAGGACAAGCACAAGGAGCATGCCGCGGCGGTCGAGGCGTTCCGCAACGGCGACGCCGATGCCGAGGGTCTGCAGCCGGAGGCACCCCGTGAAGAGGCGGCGACGCGCAAGCGCACCGTCGTCGCGCCGCAACCTACCGAGCCGCACGCCCCTGCGACTAGCTCTACCTGGCGCCCCAATGCACGCTAGAGCCTTTAAAATAGGGAAGGATTTTTGTTCGTGGATCGCCCCACTTTCTCACGGGCGCTGAGCCTGTGTGCATCCGCCGTGCTCGGCGCCGGCCTTGTCGCGTCGTGCTCCAGCGGTGCACCGGGAGCGAGCGACGAATCGACAACGTCTGAGTTCTCCTACCAGGTGCCCGTGAACCTGTCGACAACTAACGCCGGCACCGATGTCGGGGCATCCGAGTTCGCGCAAATGCTCTCCGCCCGCCTCTACCCGGGTGTGTTTGTCGTGGGCCCGAGCGGGCAGATGATACCCAACACCGACCTAGTACGCACCCAGGCGTTGCCCGGTGCGCAGCGCATCGTGGAATACACACTTTCGGATGAAGCGGTGTTCTCCGACGGGGAGCCGGTGACCTGCACCGACTACCTGCTTGCGTTTACCGCGGGGAAAAACCCCGCCCTGTTCGGCTCCCACATGCCACTGTTCGAGGAGGTAGAGCGCCTCGACTGCGAACCCGGAGCAAAAACCTTCGACGTGGTGTTCGCGCCCGGCCACGGTGCGCAGTGGCGAGAGCTGTTCGGCCCCGGCACGGTCGTGCCCGCGCACGCGGTGGCGGCGAAGCTCGGCACCGACGTGGCGGGGTTTAGTGCCCAGCTGGACGCGGGGGACGCCGCCACGCTGCGCCCCGTTGCCGAGGTGTGGCGAAGCGGCTTCGATCTGGCCAATTTTGATCCGGCGATGCACGTCTCCTTCGGGCCCTACACCGTTGACAGCGTCGGCGAGGCGGGGCAGGTCTCCCTGGTGGCCAACGAGCGCTACTACGGTGACGCCCCGTTGACGGACGAGATCGTGGTCTGGCCGGGCACGGCCGCCTCGGCGCAGCTCAACGGCACGGGCAACCTGCGCGTGGCTGACCTGGCTGAGCCGAACCCAGAGTGGCTGGACGTCAATGCCGAGGGCAACGAGCTCGATGTGACGTCCCTGGTGGGCACTCTCACCGAGTCGCTGACGTTCGAAACGGCTGGGCCTTGGTCGTTTCCTGCCAACCGGCAGGCATTGGCCAAGTGCGCCGACCCGAACGCGGTGGCCGCCGCCTCGAGCGGGGCGGCTGGCGTGGAGGTCCCGGCGGTGCTCACCCACGTCGTTCCAAACAATGACCCGCTGGCGCCGCGTTTCGACGACATCGCCGCCCCCCACGCCGGCGTGGACATCGCAGCTGCGAGCGCGGCGGGCGGGTTGGAGCTGCGCGTCGGGTACACGCACGCGTCGCCACGCATGGCGGCGATGGTCGACTCCATCCGCGCCACCTGCGAACCGGCCGGCATTAGCGTGATCGATGTCACGGCGTCGACAGGCGCGGGCGCGACCCTGCGCGACCTTGGCCGCGTCGATGTCGGCGAGTGGGGAGAAGACGTCGTGGTCGAGGGCACCATTGATGCGATGCTGCGGCCCGTCAACCCGCAGACCGAATACACGATTCCCAGCACGCGCTCGACAGATGTCGAGGCGATGCGCGAGCGCGAGAGCGAGCTGTGGGATGAGCTGCCCAGCCTGCCCCTGGCGGCGCAGCCGCGTTCGTTTGCCGTGGACCGGAAGCTGTCTAACGTTATTGTGTACACAGGCCCAACCGGTATCGGTTGGAACATGGATCGGTGGCAGCTGCGCCCGGCATCCGTCGGCGATGCGGCCCCGCAGGCCACCTAAGCAGACGAAGCGAGGACCAACCGTGCACACTGACTCCACGATAACCCCGTACAGCAGCGCGCGCGAGGCGCTCGCGCACCGCATCCGCAAGGTGCCGGACTTTCCCGAGCCCGGAGTACTGTTCGAGGATTTGACTCCCGTGCTTGCCGACGGCGCCGCGCTCAACGTCGTCATCCGGGAGCTCGCGCAGGCCAGCCGCGAGTTCGGCGCGGACATGATCGGCGGGCTCGACGCGCGCGGCTTCCTCATCGGTTCGGCCGTGGCCTACGAGCTCGGCATCGGCATCCTGGCCATCCGCAAGAAGGGCAAGTTGCCGCCGCCGGTGATCACCGAGGAGTACACCACGGAGTACAGCTCCGCGGCACTGGAGGTCCCGGCTGAGGGGATTGACTTCGCGGGCATGAAAGTGGTGCTTGTCGACGACGTCCTCGCCACCGGCGGCACGCTGGTCGCGGCGACTGAGCTGATCGAACGCGCCGGTGGTAGCGTCGTAGGATACGCAGTAGTGCTTGAAGTTGACGGCTTAGGCGGGCGCGACAGGCTTGGCGACGCCCCCCTGGTTGTGCTCGAGCACAACAACTAGAGATTCCATCAGGCGGTAGACCGCAAGAGAGGGGCCCGTGATGGCGACGGAGAAAACGCAGAAGCGTTCGGGCTCGAGCGTGCGCAGCGTCTCGGCGCGTCTGGCGCGCTCCTTGACCGGCGGCCGGGCCCGGGTTAACCCGGTGCTTGACCCGCTGATGTCCATCCACCGCCGCTACCACCCGAAGGCCAGCGCCGAGGTGCTCAACCGCGCCTACGATGTGGCCGAGCGCTTGCACGAGGGGGTCACGCGCAAGTCCGGTGACCCCTACATCACGCACCCTCTGGCGGTGGCGACGATCTGTGGCGAAATCGGCATGGACACCACCACCCTGGTCGCCGCGCTGCTGCACGACACGGTGGAGGACACGGAGTACTCGCTGGCCGATCTCTCCGCCGACTTCGGCCCCGAGGTGGCCAAGCTTGTCGACGGTGTGACCAAGCTGGACAAGGTTGCCCTCGGAGCGGCCGCGGAGGCCGAAACGATCCGCAAGATGATCGTCGCCATGGCCGAGGACCCGCGCGTGTTGGTGATCAAGGTTGCAGACCGGCTGCACAACATGCGCACGATGCGCTTTTTGCCGCCGGAGAAGCAGGCGAAGAAGGCCAAGGAAACCCTCGACGTCATCGCGCCGCTGGCGCACCGCCTGGGCATGGCCACGGTGAAGTGGGAGCTCGAGGACCTCGCGTTCGCGATTTTGTACCCGAAGAAGTACGAGGAGATTGTCAGGCTCGTCGCCGATCGCGCTCCCTCGCGCGACCGGGCGCTGGGCGAGATCAAGGCGCAGCTCGAGGCGGAGCTCAAGGCGAGCAGCATCAGTGCCGAGGTGATGGGCCGGCCGAAGCACTACTGGTCGATTTACCAGAAGATGGTGGTGCGCGGGCACGAGTTCGACGAGATCTTCGACCTGGTGGGCATCCGCGTGCTGGTGGACAACGTCCACGACTGCTACGCGGCGATCGGCGTGGTGCACTCGCTGTACTCCGTGATGCCGGGCCGGTTCAAGGACTACATCTCCAACCCGCGCTTCGGGGTGTACCAGTCGCTGCACACCACGGTGATGACGGACAGCGGCCGCCCGCTGGAGGTGCAGGTGCGCACCCACGAAATGCACTACAACGCCGAGTTCGGCGTGGCGGCGCACTGGCGCTACAAGGAGACGAAGGGCTCGCATAAGGGCGACCAGGCCGAGGTGGACCAGATGGCGTGGATGCGCCAGCTGCTGGACTGGCAGAAGGAAGCCGCTGACCCAAACGAGTTTCTCGACTCATTGCGCTACGACCTCACCGCCCAGCAGATCTTCGCGTTCACCCCCAAGGGCGACGTGGTTAACCTGCCCGCCGGATCGACGCCGGTGGACTTCGCCTACGCGGTGCACACGGAGGTGGGGCACCGCTGCATCGGTGCGAAGGTTAACGGCAAGCTTGTCGCGCTTGAATCGGAGCTCGTGTCCGGCGACAGGGTGGAAATTTTCACCTCCAAGGACGAAAACGCCGGGCCGTCGCGCGACTGGCAGGAGTTCGTGGTCTCGCCGCGGGCGAGGACGAAGATCAGGCAGTGGTTTGCCAAGGAGCGCCGCGAGGAGCACCTGGAGGCCGGCCGTGACGCCCTGGCTGCAGAGGTGCAGCGCGGCGGGCTTCCCATGCACCGGCTGTTCACCGCCGACACGATGCGACAGATTTCCCAAAGGTTGCACTACCAGGACGTGGATGCCCTCTATACCGCGATCGGCGCGGGCACGGTGTCCGCCCAGCACGTTACGCGCATGCTCACCGACGTGTTCGGCGACGAGGAAGACGCCGTGGACACACTGGCCGCGCGCACCCCGATGTCGGAGCTGGTGCGCTCCAAGGCGGTGGCCAACGGCGCGGGCGTGCTCGTCGAGGGCAGCCCGGACATGCTGGCCAAGTTGGCGAAGTGCTGCCAGCCGGTGCCGGGTGATCAGATTTTCGGCTTTGTCACCCGCGGCGCGGGCGTGTCCGTGCACCGCGCGGACTGCACGAACGCGGCCAAGTTGCAGGAAGAGCCGGAGCGGCTTATCGACGTCTCGTGGGCCGCATCCTCCGCCCCGGGCGCGGCGTCTCAGGCGACGCTGCAGGTCGAGGCTCTGGATCGGCAGGGTCTGCTCGCCGAGATCACGGGGGTGCTCTCGGAGCAGAAGCTTCCCATCATGATGCTGACCTCGCAGCTGGGTAGCGACAACGTCGCCACCGTGCGCTTTACCATGGCCGTCTCGGACACCAAGCAGCTCGGCTCGATCATGAAGCACGTGCGCAACATCGAGGGCGTGTTCGACATCTACCGCGTCACGGCCTAGCACCGCCGCACAGGGGGGGAGAGATGCAAAAACCGCCCGGCCCCACGGTGCGAGGGGAGCGGGCGGTGGAAGCGGGGATTTAGCCGAGCTTCGGAAGGGTCAGACCGAGGTTCTTGGAGGCGAAGGTGATGACGGTGCCGAGCAGGCCGATGATGGCGGTGACCACGCCGATCCAGTTCTTGGCCTTGGTGAGGTCGGAGTCGGAGGAGCCACTGTCGGTGTCCTCCTCCTCGGATTCGCTATTGGAAGAGCCCTGGAAGAGCTCGACGATGGAAGAGCCGGTTTCCGTTGCGGGCGGGGTGGTACCACGTTCCTCAGCGTGAGCCGGTGCGGCAACGCCGCCGGAGACGAGCGCGGTTGCGGTAGCGACTGCGAAAAGGCTGTTACGAAGCTTCATGGTTTTTCCTATCTACCAGACATGACATGTACAGGATTTGAACATAGTCGCAGTAATAGAGGGTGCGCAAGGCCCCCGAACCGTGTTCTCCGAAAGTTCACCTCTGGTCTATCGTGGCGTCAATTGGCGGGTAGTCGGGGGCGTTGGGTGGGGCGTCGACAATCGCCTAGCTCACCGTGGCTGAGGTGATGCGGACCTCGTCCTTCGGCGCGCCGTCGGGCTGGCCGTCGGCGGTGCCGCGGGCGGCAACTTCGTCGAGGGTGGCCAGGCCGGCGTCGTCAATGCGGCCGAAGTAGGTGTAGGCCGGCGGAAGCGAGGAATCGCCGTAGTTGAGGAAGAACTGAGAGCCGTTGGTGTCCAGGCCTGCGTTCGCCATCGCGATGGTGCCGCGCTCGTACTTAACTGGTTGCTGCTGCTGCAAGAGCATTCCCTTGTACTGCTCGGCCTGCTCCGCCGGCACGCCCTCCGGGATCTGGGAGGTGTCGATCGTCTCAAGCGCCTCGTCGGTGGGGTACTCGTTGGGGAACTGGAAGCCGGGCCCGCCCGAGCCGGTGCCCGTCGGGTCGCCGCACTGTAGGACCTTGAGGCCCTCGCCTGTGGTCAGGCGGTGGCACACGGTGTCGTTGAAGTAGCCCTCCGTGGCCAGGTACTCGACGGCGTTAACCGTGCAGGGGGAGACGGAGCGGTCCAGCTCCATGCCGATCGGGCCGGCAGAGGTCTCCAGGGTCACGGTGACGGTGCCCTCAGTGGAGACGTTGTCGCTCGGGGGCACGCCGACGAAGTTGTCCTTCTGTCCCTCCTGCTCCTCGTACGAGCAGGAAACGGTGGGCGGAAGCGGGGTGGCGCGCGTCAGCGACAGCGGCTCGGCCTGGATCGGCTCCGGCTCGGTCGTCTCGGCGGTGGACTCAGCGGCGGTAGTCTGCTCACCGGAGGCGGTCACGCTCTCGTCCGAGCCCTGGTTGGCCAGGAAGTAGATGCCTCCGCCGATGGCGGCGAGGACAGCCAGCGAGGCCGCGGCAACAGCCCACGGCTTGGTCTTTTCCTTACGGTCGCGGGCCCCCAACTCCTTTTCAAGGTCGCGCAACGCTTCCTTGCCACGCTGTTCATTATTGGGCGCCTGGGACACGATGGCTTCCTCCATTGACTCGCTTGCCTTCTAAGATGTGCGGTGTTTCAGCCTAGCAGCGCCGTGGCAGTACCCACCACAGACCACTACGGTGGTGGATATGGCTACCGTAACCTTTAAAAATGACCAGACCACCACCTCCGGCGATCTGCCCGCAGTGGGGCAGAAGCTGCCGGACTTCGAGCTGGTCGGCGGCGATTTGAACCCCGTGACCGCATCCGACTTCGCGGGCGAGCGCCTCGTGCTCAACATCTTCCCCTCCCTCGACACTGGGGTGTGCGCGGCATCGGTGCGCGCCTTCAACAAGCTGGCGGCAGGTGCCGACAACACCGAGGTGCTGTGCATCTCCCACGACCTGCCGTTCGCCCAGCAGCGCTTCTGCGCCGCAGAGGGCATTGACAAGGTCATCGCGGCTTCGGCGTTTCGCTCACCCTTCGGCGAGGACTTCGGCCTGCGCCTGCAGGGCTCCCCGCTTGAGGGGCTGCTCGCCCGCGCGGTGATCGTCACCGACGCCGAGCACAACGTCGTCTACACCGAGCTTGTCAGCGAGATCACCAACGAGCCGGACTACGACGCCGCCGAGGCCGCCTTGAGCGGAAGCAACGGGTAGTAAACACATGCAGATCACCGGATTCGCGGCCGGTCCGCTGCAGACCAACTGCTACATCGTCTCCAACGAGGACACGGGTGAGGCAGTGGTCGTCGACCCGAGCTACGGGGCGCATGCGCGCGTGGAGAAGTTCTGCGCGGCAGAAAACCTCACCGTGGTCGCAATCATCTTGACCCACGGCCACATCGACCACATTCGCGACGCAGGCATCTTTGGAGTGGAAACGTTCATTCACACCGACGACGCCTTCATGCTCGACGGGGCGGCGGCCACCGAGTGGCTGCGCGTGCCCTTCGACATCGACAACATGGAGCCGATTGCCAACCTCACCGAGGTCACCGGCGGCCAACAAGTCACCCTCGCCGGCATGGACTTCACCGTCCGGCACGCCCCGGGCCACTCGCCGGGCAGCGCGCTGTGGATCCACGACGACTTCGTGCTCGCCGGCGACGTGATCTTCCAGGGCTCGATCGGGCGCACCGACCTGCCGTACTCGGACGAGGAGGCGATGCAGGCTAGCCTGCGCGGGCCCGTGTGGGAGATCGAGGACCGCCTGCCACTTCTTCCCGGCCACGGCCCGACGACCACAATGGCGCACGAACGCGCCACCAACCCCTACCTGCGGGCGGCGAACCAGGGGCGCTGACTAGACTTCTCACCCGTGAGCGAAAACAGCACATTTCAGGCCCTGTCCGCCCCAAAGGGCGTGCCCGACTACGTCCCGCCGGCCTCGGCGACGTTTATCGCGGTGCGTGACGAGTTCGCGCGCCAAGCGCGGCTTGCCGGCTACCAGCACATCGAGCTGCCGGTGTTCGAGGACACCACGCTGTTCGCCCGCGGCGTGGGGGAATCGACCGATGTGGTCTCAAAGGAGATGTACACCTTCGCCGACCGCGGCGACCGCAGCGTCACGCTACGCCCGGAGGGAACGGCAGGGGTGATGCGCGCGGTGATCGAGCACAACCTCGACCGCGGCTACCTGCCGGTCAAGCTCAATTACTATGGCCCGTTTTTCCGCTACGAGCGCCCCCAGGCGGGCCGCTACCGCCAGCTGCAGCAGGTGGGCGTGGAGGCCATCGGCGTCGACGACCCGCTTCTCGACGCCGAAATCATCGCCCTGGCCGACCGCTGCTACCGCGCCGTCGGCCTGACGGGCTTCCGCCTCGAGCTGACAAGCCTGGGAGACAACACCTGCCGGCCCGCCTACCGCGAGAAGCTGCAGAAGTTCCTCTTCTCCCTCGACCTGGATGAGGAAACGCGCCGGCGCGCGGAGATCAACCCGCTGCGGGTGCTCGACGACAAGCGCCCCGAGGTCAAGGCGATGACCGCGGATGCCCCGCTGATGATCGACCACCTCTCGGACGAAGCGCGCGCGCACTTTGACACGGTGACCGCCACCCTCGACGCGATGGGCGTCGACTACGTGATCAACCCGCGCATGGTGCGCGGGCTGGACTACTACACCAAGACAACCTTTGAGTTCGTCCACGACGGTCTCGGGGCTCAGTCGGGTATCGGCGGCGGCGGGCGTTACGACGGCCTCATGGCCCAAATCGGCGGCCAGGACCTCTCCGGCATAGGCTTCGGCCTCGGTGTCGACCGCACCGTGCTCGCTCTCGAGGCGGAAGGCGTCACCCTCGATGGGGTTGAGCGCCGCGTCGACGTGTTCGGGGTGGCGATGGGCGAGGAGGCGAGCAAACGCATGAGCTTGCTTATCGACGACCTCCGCGCCGCCGGAATTTCCGCCGACATGTCCTACGGCGGGCGCGGGCTCAAGGGCGCGATGAAGGGCGCCGACCGGGCGGGCGCGAAGTTCGCGCTCGTGCTCGGCGACAACGAGCTGGAGGCGAGCGAGGTCGCGGTGAAGAACCTCGCGGAGCACAGCCAGACCTCGGTGGCGCTTGACGCCCAGGCCGTGATCGCGGCGGTGGCTAGCACTCGGTGATGTTGACGGGAAGCCCGAGTTGAACGGCTAGCCCGCCCATCGAGGTTTCCTTGTATTTGGTCATCATGTCGCGGCCGGTGGCGGCCATGGTTTCCACGACGTCGTCGAGGGTGACGATGTTCGTGCCGTCGCCAAGCTTGGCCAGGCGCGCGGCGTTGATCGCCTTGACCCCGCCGATGGCGTTGCGCTCGATGCAGGGCACCTGCACGAGCCCGCCGACTGGGTCGCAGGTCAGCCCCAGGTTGTGCTCAAGCGCGATCTCAGCGGCGTTTTCGACCTGTTCGGCGGTGCCGCCCAAAATGGCGCACATGCCCGCCGCGGCCATCGCGGAGGCGGAGCCGACCTCGCCCTGGCAGCCGACCTCGGCGCCCGAGATCGAGGCGTTCGTTTTGATGATCGCCCCGATCGCGCCGGCGGTGAGAAGAAACTCTCGGGCCCGCTCGTCGGTAAAGTCCTCGGTGAAATCACGGCAGTAGTGCATCACGGCGGGGATGATGCCCGCCGCGCCGTTCGTCGGGGCGGTGACCACCTGGCCGTGGGCGGCGTTTTCCTCGTTGACGGCGAGCGCGAAGAGGTTGACCCACTCCATCGCGTCGAGGCCGCGGGCCGTGGATTCCTCGTACTCGGCGGTGAGCAGGCGGTACAGACGCGGGGCGCGGCGGGTGACGTTGAGCCCGCCCGGCAGCACGCCTTCGGCTTTCAGCCCGTTGGCGACGCACTCCTGCATCACGTTCCACACCGAATCGAGGTGCGCGCTGACCGTGTCCCAGCCGTGCAGGGCCTCCTCGTTTGCGCGCATCACCTCGGCGATGCTTAATCCGTTGTCGCGGCAGTGGTTCAAAAGCTCCTCACCAGAGTGGAACTCGAAGGGGATTGTGTCGTCGGGCTGTTCCGTGGACACCCCAGCGCGGTTGCGGTGGGCTTCCATGCCCGCGCGGTCGAGGATGAACCCGCCGCCGACGGAGTAGTACTCCTTGCGCGAGGTAATGCGGTTGCCCTCAGCGTCCCACGCGTCGAAGATCAGGCAGTTGGGGTGCTGTGCGACCGGCTTGGGGTTAAACGTCACCTCGTAGTCGACGCTGCCCGCCGGCCCGGAGATGGTGCCGGACTCGGGGATTGCCACCCCGGGCACCGGGTCGATGTCGGGCGTGGTGGTCGTCGGGGTGTAGCCGACAAGGCCGAGCAGGACCGCGCGGTCGGTCCCGTGCCCCACACCCGTGGCGGCCAGCGAACCGCGCAGCTCGACTCCCACGCGGGTGGGCAGCTCGCCGAGGTTGTCGACGAAGGCCATCGCCGCGCGCATCGGGCCAACGGTATGGCTTGACGACGGCCCAATGCCGATGCTGAACAGGTCAACGACACTGACAGTATTCTGCGACATAAAACAGATGCTACCTCACTGAACTATTCGCCACGGTGGCCCCGCAGCAGCTCGGAAAAAGGTATGAAATCATCGGTCACATCCACACCCGCCTTGCGTTTGCGCGGTGGGACGTCCGCGCTCGAGTCCGTCACCGCGCCGGCGAGCCCGCCAACGGAGCCCTCGGTGGCGACGATGAGCCGGGCCAGCTCGGCGGCGGCGCGGGCGACGCGCTTGTTAAAGTCCGCGCCCTCCGGCCCGCCGAAATCATCAGTGGCGGCGAACAGCGAGGTGGGAACCACGACGGCGCGCATGTACGACAGCAGCGGGCGCATCGCGTACTCAGTCACCAGCGAGTGGCGCGCCGTGCCCGCGGTCGCGGCGATAATCGTCGGCATTCCGTTGAGGGCGTCGGTGTCCAGCACGTCGAAAAACATCTTGAACAAACCCGTGTAGCTCGCCTTGAACACCGGGGTGACGGCAACCAGGGCGTCGGCCGCGCTGAGCTGGGTCTTGACCTCGTCGAGGTGGGCGGTAGACATGCCCGTCGAGGTGTGCTGGGCCAGATCCGCCGTAAGCTCGCGCAGCTCAATGGTGGTCACCTTGAGCTTCTCGCCGCGCCCGCCGACGGCCGAGGACACCGCATTAGCGATCGTGTCGGCCACCTGGCGCGTTGTGGAGGGCGTCGATAAGCCAGCGGAAAGAACAATCAGGCGCTTCATTAATTCGCCTCCCCGTCGTTGCCCGGGTTGACCTCGAAGTGCGGCAGCGAGAGGCCTTCGCGCTTCGCGGCCAGCAGGGTGTCAAACGTCGGCGGGTCTGACGGCACATGGTCTGGGCGGCGCGCCTCCATGCGGCGGCGCAGCTCGGGCACGACCTCGGCGGCAAGGCGCTCAAGCTGGTTCAGCACGACCTCCAGCGGTAAACCGGCGTGGTCGATGAGGAAGAGCTGGCGCTGGTAATCGCCCACCCAGTCCGCGAACTGCATTGTGCGCTCAATAATCATCTCCGGCGTTCCCACCGTCAGCGGGGTCAGCTCGGTGAACTCCTCCAGCGAGGGGCCGTGGCCGTAGACGGGGGCGTTGTCGAAGTAGGGGCGGAACTCCTTTTTCGCCTGTTCCTCGGAGTCGGCGATGTAGACCTGCCCGCCGAGGCCGACGATCGCCTGGTCCGCGCTGCCGTGGCCGTGCGCCTCATAGCGGCGGCGGTACAGGTCAACCATGGAGGCGGTGTGCTCCTTGTTCCAAAAAATGTTGTTGTGGAAGAAGCCGTCGCCGTAGTAGGCGGCCTGCTCGGCGATCTGCGGGGAGCGGATCGAACCGTGCCAGACGAACGGCGCTACGCCCTCAAGCGGAGCCGGGGTGGCGGTGAAGCCCTGCAGGGGAGTGCGGAACTGGCCCTGCCAGTTCACCACAGGTTCGCGCCACAGCCGGCGCAGCAGGTGGTAGTTCTCCACGGCGAGCGGGATGCCCTGGCGGATGTCTTTGCCGAACCAGGGGTAGACGGGGCCGGTGTTGCCGCGGCCCATCATCAGGTCCATGCGTCCGTCGACGAGGTTCTGCAGGAAGGAGTAATCCTCGGCGATACGCACCGGGTCCGTGGTGGTGATGAGCGTGGTCGCGGTTGACAGCTGGATGTTCTTCGTCTTCGCGCCGATGTGGGCGAGGTGGGTAGTCGGCGCAGAGGGGACGAACGGCGGGTTGTGGTGCTGGCCGGTGGCGAAGACATCGAGCCCGAGCTCGTCGGCTCTAACGGCAATCGCCGTCATGGCGTCGATGCGCTCCTTTTCCGTGGGGGTTGTTCCCGTGGTGGGGTCGGTGGTGACGTCGCCGATGGTGAAAATTCCGAACTGCAAGGGTGAGCCTCTTTCTTAAGTAGTTTCTTTGCTTCTACCCTAGCGCAACAATGATGACGTGTCACCTATTCCAGGGGCGGGCTAAGCCTCCATGAGGTTGGGAATGTCGGATGCCGTGGCCACGGCAAGAGGCCTCTGGGTGTCCCGGCCCGCCTCGGTGATGATCGCGGCGCGGGGCAGGGTGCCGTCGGCAAGCGGAGTGGTCAAAGCGTTGAGCACAGCGACTGCGGTTGCGGTGCGCGGCAGAAAGACCGCCTGATCCTGGCTTTCGGAATAGTGCAGCGCCTCGGCGACGGTCTTCGCGTCCAACCTGTCGTCGGCCCCCACATCCGCGGCCACCCACCGGGCAATGGCGTTGGTGGTGAGTAGGCCGACGTACTTAGTGCCGTCGTAGATGGGGAACTGCGAGATCTTGCTCTCGCGCAGGGTTGTCAGTGGCGAGTGGATGTCGTCGTCAGGCGCGAAGGTGACCACCTGCTGCGCGCCGAGGACACTCAGCGCCAGCGCGGGGCGAAGAAGTACGTCGCGGATGCGCTCAATAGTCGCGATCGTCTCCGGCAGCGGCTCCGCGATGGGTTTGAAATTCCGGTACTCGCCGTGGCTGATCGCGTTGCGCAGCTCCGCGAACTCCTTCAAGTCGGCGGCGTACTCGCGCGAGACAAGCCCCTTCTTGGCAGCGAGGTTGACCATCCAGGAAAAACCGTCCGATTTCTTCGCGTTCAATGTATCACGCAAAAACGCTTCGATGTCGTTGAACGCGGCGAGAAAAGACGTCGCACGGTTTTCAGTCATGGCTTAGGAATATACGCCGCGGTCCAGGTAGTCGCAGGCGCGCATGTGGCCGTCCTGGTAACCGCGCAGGAACGCCTCCTCGCGCTGCTGGGAGGAACCGTGCGTCCACACATCGGGGTTGACCTCGCCGCCGGAACGCTTCTGAATGTTGTCGTCGCCCACCGCGCGAGCGCTCTGAATCGCCGAGGAGATCTGCTCGCTCGTAAACGGCTCCAGGACAGCGTCCTCACCCTTGTCGGCGTGCGATGCCCACAGGCCCGCATAGCAGTCGGCCTGAAGCTCGATGGCAACGGCCGCGGAATCCTCTCCGGGATTGTTGTAATTGCTCATGCCCAAAGTGCCCTCAAGCTGCTGGATGTGGTGGCCCATCTCGTGTGCGACAACGTACATCTGGGCGAGAGGGGCGTCCGAGCCACCGAGCTGCTCCAACTGGTCGAAAAAGCTGACGTCGAAGTAGGCGGTGGTGTCCGCGGGGCAGTAGAACGGGCCTGTCTGTGCTAACGCCATACCGCACCCGGAACGGTCGGTATCTTGGAAAAAGTGCAGCCCGGGCTGGACATATTCAATGCCGGCCTCGGCGGGAAGGACGTCCTGCCAGACACCGTCGACGCTGACCGCCGTCGCCTCCAGGCGGCAATCGACGTATTCGTTCTGCGCACCCGAGGAGTTGCAGTGGTCGAGGTTGTAGTCCCCGCCATCGGAGACCTGATTGGGATTCGCCTGCGGCAGAGGCATCTGCCCGCCGCCTCCACCGCCGCCGCCGAGGAGGAGGAACAGGCCGAGTAGTAGCAGCGAGCCCAGGCCGCCGCCGCCGATCACCATCGGGGCTGCACCCCGGCCGCCACCGGAGCTGGTTGTCGCGCGGTTGCCGGAACGGCGGTAGCTGTTTTTGAAAGTCATGGCAGCAATTTTGCCAAACACTGACCTTCACCGCGCGCTTGCGCTGCCTGAAACATCGCGCGTCGGCGTCGCAGGCGGCTCACGGGGCCGACTCGGGTGCCGTGCGGGGAGAAAGAGTAGAGTAGAAGCCCGCTATGCGTTGCCGCGTACGAGGCCGACACAACCGGCCTGCTATTCATTAAGGCAACAACCCCGTGACTAGAAGGACGTGGAAAAAGACAGTGCTGCGCACCCACCTTGCCGGAGACCTCCGCACAGAACTCGATGGCCAGACAGTAACTCTCACCGGGTGGGTCTCGCGCCGCCGCGACCACGGAGGCGTTATCTTCATCGACCTGCGCGACCGCTCCGGTCTCGCGCAGGTGGTGTTCCGCGAGTCCGAGGTCGCCGAGGCGGCTCACGACCTGCGCAGCGAGTACTGCATCCAGGTCACCGGCGTGGTCGAGCCGCGCCCGGAGGGCTCCGCCAACCCGAACCTCGCCTCCGGCGAGATCGAGGTCAACGCAGTCGAGCTGACGGTGTTGAACAAGGCCGCCGCACTGCCCTTCCAGGTCGAGGACTTCTCCTCCAACGAGGTCGGCGAGGAAACCCGCCTGAAGTACCGCTACCTTGACCTGCGCCGCGAGCGCCAGGCCGCCGCGCTGCGTCTGCGCTCCGACGCCAACCGCGCCGCCCGCGAGGTGCTCAGCCGCCACGACTTCACCGAGATTGAAACCCCGACGCTGACCCGCTCCACGCCCGAGGGCGCGCGCGACTTCCTCGTGCCGGCGCGCCTGCGCCCCGGCTCCTGGTACGCGCTGCCGCAGTCGCCGCAGCTGTTCAAGCAGCTGCTCATGGTGGCCGGCATGGAGCGCTACTTCCAGATCGCGCGATGCTACCGCGACGAGGACTTCCGCGCCGACCGCCAGCCGGAGTTCACGCAGCTCGACATCGAGGCGAGCTTCGTCGACCAGGAGGACATCATCGAGCTGGCCGAGGAAATCCTCGTCGAGCTGTGGAAGCTTATCGGCGTGGACATCTCCACCCCGATCCCGCGCATGACGTACGCCGAGGCCATGGAGAAGTACGGCTCGGACAAACCCGACCTGCGCTTCGGCATTGAGCTGGTGGACTGCACCGAGTTCTTCAAGGACACCCCCTTCCGCGTGTTCCAAAACGAGTACGTCGGCGCTGTCGTCATGGAAGGCGGGGCCTCCCAGCCGCGCCGCCAACTCGATGCGTGGCAGGAGTGGGCGAAACAGCGTGGCGCCAAGGGCCTGGCGTACATCCTGGTCCAGGAGGACGGCGAGCTGTCCGGACCGGTGGCCAAGAACATCACCGACGCGGAAAAGGCGTCCATCGCGCAACACGTCGGTGCGAAGCCGGGGGACTGCATCTTCTTCGCCGCGGGCGACACCAAGAGCTACCGCGCGCTGCTCGGCGCAGCCCGTGGCGAAATCGCACGCAAGCTCGATCTGATCAAGGAGGGCGACTGGGCGTTTACGTGGGTCGTCGACGCGCCGATGTTCGAGCCCTCCGCAGACGCCACCGCGTCGGGCGACGTCGCGCTGGGCCACTCCAAGTGGACCGCTGTGCACCACGCGTTTACCTCCCCGAAGCCGGAGTACCTTCACTCCTTCGACTCCGAGCCCTCAGAGGCGCTGGCGTACGCCTACGACATCGTCTGCAACGGCAACGAGATCGGAGGCGGCTCGATCCGTATCCACCAGCGCGACGTCCAGGAGCGCGTGTTCAAGGTCATGGGGATCACGGAGGAAGAGGCCCAGGAGAAGTTCGGCTTCCTACTCGAGGCCTTCGCCTTCGGTGCCCCGCCGCACGGCGGCATCGCGTTTGGCTGGGACCGCATTGTTTCGCTGCTCGGAGGGTTCGACTCCATCCGCGACGTCATCGCCTTCCCGAAGTCCGGCGGCGGCGTGGACCCGCTGACCGATGCGCCCGCGCCGATTCCGACGGCACAGCGCAAGGAAACCGGTGTCGATTTCAAACCGAAGAAGGTTGACGCCCCGGCTGATTCGGGCGCCCCCAACTAAGGAGCCGACGCATGGAGCAAAGCGACGTCATCGCCGCTGCTGAGGGCATCCTGACCCGCCGCTTTGGCGGGGCGCAGGAGCTTGTCGACGCCACCCGCCTGCCCGGCTCGGGCCTCGCCGGCGTCTACCGCGCGAAGGTGGCCACGAACCCCTTCCTGCAGCACCGCTCCGTGGTAGTGAAGTACTCTCCGCTAGTCGGTGACCCCCTCGAGGACGCGGCGTACCTGCGGGAGGTCGTGGCGTACCAGTTCACGACGTCGTTAAGCGAAGAGGTGCGACCAGGCCCGGTGCTCCTCGGCTACGACGTTGACAAGCGCATCATTATCATCACCGACTCAGGCGACGGCGACACCCTGGACAGCCTGCTCGCGGAGTCCACCGCTGAAGAGCGGGTCAACGTGCTGCGTTCCTTCGGCTCGGCACTGGGCAGGATGCACGCCGGCACAGCCGACAAGGAAGACGCGTTCAACGTGCTCTTTAGCCGCCTGACCCGCGCCCACAGCGGTGCCGAGGGAGTACAAAACCTTCGCGACCGGTTGCTTTTCCACCGCATCCGGCTCGGGCTGGAAATGATGGAGCAGGCCGGCATCGAGGTGCCCGACGAGGTCAAAACCGTCGCCGAACACGGTAGCTACCGCCTGCTCAAGGGCGGAAACCGCGCGTTCACACCCTTCGACCTCGCGCCCGACAACGTGATCTACGCCGGGACGATCCAATTCCTCGACTACGAGTGGGCGGGATTTCGCGACGTCACCTTCGACCTCGCATCGGTGATCGCGGGCTTTCCCAACTACATCTCCACCGACCCGATTACCGACGAGGAAGCCCACGTGTTCACCGAGGCCTGGGTGCGCGAGGTCAGCGGGCTGTGGCCGGAAGTGGAGCGACCGGAGACCCTGCATGCACGGATCACCGCCGCGCTTATCGCCTGGGCGCTGTCCAGCGTTTCCGTGCTCAACGTCAACGCCCACAGCGAGGTGTGGGAGCAGGACGAGACAATCACCGCTGATTTCCAGGCTGCGGGAGTCGATGTCGGTGCGGGCGTGCATCTGGAAGAGTTCGAGGTCAGCGGCGATTTGTTGCGGCCCTCGCACCAGGGGCCGTTTACAGCCGACGAGAAGCTCGTGCGCCGCGATCTGTACGAGACGTTCGAAGCACTCGCGCGCTACTCCGGCGCTGGTGACGACCCCGCGTACAAGGAAATCTCCGAGTTCGCGCACGCGGTGGCGCGCAGGCTGAGTTAGGCGGCCGGCCATGGAGGAGGGACTGTTCGGCAACGATCTGGCCGCCCGCGCGGCGGGCAACCGCGGCTCCAGCCTGTTCGCCGTAGGGGAGTCCGCCCCGCTCGCCGCGCGGATGCGCCCGCAGAGCCTAAGCGATGTCGTCGGCCAGGACCACGTGCTGGGCGAGGGCAAGCCGCTGCGCCGGCTCGTCGAGGGCTCCGGCGCGGCGTCCGTGATCCTCTACGGCCCGCCCGGGACGGGAAAGACCACCATCGCCTCGCTGATCGCGTCAACGATGGGGCAGAACTTCGTGGGTCTGTCGGCGCTGTCGTCCGGGGTCAAAGAGGTCCGCGAGGTCATCGCGCAGGCCCGCCGCGACATAGCGCGCGGCGAGAAAACTGTGTTGTTTATCGACGAGGTGCACCGGTTTTCCAAAACACAGCAGGATGCACTCCTCGCCGCGGTGGAGAACCGCACCGTGCTGCTGGTCGCGGCGACGACGGAGAACCCGTCGTTTAGTGTCGTGGCGCCGCTGCTGTCGCGCTCGCTGCTGCTGCAGCTGCGCTCGCTTGAGCCCGATGACATCGGCCGCGTGCTCGACCGCGCGATGGAAGACGAACGCGGCGTGGGCGGGGACAAGACGCTCGAGCCGGCCGCCCGCGAGCAGCTCGTGTTGCTCGCCGGCGGTGACGCGCGCCGCGCCCTGACCTACCTCGAAGCCGCCGCCGAAGCGATCGACGATGGCGGCGCGATCACCGTCGAGGTGGTGCACGACAACGTCAACCGCGCGATCGTGCGTTACGACCGCGACGGGGACCAGCACTACGACGTCATCTCCGCGTTTATCAAGTCGATCCGCGGCTCGGACGTCGATGCGGCTCTGCACTACCTGGCGCGCATGATCGAGGCGGGGGAGGACCCCCGGTTCATCGCGCGCCGCCTGGTCATCCACGCCTCGGAGGACATCGGGATGGCGGATCCGACCGCGCTGCAGACGGCGTCGGCCGCGGCCCAGGCCGTGCAGTTCATCGGGATGCCGGAAGGGCGGCTCGCCCTCGCCCAGGCGACGATCCACCTCGCCACGGCGCCGAAGAGCAATGCCGTCTACGAAGCGATCAACCGCGCTCAGGCGGACGTCGCTAAGGGCAAAGCTGGCCCGGTCCCCGCGCACCTGCGTGACGGGCACTACAAGAATGCGGAGGCGATGGGAAACGCCGTGGGCTACGTCTACCCGCACGACGATGAGCGTGGGGTGGTTCAGCAGCGCTACATTCCGGAGGGTCTCGACGACGCCGTCTACTACGACCCGGCTGGCCATGGCGCGGAGAAGCGGATCAGGGAATACTTGGGCCGGCTGCGGCGGATGGTGCGCGGCAGCTAGCGCCCCGCCACGCGGTCGATCGCCGGCGAGGGCACCCGCGCGGGTAAAGTGGTTTGCGGTTTTACTCCCCTTCCACTTGTTAAAGGATATCGCCCGTGCAGACCCATGAGATCCGAGAGCGTTTCACCCAGCACTTCGTCGACGCCGGACACGAGCCGGTGCCGAGTGCCTCGCTGATCTTGGATGACCCGACGCTGCTGTTCGTCAACGCGGGCATGGTGCCGTTTAAGCCCTACTTCCTGGGCCAGCAGACCCCGCCGTTTGCCTCGGGCACTGCGACATCCATTCAGAAGTGCGTGCGCACCCTCGACATCGAAGAAGTCGGCATCACCACCCGCCACAATACGTTCTTCCAGATGGCGGGCAACTTCTCCTTCGGCCAGTACTTCAAGGAAGGCGCGATCAAGCACGCCTGGGCGCTTCTGACCAACCCGGTCTCCGAGGGCGGCTACGGGCTTGACCCGCAGCGGTTGTGGGTCACCGTCTACCTTGACGACGACGAAGCCGCCGACATTTGGGAGAACGTTATCGGCGTGCCCGCCGAGCGGATCCAGCGCATGGGCATGGAGGACAACTTCTGGTCCATGGGCGTGCCCGGGCCCTGCGGGCCGTGCTCCGAGATCTACTACGACCGCGGCCCCGAGCACGGCAAAGAGGGTGGCCCCATCGCCGACGACACGCGCTACCTCGAAATTTGGAACCTCGTGTTCATGGAGTCGATCCGCGGCGAGGGCGACAAGAAGGGTTTCGAGATCATCGGCGAGCTGCCGAAGAAGAACATCGACACCGGCATGGGCGTTGAGCGCGTCGCCTGCATCCTGCAGGGCGTGGACAACGTCTACGAGACGGACCTTCTGCGCCCAGTGATCGACGCCGCCATCTCGCTCACCGGCGCGCGCTACAACGCGGGCAATCAGCGTGACGACGTCCGCTTCCGCGTGATCGCCGACCACTCGCGCACCGCGATGATGATCATCCTGGACGGCGTCACGCCGTCCAACGAAGGCCGCGGCTACATCCTGCGCCGCCTGCTGCGCCGCATCGTGCGCTCGGCACGCCTCCTCGGCGCCACCGCGCCGGTGCTGGAGTCGTTCATGAACACGATCATGGACACCATGACCCCGTCGTTCCCCGAGATCGCCGACAACCGCGAGCGCATCGTCCGCGTCGCCGTGGCCGAGGAGCGCGCGTTTATGAAGACGCTGGAGTCCGGCACGCACCGCTTCGAGGAGGCCGCGGCATCGGTGAAGGCTGCTGGGGCCGGCACGCTGCCGGGAGCCCAAGCCTTCGAGCTGCACGACACCTACGGTTTCCCCATCGACCTGACGCTGGAGATGGCCCGCGAGTCCGGCCTCAAGGTGGACATGGAGGAGTTCAACCGGGAGATGGCGCTGCAGCGCCAGCGCGCCAAGGCTGACAACAAGGCGAAGAAGCAGGGCAACGTCGACGAGTCCCTCTACCGCGAGTGGGTCGATACCCGCCCGACTGAGTTCGTCGGGTTCAGCGAGCTGACCCACGACGGCACCGTCATCGGCCTCGTGCGCGACGGCGAGAAGGTCACCGAGGTCTCCCAGGGCGATGAGGTCGAGGTCATCCTCGACGTCACCCCGATGTACGCCGAGTCCGGCGGCCAGATGGGCGACCGCGGCCGCATCGTCGTCGGCGACACCGTGCTCAACGTCACCGACGTGCAGAAGGTGGGCAAGAAGCTGTGGATCCACAAAGCCACCGTGCAAAACGGCGGGCTTGACCTGGGCCAGGGCGTGACCACCGAGGTCGACAGCGCGTGGCGCCACGGCGCGCGTCAGGCGCACACCGCCACCCACCTCATCCACGCTGCGCTGCGCCAGGTGCTCGGCCCCACCGCGGTGCAGGCGGGCTCGCTGAACAAGCCGGGCTACCTGCGCTTTGACTTTAACTACACCGAGCAGCTCAGCGACGAGCAGATGCGCGAGATCGCGACGATCACCAACCAGGCCGTCGACGCCGACTTCGCCGTCAACACCATCGAGACCTCGCTCGAGGAGGCGAAGGCGATGGGCGCGATGGCGCTGTTCGGCGAGAACTACGGTGACGTCGTGCGCGTCGTGGAGATCGGCGGACCGTTCTCCATCGAGCTGTGCGGCGGCACGCACGTCGACCATTCCTCCCAGATCGGCCCCGTGGCGGTGCTCGGTGAATCCTCCGTCGGCTCCGGCGCGCGGCGCATTGAGGCGTACTCAGGCTTGGAGTCCTTCCGCTACTTCTCCCGCGAGGCCGCATTGGCATCGGGTCTGGCAGCGGAGCTGAAAACGCCGACCGAGCAGCTGCCGGACCGCATCGCGCAGCTCACCGATCGCCTGCGCGCCGCGGAGAAGGAGCTCGAGGCAATGCGCCGCCAGCAGCTCTCCAGCCAGACCGCGCAGTACGTCGAGCAGGCGCAGCGCGTCGGCGAGTTCTCGCTTGTCGCCGTGACGCTTCCCGACGGCCTCGGCGCCGGCGACCTGCGCACCATGGCGTCCGACGTGCGCGAGCGCCTCGGCACCCAGCCGGGTGTGGTCGTGCTCGCCTCCAGCGTCGACGGCAAGGTGCCGTTTGCGGTGGCGGCCACGAAGTCCGCGGTCCAGGCGGGTGTCAAGTCCGGTGACCTGGTCAAGCTCATCGGCGGCTACGTTGACGGCAAGGGCGGCGGCAAGCCGGATCTGGCGCAGGGCTCGGGCTCGAATCCGGAAGGGCTTTCGGCCGGCTTCAACGCAGTTAGGGATCACCTGGCACAGGCTTAGGTCCTCGTACCGTAAGATAACAAATCGGACACGTTACTATCACGAGCGAGGACAGGCTATGAAGGTGCTCCCCGACACACCAGGGGCGGACGACCCGGGCAACGGCCGACGCATCGGTCTTGATGTCGGGACCGTTCGCATCGGTGTCGCCGTCTCCGACCGCGACGCACGCCTGGCCATGCCCGTTGAAACCGTGGACCGTGTGACTACTTTCGGAGATGACGACGGGGCGGACGTCGACCGCCTCGTTGAGCTGATTGGTTTTTACGGGGCCGTCGAGGTCGTCGTCGGTCTGCCCCGTGACCTCAAGGGCAACGGTTCGAAAAGCGTCAAGCACGCCGAAGACATTGCGGCGCGCCTTCGCGCACGTTGCGGCGTCCCGGTGAGGATGGGCGACGAGCGCCTCACCACCGTGGCCGCCACGCACGCGCTTCGCGCGTCCGGGGTGAGCGCGAAAGCGGGCCGCAAGGTGATCGACCAAGCTGCGGCGGTGGAGATCTTGCAATCGTGGCTCGATGGCCGACTAACTACTCTCAAGGAGACTCACCCATGACAACTGGACGAATCGCCCGGCAGCGCACCCTCGGCGTAGCCGTCATCGTCGCATCCATTTTGCTCATCGTGGGCCTTATCGCGTGGATTGGCACGGCGCGCTCGGCCGGCGGCGGGGACTTCCAGGGCGAAGGAACCGGCGAGGAGCAGGTCGTGGAGATCCCCGAGGGCTCAAGCGTTTCCGCGCTGGGCCCCCAGCTGGAAGAAAAGGGTGTGGTGAAGTCGAACTCCGCCTTCCAGTCCGCCGCGATGGCGCACCCGGATTCCCACAACATCCAGCCGGGCTTCTACCGCCTGCAGTCGGGCATGAGCGCGGAGGCCGCGGTGGCTGCCCTGCTCGACCCGGCGAACCGGATTACGCCGCTGCAGGTCAACGGGGGCGCCACGCTGATGGACGTAAACGTCGTCGGCGGGCAGACCCGCCAGGGCATTTACTCGCAGATCCAGCAGGTCTCCTGCGGGGATCAGCCGACGCAGGACTGTGTGACCGTCGAGAAGCTCCAGCAGGTCGCGGCGAACACGAACCCCGCTGACCTCGGTGTGCCCGACTGGGCGGCTGAGACGGTCACCGCGCGCGCCGGCGACCCGAAGCGCCTCGAAGGCCTCATCGCCCCGGGCGAGTACATCATCGACCCGGGTGCGGACGCCGAGACGATCCTCACCGACCTGATTTCCCGCTCGGCGGACCTGTACGACTCCACCAACATCGTCGCGCGCGCGGAGACGGTCGGCATCACCCCCTACGAGCTGCTGGTCGCGGCGTCGCTGGTGGAGCGCGAGGCCCCCGCGGGCGAGTTTGACAAGGTCGCGCGCGTGATCCTCAACCGCCTGAATGCGCCGATGCGCCTGGAGTTCGACTCCACCGTCAATTACGACCTGCCCACGGTCGAGGTCGCCACGGGCGATTCGGCGCGCCAGCGCGTCACCCCGTGGAACACCTACGCGATGGACGGCCTGCCGGAGACCCCGATCGCCTCGCCGTCGCTCGAGGCAATCACCGCAATGGAGAACCCCGCCGAGGGCAACTGGCTGTTCTTCGTCACCATCGACTCCGACGGCACGACGGTGTTCAACGACACCTTCGAGCAGCACCTGGAGGACACTCAGCGCGCCTACGAGTCCGGCATCTTGGACTCGCAGCGCTAATGAGTGTCAACCACCGCGCGGCCGTGCTCGGCTCGCCGATTGATCACTCCCTGTCGCCGGTGCTGCACAACGCCGGCTATGCCGCGGCGGGGCTGCGCGACTGGGAGTACTCGCGCATCGAATGCACCGCCGCGCAGCTGCCCGCAATCGTCGGCCGCGCGGACGAGACCTTTCGCGGCTTCTCGGTGACCATGCCCGCGAAGTTCGCCGCGCTCGAGTTCGCTACTGAGGCCACCGAGCGCGCGGCAGCGGTCGGCTCAGCGAATACGCTCACGCGTATCGACGGCGGGTGGCGCGCCGACAACACCGACTGCGAGGGCATCGCCGGGGCGCTTACCGCCCTGCTTGGCGACGCCCCTATCACGTCCGCCCTGGTCATCGGCGCGGGTGGCACGGCGCGCCCGGCACTGTGGGCGCTTGGCGAGCGTGGGGTGAACAACCTCACGGTGCTCAACCGCAGCGACCGCAGTGCAGAGGTTCGCCCGCTGGTCAAGGACGCGCAGCTGCAGTTCACGTCCTTTGACGCGGATGTTAGGGCACTCGCGATCGATGCGGACGTGATTGTGTCCACGGTGCCCGCCCACGCGTTGAAGGAGCACGCAAAGCTGCTCGGCCACGCGCCCGTGGTGGACGTGATTTATGATCCCTGGCCCACACCGCTTGCCACGGCCGCGGCGTCCAACGGGTACACGTCAGTGGGCGGGCTGGTCATGCTCGCCGAACAGTCGTTTAGCCAGTTTGAGCAGTTCACCGGGGTTGCCGCGCCGCGCGAGGCGATGCGCGAGGCGCTGTTGTACCCCAGGCGCTAGGCCGGGCCGTGGCGTAGACTCACACCTTATGTGGCTGTGGGGGGCTGCGGCGCTCGCGTGGAGCGCCGCATTGACGTATTTCGATCTAACCAGGCTGCGCCTGCCGGATTGGTTGACGCTGCCAGGGGCCGTCGTCACGTTCGTGGCGTGCGTGGCGCACCCGGTGGGGCTGTGGGGGTTTCTCTGGCCGTCTCTGTACCTGGTTGCCGGGTCCGGTATGGGCGGAGGGGACGTGAAGCTGGCAGTGCCGCTGGGCATCGCGTGCGCTCTGCTGGCGGGCGTCGGGGGTGTGTTCGCCGCGATCCTGGCGGCCAGCCTGTTCACGCTGGTCGCAGCCGCTGTGACGCGCAGGCGTGGGCTGGCGCACGGTCCGTCGATGCTCGCGGCGGCGTGGCTGGTTGGCCTATATGCGCTGGCGCAAGGCGACCTGTGACACAATGTTGCGCATGCTTCGTTGGACCACCGCTGGGGAATCCCATGGCCAGGCGCTTGTCGCCCTGATCGAGAACATGCCTGCTGGCGTGCCCGTGACCAAGGAGGAGATCGGCCACCAGCTCGCGCGCCGCCGCCTCGGCTACGGCCGCGGGGCGCGCATGAAGTTTGAGGCCGATGAGCTCACCCTGCTCACCGGCGTGGTGCACGGCTATAGCATCGGCAGCCCGATCGCCATCCAGATCGCCAACACCGAGTGGCCGAAGTGGACCACGATCATGTCCCCGGAGCCGGTGGATATGGATGACCCCGAGGTGGCCAAGGCAATGAGCTCCGGCCGCGGCGCGCAGCTGACCCGGCCGCGCCCCGGGCACGCTGATTTTGCCGGCATGGTCAAGTACGGGCACCTGCACGCGCGCCCGATCCTGGAGCGCTCCTCGGCGCGCGAGACGGCGGCGCGTGTCGCCGCGGGTGCCGTCGCGCGCTCGTTGCTGCGCGAGGTCCTCGGCGTGGAAATCGTCTCCCACGTGATCTCCATCGGGGAGTCGGCGCCGTACAGCGGACACGCGCCGACGCCTGCCGACATTGAGGCCGTCGATGCTTCGCCCGTTCGCGCATTCGACAAGGCCGCTGAGGAGGACATGGTGGCGCGGATCGAAGCCGCGAAGAAGGACGGCGATACCCTCGGCGGCATCGTCGAGGTTGCCGTCGACGGCCTGCCCATCGGCCTGGGCTCGCACATCTCCGGCGACGCGCGCCTAGACGCGCAGCTCGCCGCGGCGTTGATGGGCATCCAGTCGGTCAAGGGCGTGGAGGTCGGCGACGGTTTCGAGGAGGCGCGCCGCCGCGGTTCCGCAGCCCACGACGAGATGGTCCGCGACAGCGACGGCGTCCGCCGCCTGACAAACCGCGCCGGCGGGCTCGAAGGGGGCATGACCAACGGCGAGCAGCTGCGGGTGCGCGCCGCGATGAAGCCGATCTCCACGGTGCCGCGCGCTCTGCGCACCGTCGATATGGCCACCGGTGAGGCGGCGACGGGCATCCACCAGCGCTCCGATGTCTGCGCCGTACCCGCCGGCGGCGTGGTCGCCGAGGCGATGGTGGCGCTCGTGCTCGCGCGCGCTGTGACCGAGAAGTTCGGCGGCGACAGTCTTGCGGAGGTCAAAGCCAACGTTGTCTCCTACAATGACTATGTTTCGAAGCGTCTGGCTTTCCCGGGTATTGGAGGTACGGATGAGTGATACGCATGGCGATGTAGCTGCGACGGCTGCAGTGGTGCACTCGCGCCCGCGCGTGGTGTTGGTGGGGCCGCCGGGCGCCGGAAAGTCGACGATTGGGCGTCGTCTAGCGAGCGCTCTGAACTTGCCGCTGGTGGACTCCGATGAGCTGATCGAGCAGGGGGAGGGCAAGGCCTGCGGCGAGGTCTACCTCGAGCACGGCGAGAAGAACTTCCGCGAGCTCGAGGCCGGTTACGTCGCCACAGCGCTCGCGACCGGCGGGGTGGTCAGCCTCGGCGGGGGAGCAGTGCTTAACGACGCCACCCGCACGCTCCTCCAAGCACACACCGTGGTGTGGATTGATGTCAGCGCGGAGGAAGGAATCCGCCGCACCGCCAACGAGACGACGCGCCCGGTGCTCAACGCGGCCGACCCGGCGCAGCACTACCGGGACTTGCTGGCGTCGCGCGAGCACCTGTACCGGGAGGTCTCCAGCCACCGCGTGCGCACCGACGAGCGGCCGCCGCAGCGCGTGGTGGCCGAGGTATTGGGAATCATCGATTCCCTGTGAAGGAGTAGGAACATGGCAGTAGTCGAGGTCAACGGGCCTTCCCCGTACAAGGTCCACATCGGGCACAGCAACCTCTCCGGCGTCGCCGAGCGCGTGGGTGCGATCGGCGCGCGCAAAGTGCTCATCGTCCACCAGGTGCCGCTGGCGGCCGTGGCGCGCGAGATCTGCCGGGCCGTGGAGTCCGCCAACGTCGAGTGCGTCCTCGCGCCCGTGCCCGACGCTGAGGACGGCAAAACCATGGAGGTCCTGTCCGGGCTGTGGGAGCTGCTGGGGGAGAAGAAATTCTCCCGCCAGGACGTCGTCATCGGTGTCGGCGGCGGCGCTGCGACCGACCTGGCCGGTTTCGTGGCCGCGACGTGGATGCGCGGGATCAAGGTCATCCAGGTGCCCACGTCACTGCTCGGGATGGTTGACGCCGCGGTCGGGGGCAAGACCGGGATCAACACCGCCGCGGGCAAGAACCTCGTGGGCAGCTTCCACGAGCCGGACTCGGTGTTTATCGACCTTGAGCGGCTCATCACGCTGCCGGAAGAGGAGCTCATCTCCGGCTCGGCGGAGCTGATTAAGACCGGGTTTATCGCGGATCCGCGGATCCTGGAGCTCTACATGGACGACCCCCAGGCCCACTACGCGGAGCTGGTGGAGCGCTCTGTGGCCGTTAAGGCGTCGGTGGTCAGCCAGGACTTGAAGGAATCCGGCCTGCGGGAGATCCTCAACTACGGCCACACGCTTGGCCACGCGATTGAGCTGCGCGAAAACTACACCTGGCGCCACGGCAACGCCGTGGCCGTCGGCATGATGTTCGTCGCCCACCTCGCGCGCAACAGGGGGCTGATCGGCGACGACATCGTGGAGATGCACCGAAACATCCTCGAACGCATCTGCTTGCCCACAACCTACGAGGCGGGCGCGTTCGACGAACTGTATGAGGCGATGACGCGCGATAAGAAGAACCGCGACGGCCGGGTGCGCTTCGTCGTGCTCGATTCTCTGGGCTCGTGCACCCGAATCGAGGATTCGACCATCGAGGAGATGCGCGACGCGTATTCTGCTATCTCATGAAGGTTTTAGTGCTCAACGGGCCCAACTTGAACCGGTTGGGCAAGCGACAGCCCGACGTGTACGGCTCCGAGACGCTCGCTGACGTCGTCAAGCGGCTTGGCGAGGCCGCCGCCGAGCGCCGCGTGGAACTCGAGTGCCGCCAAAGTAACCACGAGGGCGAGCTCATCGACTGGGTGCACGAGGCCGCCGACGGCGGCTGGGCCGTGATTATCAACCCCGGGGGCTTGACCCACACGTCTGTCGCGCTGCGCGACGCGCTGGCCGAGGTCGCCGACGGCGCGGGCTTTATCGAGGTCCACATCTCCAACGTCCACTCCCGCGAGGAATTCCGCCACCACTCGTACCTCTCGCCGATCGCCATCGGGGTGATCGCCGGGCTGGGCACGACCGGCTACGACCTCGCCCTCGATTACTTTGTCAGGAGGAACCATGCCGCTTGCTGATACCCGCTTTGCCACCCGCCGTCGCAAGTTGGCGAGCATGCTCGCCGCGCAGCGTGTCGACGAGATGCTGGTGACCAACCTGATCAACGTGCGCTACCTGGCCGGTTTCTCCGGCTCGAACGCCGCGCTGAAGATTTCCAAGGACCTCTCGGCCGAGATCGCCACCGACGGCCGCTACACCACCCAGGTCGCGGTCGAGGTCCCGGACATCGAGGCCACCATCACCCGCCAGTGCGCCGAGGCGCTGCTGTCGGGGGTCCCGGAGGGCCGCCGCGTCGGGTTCGAGGCGGACTACGTCTCCGTCGCCGCGCTCGAGCGGCTGACCAAAGCGTGCCCAGAGGGCGTCACGCTCGTGCCCGTGACAGGCGTGATCGAGCAGATCCGCCTGACCAAAGACGACATTGAACTGCGCCGTCTCACCGAGGCCGCGCGTCTCGCGGCGCAGGCGCTGACCGGGCTCGTCGAGGCCGGCGAGCTCGCCGCCGGGCGCACCGAGCGCGACATCGCCGCCGACCTCGAGTACCGCATGCGCGTGCTAGGCGCCGAGCGGCCCAGCTTCGACACCATCGTCGCCTCCGGGCCGAACTCCGCCATGCCGCACTACAGCGCCGGCGAGCGCACGCTTGTCGACGGCGACCTGGTCACCATCGACTTCGGCATGCACCGCCAGGGTTTCAACTCGGACATGACGAGAACCTTCGTCGTCGGCCACGCCACAGACTTCGCCCGCGAAATCTACGACATCGTGCTGCGCGCCCAGCTCGCCGGCATCAATGCGGCGACTCCGGGCACGGCGCTTGTCGACGTCGACAAGGCGGCGCGCGAGATCATCGAGGACGCGGGTTACGGCGACTACTTCACCCACTCCACCGGCCACGGCATCGGTCTAGAGGTCCACGAGGCTCCCGCCGCCGCGCCGACCGGCAAGGGCGTGCTGGAGGAGAACATGCTGCTGACCATCGAGCCCGGCATCTACGTCCCCGGCAAGGGCGGGGTGCGCATCGAGGACACGCTGATCATCACCTCCGGCGCGCCGCAGGTGATCACCGAGTGGGACAAGGCGCTGACCATTGTTTAAGTCCTCCGCCGGTGGTGTAGCATTGTCGTGTTTGCATACCACTCCCGACCACTAGGAAAGGCACGTCACGTGGCAACTACCGCCGATTTCAAAAACGGTCTTGTGCTCAAGGTTGATAACAAGCTGCAGCAGATCATTGAGTTCCAGCACGTCAAGCCGGGCAAGGGCCCCGCATTCGTGCGCACCAAGCTCAAGGATGTCGTCTCCGGCAAGACCGTGGACAAGACCTGGAACGCCGGCGTGAAGGTGGAGACCGCGACGGTGGACCGCCGCGACATGACGTACCTGTACAACGACGGCACCAGCTACGTCGTGATGGACGACAAGACCTACGAGCAGTACGAGCTGCCGGAGGACAAGTTCGGCGAGGCGTCGCGCTTCCTGCTGGAGAACATGCGCGTGCAGGTGTCCTTCCACGAGGGCGAGGCACTGTTCGCGGAGCTGCCGATCTCGGTCGACCTGAAGATCGAGCACACCGAGCCGGGCCTGCAGGGCGACCGCTCCACGGGCGGCACCAAGCCCGCGACGCTGGAAACCGGCGCGGAGATCCAGGTCCCGCTGTTTTTGGAGACCGGCAACGTGGTCAAGGTGGATACGCGCACGGGCGAGTACCTCTCGCGCGTGAACCAGTAATGACTGATTACAAGCGCCGCGGCGCGCGGTACCGGGCGCGCCGCCGAGCCGTGGATATCCTCTTCGAGGCCGAGACGCGCGACATCGACCCCGTCGCGGTGGTCGAGGACCGCATCGAGCTGGCCCAGGACCCGCAGAACGCGGTCGCGCCGATTGCGGAGTACACCCGCGAGATCATCACCGGGGTTGCCGAAAAGCTTGACGACGTCGACGACGCGGTCGAGCGGTTCCTCTCCCAGGATTGGGAGCTGGGTCGCCTGCCGGCCGTCGACAGGCAGATTCTGCGTGTCGCCGCCTGGGAGATCCTGTTCAACGACGACGTCGCCGCGCCGATCGCGATTTCTAACGCGCTGGGTATGGCGGAGGAGTACGCGGGCCACGCCGCACCGCCGTACATTCACGCGGTGCTTGACGACGTTGTGAAGACGCTCCCGGCGCCCGAGGCCGATTCACCCGCCGACGAGTCGGCTGAGCGCGAAGACGTGCTCGGCGAGATCATCGCCGAGGCGCCGATCGCCGAGCCCCGCGCGCTGGACATCGAGCGCGACGAACCGCACAAGGCTTAAGTAAGGACAAACCATGGCCAGGATTTCTGTAGAGGAAGCGCAGCAATTCCGCGTCGACGAGAACTTCCAGCTTGCCGACGTCGACCCGACCGCGACCCCGGGGCTCGACAGCGATAAGAAGGTGGACAAGGCTTTCGATACCTTCGACGACGAGCTCGAAGACCTGCAAGAGATGCTCTTCGCCAACGCCCGCGCGGGCAACAGCGATGCGGGCAGCATCCTTTTGATCCTGCAGGGCATGGACACCTCGGGCAAGGGCGGGCTGATCAAGCACGTTGTGGGTTCCACGATGGACCTGCAAGGCGTGCGCGTCCACGCGTTCGGCCCGCCGACCGAGGAGGAGCGCGCCCACGATTTCCTGTGGCGCTTCGAGCCGCACGTGCCGGAGCCTGGCATGGTGGCGGTGTTTGACCGCTCCCACTACGAGGACGTGCTGGTGCAGCGCGTGAAGCAGATGGCACCGCCGGAGGAGATTGAGCGCCGCTACGGCGCGATCGTCGAGTGGGAGAGCGAGCTGGCCGCGCGCGGCGTGGAGATCATCAAGGTCATGCCGCACATTTCGCGCGAGTTCCAGGAGGAGAACCTGCGCGAGCGCATCCTAAACGAGGAGAAGCACTGGAAGTACAACCCAGGCGATATCGATGATCGCCGCCTGTGGTCGCAGTACATGGCCGCCTACCAGATCGCGCTGACCCGCACCTCCACCGACGCAGCGCCCTGGTACTGCATCCCGTCCGACAACAAGGACTACTGCCGCACCGTGGTCAAGACCCTGATGTACGACGCGCTGAAATCGCTTGGCCTGTCGTGGCCGGAGGCCGATTTCGACCCCGAGGTGGAGCTGGAGAGGCTCGCGCATTCCTAGGGGTCGCGGTCTCGGGTCCGCTAAAGTTCTCGGTGATGGAAACGCGCCGCGAAAAAGAGGTCTGAATGTCGCAGGAGACGGTATCGCGGCGGCCTGTAGCGTGGCTTCTGATTATTGCGGTGTGGGTGGCAACTCCGTATAACAGCCCCCACAATCCCAATCTGTCGTGGTATCTGTACGTGGTCCTTCTTGCAGTCACCGTGGTGTACGGCCTAGCAACCGCAGTGAGCAGACGCGACTGGCTTCTCTACCCCGCGCTCATTCTCACACTGTTCGCGTGGCCGATTATGACCTTTGCCGTTTTTCTTTACTTTGCCTAGGGCGAAAAGGGTTAGTGACTGCGCAGGTCAAGCGATCTTGATCGATTCAAGTGGCAAAAACCCCATTTGACTAGGGCAGATGCGCTCCGCCACTATGTTGGGGTGATAAATACTCGAAAACTTTTTGCCGCTCTCGTTACCGTTTCTGCAGCCGCCGCTTTGGCGTCGTGCTCGTCCACCGGCGGTGCGCCGGAGAGCTCCGCTGGCGGTGAAACAGCCGGCGGCGTGGACACCCCGCGCTACGTTGTCGCGATGGTCTCCCACGGCGCCCCCGGCGACACGTTCTGGGACCTCGTGCGCAAGGGCGCGGAGGATGCGGCGGCGAAGGACAACATCGAGCTGCGCTACTCCTCCGACCCGCAGGCGCCCAACCAGGCGAACCTGGTGCAGTCTGCGATCGACGCCGGCGTGGACGGCATCGCCGTGACCCTGCCCAACGCCGAGGCCATCGGCCCGGCCGCGCAGCGCGCCGTCGAGGCGGGCATTCCCACCGTCGGGCTCAACGCCGGCATGAACGAGTACGCCGAATACGGGCTCAGCGGCTTCTTCGGCCAGGACGAGACCGTTGCCGGCACCGCCGCGGGCGAGCGTCTGAAGGACGAGGGCGCGAAGAACGTGCTGTGCGTCATCCACGAGCAGGGCAACTCCTCGCAGGAAGCACGCTGCGCTGGTGTCAAGGAGGGCCTCGGCGACTCCGGCAAGGTGGAGCTGCTCTACGTCAACGGCCAGGACCTCGTTTCGGCGCAGGCCACGATGCAGGCCAAGCTGGCACAAGACCCCGGGATTGACACCGTGTTCGGCCTCCAGGCCCCGGTGGCCATGCGCGCGATCGACGCGGTCAAGGACGCCGGTTCCGATGCTGAGATCGCGACCTTTGACACGAACGCTGAGCTTGTCGACGCCATTGCCGACGGCAGCGTGAAGTGGGCCGTCGATCAGCAGCCGTACCTGCAGGGCTACCTCGCCGTGGACTCGCTGTGGTTGGCTAAGCGCAACGGCGGCACCATCGGCGGCGGCCAGCCCGTCTACACCGGCCCGAGCTTCGTCGACGCGAGCAACGTGGACAAGATCGCGGAGGCCGCGAAGGCTGGCATGCGATGAGCACCGCAACCACGGCTGCCTCTGCCTCTGACGAGGACAGACTCAGGCGCCACTCCGGCGTCAGTGCCCTGATCCGCCGCCCCGAGCTGGCCAGCTTGCTGGGCCTGGCGTTGGTGTTCGCGCTGTTCATGTTCGTCGCACCCGCGTTCCGCTCACTCGACGCGGTAGCCACGGTCCTGTACGCCAGCTCCACGCTCGGCATTGTTGCGCTGGCCGTCGGCCTGCTGATGATCGGCGACGAGTTCGACCTGTCCAGCGGCGTGGCGGTGACCACCGCGGCGCTGGCGGCGACGATGCTCAACTACAACCTACACCTCAACGTGTGGGTCGGCGCGGTCATTGCGCTGGGCATCTCGCTGGCCATCGGTGCTCTCAACGGCGTGCTTGTCACGCGCACGGGCATCCCCAGCTTCCTGATCACCCTCGCTGCGTTCCTCATGCTCCAGGGCCTGAACCTGGCGGTGACCAAGCTGGTGACCGGCCAGGTTGCCACCCCGAGCATTTCCAACATGGCGGGTTTTGATTCGGCTCGGGCGGTGTTCGCTAGCTCCTTTTCCATCGGTGGGGTGAGCATCCGCATCACCGTCGTGTGGTGGCTGCTGTTCGTCGCTGTGGCGTCGTTCGTACTGTTTAGGACGACGTTTGGCAACTGGATCTTCGCGGTCGGCGGCAACCAGGACGCCGCGCGCGCGTCGGGTGTGCCCGTGGCGAGAGTGAAGATCATCCTGTTCATGACGGTCGCTTTCGCCGCGTGGTTCGTCGGCATGCACACCCTCTTTGCGTTTGATTCCATCCAGGCGGGCCAGGGCGTCGGCAACGAGTTTTTGTACATCATCGCGGCCGTGATCGGCGGCTGCTCGATGAACGGCGGCCGCGGCACCGCGATTGGTACCGCGATTGGTGCGCTCATCTTCGGCCTGACCAACCAGGGCATTGTTTACGCCGGGTGGAACCCGGACTGGTTCAAGTTCTTCCTCGGTGCGATGCTGCTGTTCGCGGTGTTCACCAACACCGCCTTCGCTCGGTACACGGATTCGAGGTAGGTAAGACATGGCGATTATCCAGCTCGAGGACGTGACCAAGTCCTACGGAGCCTTTGATGCCCTGCGCGGGGTCAACCTCGAAATTGATCAGGGCGAAGTGTTGTGCGTGCTCGGTGACAACGGAGCGGGCAAATCGACTCTCATCAAGATTCTTTCTGGGCTGCATCAACCCACCTCGGGCCAGATGCTTCTCGACGGCACCCCCACCACGTTTTCCTCCCCGCGCGACGCAATCAACCACGGCATCGCGACCGTGTACCAGAACCTCGCGATCGTCGACAGCTTGAGCGTGTGGCGCAACTTCTTCCTCGGCAACGAGATCAGCGGCATGCTTGGCACCTTGAAGCAGGACGAGATGCGCGCGCGTTGCGACGACGCCCTGCGCGAGTTGGGCATCAACATTCCCGACGTCGACGTCGAGGCCGGCAACCTCTCGGGCGGCCAGCGCCAGGTCCTCGCCATCGCCCGCGCCATTCACTTCGGCGCCCGGGTGGTCATTCTCGACGAACCGACCGCGGCGCTGGGCGTCAAGCAGTCGGGCGTGGTGCTGAGATTCGTCGCGGCAGCGCGCGACCGCGGTGTCGCTGTTGTGCTGGTCACCCACAACCCCCACCACGCGTACCTGGTGGGCGACCGCTTCACCATTTTGAAGCTGGGGCGCCAGGAGATTAACGCCGAGCGCGCCGACATCACACTCGAGGAGCTCACCGCGCAGATGGCCGGCGGTGAAGAGCTCGCTGCATTAAGCCACGAGCTGGAGCGGTAGGGCTATAGCCGCTGCCGCGTTTGAGGTGGCTGCGGGGTCTGGGCGAGTCCGCATTGCGGACTCTGAACGTATTGCTCTGAACCCGGGGACTCCGCATGGCGGACTCTGCGGGTCGCGCTTCAAGTCGTGGGGACTCCGCATTGCGGACTGTAAACGCCGCGCTCCAAACCGGGGGGCTCCGCATTGCGGACTTTGCGGGCGAGTTTAGGGTAAAGCCTGGCTAGTTATGAGTCCGCATTGCGGACTGAGTGGGCCGACTTGGGGCGTGACTTGGTTTGCGGCGACTCCGCATTGCGGACTTTGCGGGCGAGCTTCAAGTCGTGGGGACTCCGCATTGCGGATTGTAAACGCCGCGCTTCATCCCTGGGGGCTCCGCATTGCGGACTTTGCGGGCGAGTTTAGGGTAAAGCCTGGCTAGTTATGAGTCCGCATTGCGGACTGAGTGGGCCGACTTGGGGCGTGACTTGGTTTGCGGCGACTCCGCATTCCGGACTTTGAGCACCGCGCTTCATCTCTAGGCGACTCCGCATTGCGGACTGTAAACGCCGCGCTCCAAACCTGGCGCCCCCACATCGCGGACACCCCAGCGCGCGACAGTACCGCCCACGCACCAACCTCCACACGATCCATCAGGCCTGGTCCACCAGTGATTCCCGCCCGAGCTCGTGTGCGAGCGCGGTCTCGAGCGTGGGGTAGCGAAAGTCGGCCCCGGCCTCCGTGGCGGCGCGGGGAACGACGCGCTGGCTTGCCAGCGCCAGCTCGTCGGCGCCCTCGCGCCCGAGCAAGACGGCGGGCCCGAACTTCGGGATTGACACTATGTCGGGACGGCGCAGAATGTCGGTGAGAGTGGCGGAGAACTCGGCGTTGGTGACCGGGTGCGGCGCGGTGGCGTTGACGGGGCCGCTTAAGCGGGCGTCGATAAGCGAGCGCACGTAGATGTCGGTGAGGTCGTCGAGCGCAATCCAGCTCATCCAGTTTTCGCCCTGGCCGAAGCGGGCGCCGGCGCCGGTGGAGGCGGACAGCCGCATCACGGGGAGGAGCCCGCCCGCGCCGGAGAGTGCCAGGCCGGTGCGGATGTTGACGGTGCGCAGGCCGTCGACACGCGAGGCCTGCTCCCACTGCTCGCACACCTCGGCGAGGAAGCCGGTGCCGCGCGGAGCGCTCTCGTCGTGCTCGTAACCCCCGGCGTCCGAGCCGTAGTAGCCCACGGCGGAGGCGCTCACGAACGTGCTGACCCCGCTGTCCGCGGCCAGCCGCGCCAGCTTTTCCGTCGGCCCGACTCGGGATTCGAGGATCGAGCGCTTCTTCTTCTCCGTAAAGCGCCCCATGATTGACTCGCCGGCGAGGTGAATCACCGCGTCAACACCGGAAAGCAGGTTAGCCGCGGGCTTATCGACGTCCCAATGACGCGTCCCGGCACCCTCACCGCGGCTGCGTGACAGCGCAATCACCGTATGCCCCGCGGTACCCAGTTGCGCCGCCAACGCGGTGCCGACAAGGCCGCTGGCCCCTGTCATGGCGACGGTCAGCGGGGCGGTGTCGGGCAGGGTGGACAGGAACTTAAAGTCCGCGATGAGCTGGTGCTGGCGGTAGGCCACCGCCTTTTCCAGCAGGAACCGGGGCACGCGGGTGTCAATGTCGTCAGTCACGGTCGTGGCGCCGTCCCCGGCGTCGGCGAAGCTGTGGGTGTGCACCCACTGCGTGGTGGTGCGTAATGGCTGGTTGACCACGGTGTCCTGGAACTGGGCACCCTCGCGGTAGCCGGTGTCAACGTGCTTGGCCACCCAGCGCTGGCGGGCTGGCAGGGCGAAGGTGGTGGTGCCGTCGGCAAGCGAGCGAGCCTGCTCGATAGGTCGCATGGGCAAAAACGGGGGAGTAAGCCTGACAACCGCACCGGGGCGGGTGTGCCACTGCCAGACTTTTTCGCGTGGTGCGAGGACGTGGTGGGAAGCGTTCAAGCTCATAAGGTGGCCTCGGATCGAGCGTCGGGTGACAAGGGTGTGTGCACACCAACGTAGACACTTCCGGGCCGCTGCAGCAGGGCCGACGCCGTGACTAGCAACGCACCGCCGTGGTACTGGTAGCATTGCGACAGGTCTCGGAAGACTTACAACCTAAAGTTCGACATCCTTTAAATTCCGCACAGAGAGGCGGGGAAGGAGGTCCGGTGAGCGAGAAAGATTCGCGCGCGGCGACGGAGCTGTTAAACGCCTCCGACGTGGCGCGCACGATCGCACGCATAGCGCACCAGATCATAGAGAAAAACGCCATTGGCGCGGACACGTCCAACGTGATGCTGCTCGGCATCCCGTCCGGAGGAGTCCCGCTGGCCGAGCGCATCGCGGCAGCCGTGGAGGAGTTCTCCGGCACCTCGATCCCGGTGGGCAGCTTAGACGTCACGCTTTACCGCGACGACCTGCGCAACCGCCCGCACCGCGCGCTGCTGCCGACGAATATCCCGGGGGAGATCAACGGCGGGATTGTCATCCTTGTCGACGACGTGCTGTTTTCCGGTCGCACTATCCGCGCCGCCCTCGACGCCATCGCAGACATCGGCCGTCCAGCGGCAATCCAGCTCGCAGTGCTGGTCGACCGTGGGCACCGGGAGCTGCCGATCCGCGCAGACTACGTGGGCAAAAACATCCCGACCGCGCGCAGCGAGGACGTGCGCGTCACGCTGACCCCAATCGACGCCTCCGACGCGGTGACGCTGAGCAGGGAGGATACGCAGTGAAGCACCTCATTGACATCAAGGACCTGACCCGCGACGAGATCGTCGGCATCATGGACGAGGCCGACCGCTTTAAAGAGGCCCTGCACGGACGCCAGATGAAGAAGCTACCGACACTTCGCGGGCGCACGATTTTCACCCTCTTCTACGAAAACTCCACCCGCACGCGATCTTCCTTCGAGACGGCGGGCAAGTGGATGAGCGCCGATGTAATCAACCTCTCGGCATCGTCCTCCTCGGTGAAGAAGGGCGAATCCCTCAAGGACACGGCACTGACCGTTGAGGCGGTGGGCGCGGACGCCATCATTATCCGCCACCCGGCCTCCGGCGCCCCGCACCTGCTGAGCCAGTGGCTGCCGGGAACCTGCATCATCAACGCCGGCGACGGCCAGCACCAGCACCCCACGCAGGCGCTTCTCGACGCCGTTACCATGCGCCAGCGCATCGGCGATGTTCAGGGCCGCAAGGTTTTGGTCGTCGGCGACGTGCTCCACTCGCGCGTGGCGCGCTCGAACGTCGACCTGTTGTCGACCCTCGGCGCCGAGGTGGTGCTAGTCGCCCCGCCGACCCTGCTCCCCACGGGCGTTGAAACGTGGCCCGCTCGCGTGAGCAGCCACTTCGACGCCGAGCTCGCCGACGCCGACGTGGTCATGATGCTGCGCGTGCAGGCGGAACGGATGAACGGCGGGTTCTTCCCCTCGCACCGCGAGTACGCGACCCTGTTCGGGCTCTCCGCGGCGCGTGCTGCCGCGCTGAAAGATTCAGCGATCATCATGCACCCGGGCCCGATGCTGCGCGGGATGGAAATCAACTTCGGCGTCGCCGACCGCGACAACGCCGTGGTTCTCGACCAGGTAACCAACGGCGTGTACACCCGCATGGCGGTGCTGTTTACGCTTCTGGCAGGAGAGGACAACTCATGACCACACTCGCACTGTTAAACGCCCGCCCCTATGGCGAGGACGAGGTCAACATCCTCGTTAAAGACGGAGTGATCGCGCAGATCGGCGCGGATGTGGACCCCAGCGGCGCCGGCGCCACCTACGACTGCGGGGGCAAGGTGCTGCTACCGGGGCTCGTCGACATGCACGTGCACCTGCGAGAACCCGGCCGCGAGGACACGGAAACCATCGCCACCGGCTCGGACGCGGCCGCGCGCGGCGGGTTTACCGCCGTGTTCACCATGGCCAACACCAACCCCGTGATCGACCAGCCCTTCCTCGCCGACGCGGTGTGGGAAAAGGGCCAAGCCCACGGCACCTGCGACGTCTACCCGGTCGGGTCGATCACCCAGGGGCTTCGCGGCGAGCAGCTCACCGAGATTGGGCTGATGAGCCGCTCGCATGTGCGCATGTTCTCCGACGACGGCAAGTGCGTCAATGACCCGCAGTTGATGCGCCGCGCCATCGAGTACGCGAAGGCCTACGACGTGCTACTGGCCCAGCACGCCGAGGACCACAGGATGACCGAGGGCGCCTGCGCGCACGAGGGCGAGACGGCGGCGCGGCTCGGCCTACGCGGCTGGCCGCGGGTGGCGGAGGAGTCCATTGTGGCGCGCGACGCGATCATGACCCGCGACTACGGCGGGCGCCTGCACATCTGCCACGCCTCGACCGAAGGCACCGTCGAGCTTCTGCGCTGGGCCAAGGCCCAGGGCATTAACGTCACCGCCGAGGTCACTCCGCACCACCTGCTGCTGACCGACGAGAAGCTCGAAACCTACGACGGCAACTTCCGCGTAAACCCGCCGCTGCGCGAGGACCGGGACGCGCGAGCGCTACGCGAGGCGCTTCTCGACGGCACCGTCGACGTCGTCGCCACCGACCACGCGCCCCACGGCAGCGAGGACAAGTGCGTGGAGTTCGAGCACGCCAAGCCCGGCATGCTCGGCCTGGAGACATCGCTCGCCGTCGTGGCCAAGGTGTTCGTCGAATCGGGCCGCGCCGACTGGCGGTTCGTGGCCAAGGTGATGAGCGAGCGCCCCGCGCAGATCCTGAAACTCGCGGACCAGGGCCGGCCCATCGCGGTCGGCGAGCCCGCCAACCTCGCGCTGGTCAACCCCACTGCGGCGTGGACCGCCCGCGGCGAGGAGATGGCCTCCAAGGCGTCGAACACCCCCTACGAGGGCATGGACTTTGCAGCGCGCGTCGAGCTGACGCTGCTGCGCGGCGCCCTGACCCACTCGAGCATTGAGAGCAACTGAGAGCTAAGGATTTCTACCATGACAAACGAACGCATCCCGGCCGTCCTCGTGCTCGGCGACGGCCACGTCTTCCGGGGCTACTCCTTCGGCGCATCCGGGGAGGTCTTCGGTGAGGCGGTCTTCACCACCGCCATGACCGGCTACCAGGAAACCATGACGGATCCGTCGTACCACCGCCAGATCGTGGTGATGACCGCCCCGCAGATCGGCAACACCGGGTGGAACGACGAGGACAATGAGTCCCACGACAACCAGATCTGGGTCGCGGGCCTGGTCATCCGCGACCTGGCCAAGCGCGTGTCCAACTGGCGCGCGGAGCGCTCCCTGGAAGAGGAGATGGCCTCGCAGTCCGTCGTCGGCATCTGCGGCGTGGACACCCGCACCGTCGTGCGCCACCTGCGTACTGAAGGCTCGATCGCCGCGGGAATCTTCATCGGTGACGCTGCGCGTGCGAGCGTCGATACGCTTGTGGCGCGAGTCAACGAGCAGCCCTCGATGGCCGGCGCCGACCTCGCCGACGAGGTCTCCACCGACAAGCCCTACACCGTGTCCGCCAAGGGGGAGAAGCGCTACACCGTCGTCGCCTACGACATGGGCATTAAGAGCGCCACCCCGGGTCACTTCGCCGACCGCGGCATTGAGACCATCGTCGTGCCCGCCAACACCCCGTACAGCGAGATCACGCAGTACAACCCCGACGGCGTGTTCATCTCCAACGGGCCTGGCGACCCCGCGACCGCCGACGCCATGGTCAACGTCACCCGCGACGTCATCGCCGCAGGCGTGCCGCTGTTCGGCATCTGCTTCGGCAACCAGATCCTCGGCCGCGCGCTCGGGCTCGGGACGACGAAGATGAAGTTCGGCCACCGCGGCGTCAACGTGCCGGTGAAAAACCACCTCACCGGCAAGATCGACATCACCTCCCAGAACCACGGTTTCGTTTTGGAAGCACCGGTGGGCCCGGGCGAGAGCTTCGATACCGACTTCGGCCCCGCGCTGGTGACCCACACCTGCCTTAACGACGGCAGCATCGAGGGCGTCGCCCTGGAAAGCGGCATGGCGTACTCGGTGCAGTACCACCCGGAGTCCGCGGCCGGGCCCCACGACGCCAACCCGCTGTTTGATCAGTTCATCGAGCTGATGGACAACGCCAGCCCCAACAAGAAGTAACCAGGAGAGGAAAAACTCACGCATGAAGAGGGAAGACATCAACCACGTCCTGGTTATCGGCTCCGGCCCGATCGTGATCGGCCAGGCCTGCGAGTTCGATTACTCCGGCACACAGGCGTGCCGCGTGCTCAAAGACGAGGGCCTGCGGGTCACGCTGATTAACTCCAACCCGGCGACGATCATGACGGACCCCGAGTTCGCCGACCACACCTACGTCGAACCGATCGAGCCGGACTACATCGACAAGATCCTCGCCCGCGAGGCGGAGCAGGGCCACCCCGTCGACGCGATTCTGGCGACCCTGGGCGGGCAGACCGCGCTCAACGCGGCGATCCAGCTCGACAGGGCCGGCATCTTGGCCAAGCACGGCGTCGAGCTGATCGGCGCCAACATCGACGCGATCGAGCGCGGCGAGGACCGCCAGAAGTTCAAGGACATCGTGGCCAAGATCGGCGGCGAGTCCGCGCGCTCGCGCGTGTGCCACACCATGGACGAGGTTCACGCAACCGTCGCCGAGCTCGGCCTGCCGGTTGTGGTCCGACCGTCGTTTACCATGGGCGGGCTCGGCTCTGGCCTGGCGTTTTCCATGGAGGACCTCGACCGCATCGCCGGCGGCGGGCTCGAGGCCTCGCCGGAGGCCAACGTGCTGATCGAGGAGTCCATCCTGGGCTGGAAGGAATTCGAGCTTGAGCTGATGCGCGACGGCGACGACAACGTCGTGGTGATCGCGTCGATCGAAAACGTCGACGCGCTCGGCGTGCACACCGGCGATTCCGTCACTGTCGCCCCCGCGCTGACACTGACGGACCGCGAGTACCAGACCATGCGCGACCAAGGCATCGCGATCATCCGCGAGGTCGGCGTCGACACAGGCGGCTGCAACATCCAGTTCGCGGTCAACCCGGACGACGGCCGCATCATCACCATCGAAATGAACCCGCGCGTGTCGCGCTCCTCGGCGCTGGCGTCGAAGGCGACCGGCTTCCCGATCGCGAAGATCGCCTCCAAGCTGGCGATCGGCTACACGCTCGACGAGATCACCAACGACATCACCGGCGTCACCCCGGCCGCATTCGAGCCGACGCTGGATTACGTCATTGTGAAGATGCCGCGCTTCGCCTTCGAGAAGTTCCCGGGCTCGGACGAGACACTCGGCACCTCCATGAAGGCCGTCGGCGAGGCGATGGGCATCGGCCGCAACTACATCCAGGGCCTGAACAAGGTCATGCGCTCGATGGAGGACAAGCCCAACGGCTTCTGGACCCGGCCCGACTCCTACTTCGCGCCCGGCCGCGAGACGGATCTCAGCGCCGTGCTCGATGACCTGCGCACCCCGACGGACAAGCGCATGTACGACGTCGAGCTGGCGCTGCGCCTCGGCGCGAGCATCGAGCAGGTCCACGAGGCCTCCCACATCGACCCCTGGTTCCTCGCCGAGCTCGCCGCGCTCGTCGAATTCCGCCAAGAGCTTATCGACGCCCCCGTGCTAGACAAGGAGCTCCTGCGCGAGGCAAAGGTGTACGGCCTGTCTGACGCCCAGATCGCCGCGCTGCGCCCCGAGCTGGCCGGTGAGCAGGGCGTTCGCTCGCTGCGCCTGTCGCTGGGCGTGCACCCGGTGTTCAAGACCGTCGACACCTGCGCCGGCGAGTTCGAGGCCCAGACCCCCTACCACTACTCAACGTACGAGTACGACGAGGCCGCCGAGAGCGAGATTGCGGCCTCCGGCAAGGACAAGGTCATCATCTTGGGCTCCGGCCCGAACCGCATCGGCCAGGGCATCGAGTTTGACTACTCCTGCGTCCACGCGGCGCTGGAGCTGTCGCGCATCGGCTACGAGACCGTGATGGTCAACTGCAACCCGGAGACCGTCTCCACGGACTACGACACCGCAGATCGTCTCTACTTCGAGCCGCTGACCTTTGAAGACGTCATGGAGATCTATCGCGCCGAGTCGGCCTCCGGCAACGTCGCTGGCGTGATTGTCCAGCTCGGCGGCCAGACCCCGCTCGGTTTGGCGCAGCAGCTTGCCGACGCCGGCGTGCCGGTGGTGGGCACCTCACCCGAGGCCATCGACCTGGCCGAGGACCGCGGGGAGTTCGGCAAGGTTCTCGACGCCGCGGCTCTGCCGGCGCCGGCCTACGGCACGGCGACGTCGTTTGCCGAGGCCCGCGAGGTGGCCGACCGCATCGGCTACCCCGTGTTGGTGCGCCCCTCCTACGTCCTCGGCGGCCGCGGCATGGAGATCGTCTACGACGAGGCGAGCCTGGAAGATTACATCAACCGCGCGACCGAGCTTTCGCCCGATCACCCGGTGCTGGTGGACCGCTTCCTCGACTCCGCCATCGAGATCGATGTGGACGTCTTGTGCGACGGCACCGAGGTCTACCTCGGCGGAGTGATGGAGCACATCGAGGAGGCGGGCATCCACTCGGGCGATTCCTCGTGCGCCCTGCCGCCGATGACGATTGGACCGGAGGATATCGCCAAGGTGCGCCGCTCCGCCGAGGCTCTCGCTCACGGCATTGGCGTGAGGGGCCTGATGAACGTCCAGTTCGCGCTCAAGGACGACATCCTCTACGTCATCGAGGCCAACCCGCGCGCCTCGCGCACCGTGCCGTTCGTGTCCAAGGCCACGGGCGTTCACCTGGCCAAGGCGGCCTCGCGCATCATGATGGGTGCGACGATCGCCGAGCTCAAGGACGAGGGGATGCTGCCGACGGACTACGACGGCGGGGCGCTGCCGCTGGAGCACCCGATCGCGGTGAAGGAAGCGGTGCTTCCGTTTACCCGCTTCCGCACGCCCGCCGGCGAGGTGCTCGACACCATCCTCGGCCCGGAGATGAAGTCCACCGGCGAGGTCATGGGCCTGGCACCCTCGTTCGGCGTGGCGTACGCAAAGGCCGAGGCGGCCGCGTTCGGCGAGCTGCCGACTGAGGGCACCGTGTTCGTCTCAGTGGCCAACCGCGACAAGCGCTCGCTGATCTTCCCGATCCAGCGCCTGTCCACCATGGGCTTTACCATCGTCGCCACCGCCGGCACGGCGTCGATGCTGCGCCGCAACGGCATCGACTGCGAGGTGGCGCTGAAGGCATCCGAGGTCCGAGACGGCGCCGAGGGCACCTCGATCGTCGAGCGCATCGCTAGCGGGGAGATCGACCTGATCCTCAACACCCCGGCTGGTTCCGCGGGCGCGCGCCACGACGGCTACGAGATCCGGGCCACCGCCGCCGCGAATAACGTCCCGCTGGTCACCACGGTCCAGGGTGTTGTCGCCGCGGTGCAGGGCATCGAGGCGATTCGCGACAACGAGGTCACCGTCATGAGCCTGCAGGAGCTCGACCACAACCCGGCGGGCGGGCAGTAGATGGGCTTCGGCGAGCAACTGGTTAGCGCCGGCGAGCGCTTCGGCCGCCTCTGCGTCGGCATCGACCCCCACGCAGCGCTGCTTGAGCAGTGGGGGCTAAACGACGACGCGGCTGGCCTACGCGACTTCGCCATGACCTGCGTCGAGGCGTTCGCCGACCACGTCGCCCTAGTCAAGCCGCAGGTGGCGTTCTTCGAGCGCTTCGGCTCTGCCGGCTACGCGGTGCTCGAGGAGGTGCTCGCGGTGCTGCGGGCCTCGGACAGCCTGGTCGTCGCCGACGCCAAGCGCAGCGACATCGGCTCCACCATGGAGGGCTACGCCCGCGCGTGGCTGGCTGAGGGCTCGCCGCTCGAGGCCGACGCGGTTACGCTCACGCCCTACCTCGGCGTCGGCTCGCTGGCCCCCGCGTTCGACCTCGCCCGCGCGAGCGGCAAGGGCGTGTTCGTCATGGCGGCGAACTCCAACCCGGAAGCCGAGCAGTTCCAGTCCCAAACCGTTGGCGGGGTGAGCATTGCCCAGCAGATGGTTGACGCGTGCGCCGAGCTCAACCGCTCGAACTCCCAAAACGGAGTCGGTGACATCGGGGTCGTGGTCGGGGCGACCGTCGCTAGGCCGCCGCGTCTCGACGAGCTCAACGCCGTCGTGCTCATGCCCGGGGTGGGCGCGCAGGGAGCCACGCTTGACGACGTCTCCCGCGTCGCCGGCGACGCTGCGCACCTGGTTTTTCCGAACGTGTCGCGCTCGGTGCTCGCCGCCGGGCCAGACGCCCGTGAGCTGCGCAAACGCGCCCGCGAGCTGGCAAAACGCTGAAAAAGTGTGGGTTGTATTCGGCGGTAGGGAAAAAGCCTGGTAGTTTAGGTGCGTCATCGCGGTGACGTGGTAAAATACGCGTCTGTGCAGCCACGTTCACCGTCGATAAGCAGGCCCGGTGTTACACTGAGCCGTAAATCAGCGAGTTGCACCGTTGGGATTTAATCCCGGCGGGAGAAAGACTCACGTGGCCCGCTGGCGAACATTTTCACTACTACAAATGGAGGAATCCGTGGCCCTTCCACAGTTGACCGATGAGCAGCGCAAGGAAGCACTCGCAAAGGCAGCCGAGGCACGCAAGCAGCGCGCAGAGCTGAAGGCATCGCTCAAGCGCGGCGACACTAATCTCAAGGACGTGCTGGACAAGGCCGACTCCGACGAAATCATCGGCAAGACCAAGGTCTCCGCACTGCTCGAGGCCATGCCGAAGGTGGGCAAGGTCAAGGCCCGCGAGATCATGGAGGAGCTCGAGATCGCTCAGACCCGCCGCCTCCGTGGCCTGGGCGAGCGCCAGCGTCGCGCCCTGCTGGAGCGCTTCGGCTTCTCTGAGGCGTAAAAAGTGGCAGACGTGACGCCGCGGGGAAGGCTAGTTGTACTGGCCGGCCCCTCCGCAGTGGGGAAGTCCACGGTTGTCCATCGTCTGCGCACTGACGTTCCTAACCTCTATTTCTCGGTGTCCATGACCACCCGGGGCCCGCGCCCCGGCGAGGTCGATGGCGAAGACTACTTCTTCGTCACCGCCGAGGAGTTCCAGCGCCACATCGACGCCGGAGCGATGCTCGAGTGGGCGGACATCCACGGCGGGTTGCAGCGCTCCGGAACGCCCGCGGGCCCGGTGCGCGACGCGCTTTCCGTAGGTCGCCCCGTGTTGATAGAGGTCGACCTGGTCGGCGCGCGCAACATCAAGGCCCTGCTCCCGGAGGCGCAGACAGTGTTTCTCGCGCCGCCGTCGTGGGACGTCTTGGTCGAGCGGCTGACCGGCCGGGGCACCGAGTCCCCTGAGGTCATCGAGCGCCGTCTTGCTACGGCGCGCGAGGAGCTGGAAGCTCGAGGAGAGTTCGACTGCGTCGTAGTCAACGACAACGTCGGTGACGCAGTGTCAGCGATAGCGGACATTCTGCTGAGCACACCCAACAACAACAACGAGTAGGTTCATTTTGAGCAACGTAAGCAACGACCTGACGGCGGAGACTGACTCCGCGGCTGCTGGCAGCGCTGAGCGCGACGACAGCCTGGTCTACGACACCCCGGAGGGCATTACCGCGCCCCCGATCGACGAGCTTTTGGGCAAGGTGTCGTCGAAGTATGCGCTGGTGATCTTCGCCGCGAAGCGCGCGCGCCAGATCAACAGCTACTACCAGGAGCAGGACGAGGGCGTGTTCGAGTTCATCGGCCCCCTGGTCACCCCTGAGCAGGGCGAGAAGCCCCTGTCGATCGCTCTGCGCGAGATCCAGGCGGGTCTCCTCGAGCACGAGGAAGGCCACTAAGAGCCTGCAGTAGCGGCCGCACCTTTGGATTCAAGGGTGCGGCCGCATTGCGTTGCAGGTGGGCTAAACTCGGGATTCATGACACAACCCCGCAATGTGGTCGTCGGTGTGGCCGGCGGCATCGCCGCCTACAAGGCCTGTCACCTCATCCGGGATTTCAAGGAGGGCGGCGACGACGTGCGGGTGGTGCCCACGCCGAGCGCGCTCAACTTCGTCGGCGCAGCGACCTTTGAGGCGCTGTCCGGCAACCCTGTGGACACGGGAGTGTTCACGCGTGTCGACGAGGTCCAGCATGTCCGCGTCGGACAAGAAGCGGATCTGATCGTCGTCGCTCCAGCCACGGCCGATGTGATGGCTCGGATTGCCGCCGGGCGTGCCGACGACCTGTTGACCTCCACCATCCTCGTCGCCACGTGCCCGATCGTTTTGGCCCCGGCGATGCACACGGAGATGTGGTTCAATCCCGCCACCCAGGCCAACGTTAAAACCCTGCGCTCCCGCGGGATCACGGTGCTCGAGCCGGCCCACGGGCGCCTCACGGGCGCGGACAGCGGCCCGGGGCGCATGCTGGAGCCGGAGCAGATCGCTGAGCTAGCGCGCACCGTGGCGGAAACGGGCCCGTTCGGCCGCGCGCTTGAGGGCCAGCGCGTACTGATCAGCGCGGGCGGCACCCAGGAGAACATCGACCCAGTGCGGTTTATCGGAAACCGCTCCTCGGGACGCCAGGGCTTCGCGCTCGCCGAGGTCGCCGCGCAGAAGGGAGCGCGGGTGACCCTGGTGGCGGGCGACACCGACGAACTCTCCACCCCGGCGGGCGCCGAGGTGATCCGCGTGAGCTCAACCCGCGACCTCGAGGAGGCGATGAACGAGCGCGCCGCCGAGGCCGACATCATCATCATGGCAGCGGCGGTGGCCGATTTCCGGCCCGCCAGCACGTCCGACTCCAAGCTGAAGAAGGGCAAGGATTCCGACGCGCTGTCGCGGATTGACCTGGTGGAGAATCCGGATGTGCTGCGGGGTCTCGTCGACAAGCGGGAGGCTGGGCAGACCGCGGCGAGGATCGTGGGCTTCGCCGCCGAAACCGACAACGTGTTCGACAACGGCAGGGCAAAGCTCAAGCGCAAGGGGGCGGACATGCTGATGGTCAATTCCGTCGCCGGGGGAGCAGTGTTCGGCCAGCCCCGCAACAGCGGCTGGCTGCTGGGCGCGGATGGCTCTGAGGTGGAGATTGCGGACGGCCCGAAGCAGGTCGTGGCCGCGCGGATGTGGCAGGTCATCGAGCGCGGGAATGAGTAGTTTGGCAAATTAGACAGCTTGGTCTATATTGGTCGGAGTTACTTCCCAAACCAAAGGAAAGACCGCCTTGTCTACACCCTCCAGCACCCAGCGCGAGCAGAAGAAGACCTTCCACCGCCTCTTTACCAGCGAGTCGGTCACTGAGGGCCACCCCGACAAGATTTGCGACGCGATCTCCGACGCCATCCTGGATGACATGCTCGCCCAGGACCCGGACGCACGCGTCGCCGTCGAGACGCTCGTGACCACCGGGCAGGTCCATGTCGTCGGCGAGGTCAGCACCGACGCGTACTCCAACATCGCGAAAATCGTTCGCGAGAAGCTCGTCGGCATCGGGTTTACCTCCTCCGAGGTCGGCTTCGACGGTCGTACCTGCGGCGTCAACATCGCCATCGGCGAGCAGTCGGAGGAAATTTCCCACGGCGTGACCAACTCCCAGGAGGTCCGCGAGAACCGCGCGACCGACCAATCCGAGCAGTCCGGCGCGGGGGATCAGGGCCTGATGTTCGGCTACGCCACCAACGAGACCCCCGAGTACATGCCGCTGCCGATCTCGACGGCTCACCGGCTGTCCCGCCGCCTGGCGCAGGTGCGCAAAATGGGCGAGGTCGTGGGCCTGCGCCCAGACGGCAAGACCCAGGTCACCTTCGCCTACGACGGTGATACTCCGGTCCACCTGGACACCATCGTGATCTCCACCCAGCACGACCCCAAGTTCCTGCGCCCCGAGCTGGAAGAGGCCGTGCGTACCAAGGTCGTCGAGTGGGTGATCGAGGACGCCGGCCTGGGCCGCTTTTACGACGCCGACACGGCGCTGCTGGTCAACCCGTCGGGCACCTTCGAGGTCGGCGGCCCGATGGGTGACGCCGGCCTGACCGGGCGCAAGATCATCGTGGACACCTACGGCGGCATGGCCCGCCACGGCGGCGGCGCGTTCTCGGGTAAGGACCCCTCAAAGGTGGACCGCTCCGGCGCGTATGCGATGCGCTGGGTGGCCAAGAACATCGTCGCGGCCGGTCTCGCCGACCGCGTGGAGGTCCAGGTCGCGTACGCGATCGGCCGCGCGAACCCGGTGGGGCTGTACGTGGAGACCTTCGGCACGGCCAAGCACGGCAACACTGATCTGAGCATCCAGCGGGCGGTGCAGGAGGTCTTCGACCTTCGCCCCGACGCGATTATCAGGGAACTCGACCTGAAACGCCCGATTTACGCGCAGACCGCCGCCTACGGCCACTTCGGCCGCACCGACATTGACTTGCCGTGGGAGCGCTTGGACAAGGTCGAGGCCCTGCAGAAGGCCGCTGCGCTTTAAGTCGCGTCCTCGATCGCCTTGGTAATCCTGCGCCCGCCCTCCTGCAGCTGGCGCAGCTGGGTCTTGGTCAGCGGATCGAAGACCAGCGAACGCACCGTGGCGACGTGGCCGGGCGCGGTCTCGACGACCTTGGCCATGCCCTCGTTGCTCAAGCTGGCCAGGGTGTAGCGCCCGTCGTCCGGGTCGGGGGTGCGCGTGACCCAGCCGCGCTTTTCTAGTCGCGCGACCACTTGAGACAGCCGCGGTAGCGCGGATTCGACCCGCCCGGCGAGGTCGCTCATGCGCAGCGTGCGCTCGGGGCTCTCGGAGAGGATCGCCAGCACCTGGTATTCGAAGTGCGTGATCCCGGCGTCGCGACGCAGCTGCGCGTCGAGCGCGGCGGGGAGCCGAACCAGGATGGCGACCAGTGCGTCCCAGACCTGGCGTTCCTGGGCGTCGAGGTAGATGGTTGCTTCCTGTTCTGGGGTAGTGGACATGGGATACATCCTACACTTTCAGTTGCACTGTGAACAACTAATGATTGCATCGTGAACTAAAACGCGCTATCGTTGAGTTCACAAAGCAACGAAACCGAGCGAAAGCGAGTGCCCCCATGTTCACCCAGACCCCGCACCCCGACTCCCTGCTTAAGCGAAACCCCGACGACCTGCTGCCCGACGGCCTGACCATGGGCGCCGTCGAGCTGCTCGTGCGCGACCTCGACGAGATGGTGCGCTTCTACCACGACGGCGTCGGCTTGGATGTGTTCGAGCACACCGGCGAGACCGCCCTGCTGGGCCTTGGAGGCGAGCACCTGATGACCCTGCGCCGCGAGCCGAACCTGCCGGCGCCGAGCCGCCACGACGCCGGGCTGTTCCACACCGCGATCCTCTTCCCCACGCGCGAGCTGCTCGCTGCGTCCGTGATGAAGGTTGCCGAGCTCTACCCCCGCAACTTCACCGGCAGCGCCGACCACATCTACAGCGAGGCCTTCTATTTCGATGACCCCGAGGGCAACGGCGTGGAGCTCTACGCCGACCGCCCCCGCGAGCAGTGGGTGACCGAGCCTAGCGGCCTTTACGCCCTGGCCACCGACCCGCTTGATCCGCGCGCGTTTCTGCAGCGCAACGCACCGAGCGAACCGGTTACGCTCGGCGGCACCTTAGGGCATGTCCACCTGCAGGTCGGCGACATCGACGCCGCGCGGCAGTTCTACGTCTCCACCCTCGGCTTCGAGGTCAAGGGCGAGATCGGCTCCGCCCTGTTCGTCTCCGCCGGCGGCTACCACCACCACATCGCGCTCAACACATGGAACAGCAAGGGCGCTGGCCCCCGCGCCGCCGCCTTGGGCCTGGGCCGGGTCGACATCGACCTGCCGGGCGACGAGGACCTCAGCGCGCTGGAGGCGCGCCTGCACGACCACGGTGTGACCACGCGCCACGATGGGCGCACCCTGTCCTTCGAGGACCCGTGGAACACGCTGATCCGCGTCACCTCCGCCGAGCAGTAGGGTCAACGCGGGCTAGAATCAGGCTCCATGACTGACTCACCCGGCGCCGCCAGCCAGCCGGTGGTGCGGGTGCTTCCGCTCCTCGGGCTGGCGCACCTCGACAGGGAATTCGATTACCTTGTCACCGAGGCCGACTCCCGCGCCGCGCAGCCCGGGGTGCGCGCCCGCGTGCGCTTCGCCGGCCGCCTCGTCGACGCCATCATCACCGAGCGCCGCGCGGAGTCAGAGCACGAGGGCGAGTTGCGTTTCATCGAGCGCATCATCAGCGACGAAGTCGTCGCCCCAGCTGAGTTGCGCTCGCTTATCGACGCCCTCAGCGCCCGCTACGCGGGCGTGCGCTCCGACATCTACCGCGCCGCCATCCCCGCCCGCTACGCCAAGGCCGAGGAAACCGACACCACCACCGACTGGGAAGAGCTCGGCGAGGTCGGCGAGCCCGATCTGTCCGCCTGGAGCACCTACGAGCACGGGCAATCCTTCGTCGACGCGGTGCTCGAGGGTCGCATCGCCCGCGCCGCCTGGCAGATCGCGCCCGGGGAGAAATGGACCGATCCCGTCAGCGCCCTTGCCGCCAAGGTCGCCGCGTCCGGTGGCGGGGTGCTCATCGTCGTGCCGGACCAGCGCGACGTCGACGCGTGCGAGGCGGCGCTGCGCGAGCACGTCGGTGCAAGGCAGGTAACAACGCTGACGGCGTCGCAGGGCCCGCAGGCGCGCTACTCGCGCTACCTGTCGATCCTCCACGGCCAGGGCCGGCTGGTCGTCGGCACGCGCTCGGCGGCGTTTGCCCCGGTCAAAGACCTGCGCCTCATCGTCCTCATGCACGACGGCGACGACTCTCTAGTTGATCCCCGCGCGCCCTACGTCCACGCGCGGGAGGTGCTGACCACCCGCGCCGCGCAGCAGAAGGCATGCCTTGTCATTGGCGGGCACTCGCGCACCGCTGAGTCGCAGCTTCTCGTGTCCACGGGGTGGATGCAGGAGCTGGTGGCGCCCCGAAGCACACTGCGCACACGCTCGCCACTCATCCACGCCGCCGGCGACTCGGACTTCGCCCTCGAGCGCGACCCCCGCGCGCGCCAGGCGCGCCTGCCCTCGGTGGCGTTCGCCGCGGCCGCGAAGACCCTTGAGCGCGGGGCTCCGGTGCTGTTCCAGGTGCCGCGCACCGGCTACGTGCAGTCACTGGCCTGCGGGGCGTGCCGCACCCCGGCGCGGTGCCGCTGGTGCAGCGGGCCGTTGAGCCTGCCGTCGGGAGGTCCCGCGGCGGCCCCGACGTGTCGCTGGTGCGGGCGGATGGACACAGCCCACGTGTGCCCCGTCTGTGGCTCGCGGCGGCTGCGCGCGGTGGTGCTCGGCACCGAGCGCACCGCCGAGGAGCTGGGCAGGGCGTTTCCCAAGACGCGGGTGCGCTCGTCGTGGGGCGAAAAAATCATCGCCGAGGTGCCGCGCACACCGATGATCGTGGTGGCGACGCCGGGCGCGGAGCCGCGCGTCGCCGACGGCGGGTACGGCGCGGCGATCCTGCTGGACACGTGGGCTTTGCTGGGCAGGCCCGACCTGCGCGCGACCGAGGAAACCTACGAGAAGTGGCTCGCCGCCTGCACGCTTGTCGACGCCGCCAGCGACGACGGCGAGGTAGTCGTCGTCGCGGAGCCCGCGCTGCCGGTAGTCCAGCACCTAATCCGGTGGGACGTGCCGGGCCACGCCGCCATAGAGCTCGCGCAGCGCGCCGAGACCCGTCTGCCTCCCGCGGTGCACGTCGCCGTGGTCGACGCCCCGCGCAAGGCGCTTGAGGACTTCTTCGCCCACGCCCAGCTCCCGCCGCACGCGGAGACACTCGGCCCCGTGGACCTGCCGCCCGGCGTGCAGCTGCCGGGGGAGTGGGACGAGCGCGAGCTGGGGCCCGCGCAGCGCATGATGGTGCGCAGCCCGCTGTCCGGGCGCACCGAGCTGGGCCGCGCGCTGCGCTCCGCGGCGAGCCTGCGCGCGGCGCGGAAGCAGGACGCGCCGCTGCGGATCCAGGTCGACCCTGTGCGTATTGGCTAGGCCGCCGGGGCGCTTGGCTAAGCTCGCAGGTATGGCAGTCCGCTCGATCCGTCTCTTCGGAGACCCCGTGCTCAACTCCGTCGCCGCGCCCGTGACGCGTTTCGACGACTCCTTGCGCACGCTCGTCTCCGACATGCTCGACACCATGGACGACGCGGGAGGCGTCGGCCTCGCCGCCAACCAGGTGGGCGTGGATGCGCGGGTATTCGTTTTCGATTGCCAGGGCATGCGCGGGCACATCATTAACCCGACCTGGGAAGCGGCGGGGCAGGACATGCAAATCGGGCGCGAGGGGTGCCTGTCGGTGCCCGGGGTCAGCGGCCAGGTTTCCCGGCACAACCGGGTGGTGGCGCGAGGCGTCGATGCCTTTGGCAGGCCGCTGGCGATTGTTGGCACGGGCCTTCTCGCGCGCTGCATCCAGCACGAAAGCGATCACCTCGATGGGATCATGTTCATGCGCAGAATGGAGCCCGAAGCGCGCAAGGAAGCGATGACCATCATTCGCGGTTCCGAGTGGTTCCAGCAGGCGTAAGACGATGAAGGAGATAAACACCATGCGACTTGTTTTCGCCGGCACCCCCGAGCCCGCCGCCGTGGCGTTGAGCACGCTCATCGCCTCCGAGCACGAGGTGGTCGCGGTGATCACCCGGCCCGACGCGCGCAAGGGCCGGGGCCGCAGCCTGCACCCCTCGCCCGTCAAGGAGCTTGCGCACAGCTACGGCATCGAGGTGTTGACGCCGCAGACTCTGAAAGACAACGGGGAGATCCGCCAGGTGCTGCGCGAGATCGCCCCAGACGCTGTGCCCGTTGTCGCCTACGGCAACCTGATCCCGGCGGACATGCTGGACATCCCGAAGTACGGTTGGGTCAATTTGCACTTCTCCCTGCTACCCGCGTGGCGTGGAGCGGCGCCCGTGCAGGCGTCGATAAGCAGCGGCGAGACGGACACCGGCGCGACGACGTTTCGCATCGACGCCGGCCTGGACACCGGCGACATCCTCGGCCACATCCACGAGCCGATCCACCCCACGGACACCGCGGACGACCTGCTGACGCGCCTCGCCCACTCCGGGGCGGACCTGCTCGTGGAAACCATGAACGGGCTTGCCGACGGCACCATCACCGCAGTCCCGCAGCCCGCCGAGGGCACCTACGCGCCGAAAATCTCGACTAACGACGCGCGCATCGACTGGGCCCAGCCCGCCGAGGTGATCGACCGCGCCATCCGCGCGCACACTCCGGCGCCGGGCGCGTGGACGACGCTCGGCGGCGAGCGCGTAAAGCTCGAGCGCGTTGAGTCTGTAAGCGGTGCGGATCTGCACCCCGGCGAGGTGCGCGTGAGCAAGGACTCGGTGGAGGTGGGAACGTCCAGCGCGAACGTGGCGCTGACGCGGATCCAGCCGCCGGGAAAGAAAATGATGGCCGCCGCGGATTGGGCGCGCGGGCTGCAGGACACGGAAGGGATTGAGTTCGCATGAGTGGTGGGTTTAGGTCGCGCGCGTCCGGGCGGCGAGAGGAGCGCCGGGAGAGCAAGCGGGTGAGCAAGCCGCAGGTGAAGGCGACGCGCATCGGCGACGGCGCGCGCGAGGCGGCCTTCGAGGTCGTGCGCCGGGTGGCCACCGACGACGCGTACGCCAACCTCGTGCTGCCGAGGCTGCTGCGCGAGCGCAACATCACAGGCCGCGACGCGGCGTTTGCCACCGAGCTCGCCTACGGAACGCTGCGCGCCCAGGGCGTGCTCGACGCCGTGATCGCGCGGTGCTCCTCGCGCGAGCTGGACAAGATCGCGCCCGAGGTGCTCGCTGCGCTGCGTCTCGGCGCGTACCAGCTGCTGTACACGCGTGTCGACGACCACGCGGCCGTCGACACGTCCGTGCGCCTCGTCGAAGCGGCCGGGGCGGGCCAGGCGAAGGGCTTTGCCAACGCGATCCTGCGCACGATTACCCGCACCCCGGCCGAGCAGTGGCTGGACGATCTCACCCCGTCTGACCCGGTGGCGGCGGTGGCGTTTCGCACCGCGCACCCTGAGTGGATCGCGCGATCCTTTGGCACAGCGCTCGGCGCGAGCGGGGCAGAAGGGGAGTTGGAGGCGGCACTCGAGGCGGACTCGCAGCGCCCGGTTGTCCACCTCGTCGCCCGCCCCGGCGAGATTTCCGCCGCCGAGCTCGCCGCGATCACCGGCGGCGACGAGGGCAGGTACTCGCCGTACGCCGTCTACCTGCACGAGGGGGACCCCGGTGTGCTCGAGCCGGTGCGCGACGGCCTGGCCGGCGTGCAGGACGAGGGCTCCCAGCTCATCGCCCGCGCGCTCGCCGAGGTCGACGTCGAGGCAGACGCCGGGCGGTGGCTGGACCTGTGCGCTGGCCCCGGCGGTAAGGCCGCGCTGCTCGGCTCCCTGGCCGGGATTGAGGGCGCGCACGTCGACGCCGTCGAGATCAGTGAGCACCGCGCGGAGCTGATCCGCAAGGTCATCGGCGGGCTGCCCGTCTCCGTCACCGTCGCTGACGGCCGTGACCCGGGCCTGGAGCCCGGCTACGATCGCGTGCTTGTGGACGCCCCCTGTTCTGGACTCGGCGCGCTGAGGCGGCGCCCCGAGGCGCGGTGGAAGAAGCAGGAGTCCGAGATTGGCGAGCTCACCCAGTTGCAGACCGAGCTGCTCCAGTCGGCGCTGCGCCTGGTCAAGCCCGGTGGCGTCGTTGTTTACTCCACGTGCTCGCCGGACGTGCGGGAAACGCGCGGGGTGGTTGACGCCGTGCTCGCAGAAGGCGTGGCCGAGGAGCTCGACGCTAGCGCCTACCTGCCCCCGATGGAGGGCACGGGCGCGGGCAAGAGCGTGCAGATGTGGCCGCACCGGCACGGGACCGATGCGATGTTTTTCTCGGTGCTTCGTAGGAGGTAGTGCGCTGTGGGCTGGTGGGGCCGGGTTGTTGAGGTATAGCTACTAGACCTCAGCGAGAAGGCACAGCCGAACACACACAGCACACCCACCCGCCGACCAAGATCCCGGACTCAAAGACGCGCCCCAGCTCAGAGAAAAGTAGGCTGTGAACCATGTTGTACATCGCTCCTTCCATCCTGGCCGCCGACTACGCGGCGCTCGGTGAGGACGTGCGCAAGGTGCCCAACGCCGACCTCATCCACGTCGACATCATGGACGGCCACTTTGTGCCCAACCTCTCCTTCGGCCCGGACGTGACCAAGGCGGTCGACGGAGTCACAGAGCAGTTCCTCGACATGCACCTGATGATTGAGCAGCCGGAGAAGTGGTTCGAAACCTACATCGCGGCAGGCGGGGACCGCCTCGTGTTCCACGTCGAGGCCACCAGCGACCACGTCGCAGCGGCGAAGGCTGTCCACGAGCTCGGCGTCGAGGCCGGCTTCGCAGTCAAGCCGGGCACGCCCATCGAGCCCTACCTGGATGACCTCGAGCATTTCGAGGAGGTCATGATCATGAGCGTCGAGCCCGGCTTCGGCGGGCAGAAGTTCATGCCCGAGGTGCTTAGCAAGGTGCGCACGCTGCGCGAACACATCACCGCAGCAAAACTAGACACCATCATTGCTATCGACGGCGGCATCGCCGAGGCCACCATCGTCCAGGCGGCGGCCGCGGGCGTGGAGTCCTTTGTCGCGGGCTCGGCGGTGTTCGGCAAAGACGACCCGGCGGCGGCCGTCGATACGCTGCGCCGCCTCGCGCAGGCCGCGCGGTGAGTGAGATCGACTACGCGGCTGCGCTGCGTGCGGGTGACGCCGTGCGCGGCACCACCTCGCCGAACCCGCCCGTGGGGTGCGCCCTGTTCAGCCCGGACGGCGAGCTCATCGCCACCGGGGGCACCTCCCCGGCAGGGGGAGCGCACGCGGAGATCAACGCGCTGCGAGCGGCAGGCGACAGGGCCCGCGGGGCCACGGCGGTGGTCACCCTCGAGCCCTGCAACCACACCGGCCGCACCGGCCCGTGTTCGCAGGCGCTTGTCGACGCCCACATCACGCGCCTGGTCTACCTCACCAAAGACCCCAACCCGCAGGCCGCCGGCGGCGCCGACTACCTCGAACGCCACGGAGTCGAGGTGATCTACGCCCTGCAGCGCGTCGACGCCTTGCAGCCCTGGCTGACCTCAGTCGCGCGCGGCCGGCCGTCGGTCACGCTGAAGTACGCCGCCAGCCTCGACGGTTTCACGGCGGCGCCGGACGGGACGAGCAAGTGGATCACCGGCGAGGACGCTCGCCGCCACGTGCACGCCGACCGCGCGGTGCGCGACGCGATCGTCGTCGGCACGGGCACCGCGATCGCCGACAACCCCTCGCTCACAGCGCGCCGCGGCGACGGCACGCTGATGGAAACGCAGCCGCGTCGGGTGGTCGTCGGCACGCGAGCGGTGCCCGAGGGAAACCTCACACGGCTCGGCTTCGAGCAGTACGCCACCCCCGCCGCGGCGCTGGAGGCGCTGTGGGAGTCGGGCGCGCGCGACGTGCTCGTCGAAGGCGGGGCGGGGCTGGCGGCGAGCTTTCTTCGAGAGGGCCTCGTCGACCGGGTTCAGGCCTACGTAGCCCCGCTGCTGCTCGGCGCCGGCGCGGGCGTGGTCGACACCGCGCTTGCTGCAACCCTGGCCGACGCGCCGCGCTTTGCCCTTTCGCGCGTCACGGTGCTGGGTGGCGACGTACTCATAGAAATGGAGAGGTAGATGTTTACTGGTCTGGTAGAAGAGGTCGGCGAGGTTGTCGCGCTGACGAAGCTTGACGACGCCGTGCGCATCGCCGTGCGCGCGCCGCTGGTCACCGCCGACGCGCGCCACGGCGACTCGATCGCCGTCGACGGGGTGTGCCTGACCGTCGTCGACAACGCCGACGGCGTGTTCAGCGCCGACGTGATGCAGGAAACCCTCGACCGCTCGCGCCTCGGCAGCTACGTCGCAGGCTCGCGCGTTAACCTTGAGCGGGCGCTCGCGGCGGGGGCGCGCATGGGCGGGCACATTGTGCAGGGCCACGTCGACGGCGTCGCGCAGGTGGTCTCGCGCACGCCCTCGGAGAACTGGGAGGTGGTGCGCTTTACGTTGCCCGCCGGGCTGGCCCGGTACGTGGTGGAGAAGGGATCGATCACGGTCAACGGGACCTCTTTGACGGTCTCGGCGATCGGAGAGGACTACTTTGAGGTTTCGCTGATCCCCACTACGCTCAGCGACACCACCGCGGGGAGCCTTGCTACCGGCGAGGATGTCAACATCGAGGTCGACATCGTGGCCAAGTACGTCGAAAAGATGACGCAGGGCTACCATTAATCGCCATGAGTGACCCGATTTCCCTGGATAGCGTCGAGGAGGCTATCGCCGCTGTCTCCCGCGGCGAGGCCGTGGTCGTCGTGGACAACGAAGACAGGGAGAACGAGGGCGATCTGATCTTCGCCGCGGAGCTGGCCACGCCCGAGCTCGTCGCGTTTATGGTGCGCCACACCTCCGGCTACATCTGCGTCGCGTTGGAGAACGCCGACGCCGACAGGCTCAACTTGCCGCCGATGGTGGCGCGCAACGAGGACGCCCGCGCCACCGCCTACACGGTGACGGTCGATGCAGCGACGGGCACGACGGGCATCTCCGCGCGCTCGCGCTGCGAGACGATCACCCGCCTGGCGGATCCCGCGCGAGGCGCGAGCGACTTTACTCGGCCCGGCCACATCGTGCCACTGCGCGCGCGTGCCGGCGGGGTGCTTGCTCGCGACGGCCACACCGAGGCGTCCGTCGACCTTGCCCGGCTCGCCGGTTTAAGGCCTGCGGGCGTGCTGTGCGAGATCGTCTCGGCCGAGGACCCGACCGACATGGCGCGCGGGCCCGAGCTGCGCCGCTTCGCCGACGAGCACGGCCTGGTCATGATCTCGATCGCCCAGCTCATCGACTACCGCCGCCACCGCGAGAACTTTGTCACCCGCTGCACGCAGACCCGCCTGCCCACCGAATTCGGCGAGTTCCAGGCCTACGGGTACCGCAACACCATCGACGGCACCGAGCACGTCGCCCTCGTCGTCGGCGACGTCGCGGCGCAGCCCGGGGTGCTCGTGCGCGTCCACTCGGAGTGCCTCACCGGCGACGTGTTCGCGTCGCGACGCTGCGACTGCGGCCCCCAGCTGCACGAATCCATGCGCCGGGTCCAGGAAGCCGGCCGCGGCGTCATCGTCTACGTGCGCGGGCACGAGGGCCGCGGCATCGGGCTGCTGGCCAAGCTCGAGGCCTACCGCCTGCAGGACGCCGGGCTGGACACCGTCGACGCGAATCTCGAGCAGGGCCTGCCTATCGACGCCCGCGAGTACTCCGTCGCCGGGCACATCCTCGCGGACCTCGGCGTGACGTCCTTCGATGTCCTGTCCAACAACCCCGACAAGGTCGCGGCCTTGGAAGGTTATGGACCGAGTGTCGACGGGCGCACTAGAATCGAGATTGTTCCATCGCACGACAACATCCGCTATCTGCGCACCAAGCGCGACCGGCTCGGCCATGACCTGCCGCTCGTGGAGCGCTGGAGCGCGGACCACACCACGGGCGGCCGGTAGGCCCGCCCGACACAGAAAGGACGAGGCACGCGATGCCGCACCAGGGAGCACCCGACATACCGAGACACAACGCCGAGGGCATGACCGTGGCGATCGTGTCTACGCACTGGAACGAGAAGATCGTCACCCAGCTGCACGAGCACGCAGTGGATGCCGCCCGTGACCTCGGCGCGAAGGTCGACGAGTTTTGGGTTGCCGGTGCCTTTGAGCTGCCCGTCCTAGCGCAGGCCTGCGCGCGGCGTTACGACGCCGTCGTCGCCCTAGGCTGCGTTATCCGCGGCGAGACGGCGCACTTTGACTACGTGTGCGACTCCGTCACCGCCGGGCTGACCCGCGTCGCCTTGGACGAGGAAACCCCAGTGGGCAACGGCGTGCTCACCGTCGACGACGAGGACCAGGCGCTCGAGCGCGCCGGCGGTGAGGACGCCAAGGAAAACAAGGGCGCCGACGCCGTGTACGCTGCGCTGGGTGCCGTCGCGGAGCTGCGCAAAGCCCGCGCGGCCGCGCCCAAGCGCTAGGAAATACCCGGCACGGGTTAGGATCAAGCGAAAGACTGCTCGCGCATGCACGGGCGACAACCGTGCGCGCGACGTGCGTGGAGAGGACGGCGGTGCCGTGGAGGCCAAAGACACCAAGAAGCTAAGCGACGAGGAGCTGCTGCGCCTCTACGCGGCCGATCCGCACGCCGTGACTTCTACGGAGCCGTGGGAGCTTGAGATCACCTCGCCGTTTCTGAAGAAGGTCGCCATCGGCTGGGTCATCTTGGTCATGGCGGTGCACATCTTCATGGCGCTGGTGCTCGACGTCGAGTTCACGGGCCTGGCAATCACCACCATTGACAAGTTCGCCTTCCCCGGCGTCGGCCTGATCATCTCCATTGTCTCCTGGATCTGCCTCACCCGGCCCCGCGTCCGGGTGAACAAGGACGGGGTCGAGGTGCGCAACATCATCGGCACCCGCTTCTACCCTTGGCTGGTGATCTACGGGCTGACCTTCCCGCGCTCGTCGCGCATGGCCCGGCTCGAGCTGCCGGAGTTCGAGTACGTCCCGCTCTGGGCGATCCAGTCCGGCGACGGGCAGCGCGCGATTGAGGCCGTCGAGAAGTTCCGCGCCCTCGAGGCGAAGTACATGCCCGAAAGCTAGGCGCGCGTGGCCAACCCCGAGTCCTACCGCCCTGCGCCGGGTACCATCCCCACCGAGCCCGGCGTGTACAAGTTCCGCGACGGCGCCGGGCGCGTCGTCTACGTCGGCAAGGCGAAGAACCTGCGCGCGAGGCTGAACAACTATTTCCAGCCCCCGAAGCAGCTGCACCCGCGAACCCGTCAGATGGTCTTTACCGCCGCCTCGGTGGAGTGGACCGTTGTCGCCAGCGAGGTCGAGGCCCTCCAGCTCGAGTACACATGGATCAAGCGTTTCGACCCCTGGTTCAACGTCATGTACCGCGACGACAAGACCTACCCCATGCTCGCCGTGAGCGTGGGGGAGCGCTTCCCGCGCGCGTTCTTCTACCGCGGCCCGCGCCGCAAAGGGGTGCGCTACTTCGGGCCGTACTCCCACGCCTGGGCGGTGCGCGAAACGCTTGACCTGCTCACCCGCGTCTTTCCCATCCGCACCTGCTCCAACGGGGTGTTCAACCGCCACGAGGCGCTGGGCCGGCCGTGCCTGCTGGGCTACATCGACAAGTGCTCGGCGCCGTGCGTGGGCCGCGTTTCGGAGGAGGAGTACGACGAGATCGCGCGGGGGTTTGTGGCATTTTTGTCGGGGCGCACGGATGACGTCGTCAAGCAGCTGACCAAGCGCATGAACGCCGCGGCCGCCGAGCTCGAATTCGAGAAAGCCGCGCGGCTTCGCGACGACCTCGGGGCCGTGAACAAGGTGATGGAGCGCCAGACGGTGGTGCTCAGCCTCGGCACCGACGCCGACGTGATCGCGTTTGCCACCGACGAGCTCGAGGCCGCGGTGCAGATCTTCACCGTGCGCGACGGGCGCATCCGCGCGCAACGCGGCTGGGTCGTGGAGAAGACGGGCGACGAGCCGGGCAGCCAGGAGCGGCTGGACAAGGGCGAAGCCGACCCGGCCGTGCCGGCGCTGATGCAGGACTTCCTCGTGCAGTACTACTCGGACACGGCGGACAGGGTGAAAGAGGAGCAGGCGGAGGATGCCCGGCTGCGGGAGTCAAAGGTTCGCCGGCGCGGCGTGGATCAGGAGTCCCACGCGCCCGTCACGCCGCCGGTCGCGATCCCGCGCGAGATCCTCGTGGACACGCTGCCGGAGGAGGCCGAGGAGGTCGCCGACCTCATCGCCGAGCTGCGCGGCGGGCCGGTGGACATCCGCGTGCCCCAGCGCGGGGACAAGGCCGCGCTGATGCAGACCGTGGGCCGCAACGCCCAGGAGGCGCTCAACCAGCGCAAACTCAAGCGTGTCGGCGACCTCACCGCGCGCTCCCAGGCCCTGCAAGACATCCAGGACGCGCTCGGCATGGAGCAGGCGCCGCTGCGGATGGAGTGCACGGACATCTCCCACATCCAGGGCACAGACATCGTTGCCTCGCTCGTCGTGTTCGAGGACGGCCTGCCGCGCAAGAACGATTACCGCCGCTACCGCATCAAGGAGGCCGCGGGCGACGGACGTTCCGACGACGTCGGCTCCATCGCCGAGGTGACCCGCAGGCGTTTCAAGCGCTACACCGAGGACAAGCTGGCCAACCCGGACGAGGAGGCCGCCGCGCTGACGTTTGCCGACGAGGCCGCCGACGTCGAGACAACCGGGGCGAGGCGGTTCGCCTACCCGCCGCAGCTCTTCATCGTCGACGGCGGCAAGCCCCAGGTCAACGCAGCCCAGGCTGTGTTCGACGAGCTCGGGATCATTGACGTGCAGCTCATTGGCCTGGCCAAGCGCCTCGAGGAGATCTGGGTGCCCGACGACGACGAGCCCGTCATCCTGCCGCGCAACTCCGAGGGCATGTACCTGCTGCAGCAGATCCGTGACGAGGCACACCGCTTCGCCATTACGTACCACCGCCAGCAGCGCTCCAAGCGGATGCGCGCCTCCGCGCTCGACGGGGTGCCGGGGCTGGGGCCGGCGCGCCGCACCGACCTGGTCAAGCACTTCGGCAGCGTCAAGAAGATCACCGAGGCTACCAAGGAGGAAATCCAGCAGGTCAAGGGCGTCGGCCCAAAGCTGGCCGAGTCGATCTACGAGCACCTCCACCGCGACTAGCGCGCTAGGATGGGCAGCCATGGAGACCACAACGGGCATTCGGCCGGTGATTATCACGGGGCTGTCGGGGGGAGGGCTGTCCTCGGCCGCGAAGATCTTCGAGGACAAGGGATACTTCGTGTCGCAAAACCTGCCGCCGTCGATGATCCTGGAGCTGACCGACATGGCGCTCGCCGGCACCGCGCCGGTGGAGCACCTCGCGTTTGTCACCGACGTGCGCGCCCGCAACTTCTCCGGCTCGCTGCTGGAAACCATCGCGTCGATCAAGGCGAAGGGCATCGCCCCGTTCGTGCTCTACCTCGAGGCGCGTGACGACGTCCTCATCCGCCGCTTCGACAGCGTTCGCCGCACGCACCCGCTGCAGGGCGTGGACCCTCTAAGCGTCGGTATCGAGCGCGAGCGCGAACAGCTCGCAGCGGTGCGCGAGCAGGCGGATGTGATTATTGACACCTCCAACCTCTCCGTGCACGACCTGCGCCGCGCCGTGGAGGCGTCGGTAGGCGAGCTGCCGATCGATCGCCAGCACGTCACCATAGAATCCTTCGGGTTCAAGCACGGTTCGCCACGCGACGCGGACATCGTGATGGACGTGCGCTTTCTGCCCAACCCGTACTGGATTGAGGGGCTGCGCCAGTTCCGTGGCGTCGACGCGCCCGTGGCCGACTACGTGCTCTCCCAGCCGGGTGCGACCGAGTTCGTGGACAATTTCGTCGCGCTGCTCAACTCGATGCTCGCCGGCTACCGCCACGAGGGCAAGGATTTCGTCACCGTGGGCATCGGCTGCACCGGCGGTCACCACAGGTCGGTCGCCGTCTCCGAGGCCATTGCGAAGCGCCTGCGCGAGCTTGATAACGTCGACGTTCACGTCCTGCACCGCGATCTCGAGCGCCACTAGACCTTAGAGCGAAGCGATTAACCCATGACCACTTTCACCTGCCTCGGCGGCGGCCACGGCCTGTACCAAACGCTTTTAGCGTGTCGACGCGCCCGCGCCGAGCACATCAACGCCGTCGTCACGGTCGCCGACGATGGCGGCTCCTCCGGGCGGCTGCGCCGCGAGCTCGGGATGATCCCCCCGGGGGACCTGCGCATGGCGCTGTCCGCGCTGATGCCCGACACCGACACCGGCCGGCTGTGGCGCAACACGCTGCAGCACCGCTTCCAGGGCAACGGCGCGATGGCCGGGCACGCGGTGGGTAACCTCCTGCTCGCCGGCTTGAGCGAAAAGGCCGGCGGCATGCAGGCGGCGCTCGACGTACTCACCACCTGGGCGGGCGCAAACGGCCGGGTCATCCCCGTGTGTAACGAGCCGCTGGAGATCGAGGCGGATGTCGCTGGGCTTGACGACGACCCCCGGGTGTTGCGCTCCGTGCGTGGCCAGGTGGCGGTGGCGACGACTCCCGGCTCGGTGCGCCGCGTGCGCATCCTGCCGGCGGATCCGCCCGTCAACAGCGCCGCGATCGCGGCGGTCATGAACGCCGACGTGGTTACGATCGGGCCCGGCTCGTGGTTTTCCTCCGTGATCCCGCACCTGCTGATGCCAGATGTCGTCACGGCGCTCAACGAGACCGCGGCGAAGGTGATCGTCGTGCTGAATCTGTCGCCGGAGGCGGGGGAGACCCAGGGCTTTACTACCGAGCGCCACATCCACCTGCTTTCGCAGCACGCGCCTGGTTTGCGGGTCGATCACTTCCTCGCGGACAGCAACGTCAACACCACCCCCGGCGAGCGCACCCACCTGCAGCGCACCGCGCAACGCGTCGGCGGGGAGATCACCTACACTGACGTGCGCACGGAGTCGGCCAACGAGGCCGAGCGCAACGTGCACGACCCAGCAAAGTTGGCGGCTGCGCTTCTCGCGCTCGGCGGGGCGAGTTAAACTGTGTGGACTTTACGGTGTGCAATGCAGATGGAGGTACCGCGGTGTCGCTAACCGCCCAGGTGAAAGACGAGCTGCTGCTGGTCGAGCACCCCTCCCAAGCTACCCGTTTTGCCGAGGCCGCGGCCATGATCCGCTTCGCCGGCGAGGTCGCTCAGACCCCGCGCGGGCTGAGCCTGTGCGCTGAGTTTTCGGAGATGCGCGTCGCTCAACGGCTTGCGGCGTCGTTACGCGAGCTATGCGACGTCGACGTGCGCGTGCAGACGCTGAGCCCGGACTCGAGCCGCCGCGACGCCACGTACACGGTCAGCGTGGTCGACGGCACCAAAGACGTGATCCGCCGGCTGAAGTTGGTGACGGTGTCGGGCCACCCGGTCGTGGGCTTGCCGCGGCACATCATCTCCGGCTCGATCGCCGAGGTCGAAGCCGCGTGGCGCGGGGCTTTCCTCGCGCGCGGCGTGCTCACCGAGCCAGGGCGCAGCTCGAGCCTCGAGGTGCTCAGCCCGTGCCAGGAGGCGGCGCTCGCGCTCGTCGGCCTAGCCCGCCGGCTCTCCGTCGCGGCGAAGACGAAGGAAACGCGTGGGGTGGAGCGGGTGTTTCTGCGCGACGGCGACGCCATCGCGGTGCTACTCAGCCGCATGGGCGCGCAGCGTACGCGCGTGAGCTGGGACGAGAAGCGCAAGAAGAAGCAGATGACCGCGAAAAGCGGGCAGCGCCTGGCCACGTTCGACGACGCCAACACGCGGCGCTCGGCGCAGGCGGCGGCGGCAGCGGCGGCACGCGTCGAGCGCGCCATGGAGATCCTTGGCGACGACGTCCCCGAGCACCTGGCTGAAGCCGGGCACCTGCGCGTGGAGTACCGGCACTCCTCGCTGGAGGAGCTCGGTCGTCTCGCAGACCCGCCGATGACCAAGGACGCCGTGGCGGGGCGGATCCGCCGGCTGCTCTCGCTTGCGGACAAGCGCGCCGCCGAGCTCGGAATCGCCGATACGCAATCGGCGCTTGCGGCGGAGGACGACGCGTCCGCGCCCTAGTACTACACAGGCGCCTGGGGCGCAAACCGGGCAAAATCGGTACCATGCGGGCACGGTCAAACAGGGCTACACTGGGACTCAACGGGGCTGCGAGGAACTCGACTCAGGAAACTTCCAGTTCCGGTAAGTGAACCGAAACTCTTTAAGGAGTGACTGACAGTGACTACCCGCATCGGCATCAACGGATTCGGACGAATCGGGCGCAGTTCCCTGCGCGTCATCCTCGACAGCTTCGAGGGCGAGCTCGAGGTTGTCAAGATCAACGACCTGACCGACAACGAGACCCTCGCACACCTTCTGAAGTACGACACCGCGTACGGCCACCTCGGCCGCACCGTGGAGCACGACGAGACCTCGATCACCGTCGGCGGGCACCACATCGAGGTATCCGAGGAGAAGGACCCGGCCGACATCAACTGGGGCGCGCTCGATGTCGACATCGTGCTCGAGTGCACCGGCAAGTTCCGCACCAAGGAAGACGCCCAGGCCCACATCGACGCCGGCGCGAAGAAGGTCATCATCTCCGCCCCGGGCAAGAACGTCGACGGCTCGTTCGTGTGGGGTGTCAACCACGAGGACTACACCAACGACCTCACCGTCATCTCCGCGGCGTCCTGCACCACCAACTCCCTGGCCCCTGTGGCGAAGATCATCAACGATAACTTCGGCATCGTCTCCGGCCTGATGACCACCATTCACGCCTACACCGGTGACCAGCGCCTGCAGGACGCTCCTCACAAGGACCTGCGCCGCGCCCGCGCCGCCGCCCAGAACATCGTGCCCACCACCACCGGCGCCGCCAAGGCCGTAGCTGAGGTCATTCCGGCGCTCAAGGGCAAGCTCGACGGCTTCGCTATGCGCGTGCCCACCATCACCGGCTCCGCCACCGACCTGACCGTCCAGCTGGAGAAGGACACCACGGTCGAGGAGGTCAACGCCGCCGTCAAGGCCGCCACCCAGGAGGGCGACCTGGCCAAGGCGCTGCACTACACCGAGGACCCGATCGTGTCCTCTGACATCATCAAGAGCCCCTACGGCGGCATCTTCGATGCCGGTATGACCCGCGTGATCAACGGCAACCTGCTCAAGGTCATCTCGTGGTACGACAACGAGTACGGCTACACCGAGCAGTTCATCCGCGTGACCAAGACGGTCGCGGACAAGCTGAACTAAGCCCGGCCCGGCCCGGGGTGGTGCGCGCAAGCGCACACCCCGGGCTTTCCCATTTCTCACTAGACTCGATATGGACGCATTACACCAGCTTGTGAAGGAGACTTTCATGCCACTTCAGACCATTCAGCAGCTGCTCGACGAGGGTGTCGATGGGCGCCACGTCCTTGTTCGCTCCGACTTCAACGTCCCGCTCGACGACGAGGGCAACATCACCGACGCCGGGCGTATCGACGCCTCCATCCCGACGCTCAAGGCGCTTCTCGACGGCGGCGCGAAGGTCATCGTCACCGCCCACCTGGGCCGCCCGAAGGGCGAGTTCAAGCCGGAGTTCTCCTTGAAGCCGGTCGCCGAGGCCCTGTCCGAGCGCCTCGGCCAGTTCGTCCCGCTGGCCTCTGACGTCTCCGGCGAGGACGCCCACGAGCGCGCGAACGGCCTGACGGAGGGCGAGATCCTACTGGTGGAGAACGTGCGTTTCGACGCCCGCGAGACCTCCAAGGACGACGCCGAGCGCGAGGCCTTCGCCGCGGAGCTGGCCGACCTCGCCGCCGACGACGGCGCGTTCGTCTCCGACGGCTTCGGCGTGGTGCACCGCAAGCAGGCATCGGTCTACGACGTGGCCAAGAAGCTCCCGGCCTACGCCGGTTACCTAGTGGAAAAGGAGGTGGAGACGCTTAACATCGTCAAGGACAACCCCGCCCACCCGTACGTCGTCGTGCTCGGCGGCTCCAAGGTCTCCGACAAGCTCGGCGTGATCGAGGCGCTGGCGCAGAAGGCCGACAAGCTCGTTATCGGCGGCGGCATGTGCTACACAGTCCTCGCCGCGCAGGGCCACAATGTGCAGAAGTCCCTGCTGCAGGAAGACATGGTCGAGACCTGCGGCAAGCTGATCGAAACCTACGGCGACAAGCTGGTGCTGCCGGTGGATCTCGCGATCGCGCCGGAGTTCGACAAGAACGCCGAGAAGAAGGTCGTGGGCCTCGATGACATCGACGAGGGCTGGATGTCTCTCGATATCGGCCCCGAGACCGCGCAGAACTACGTGGCGGCGATCAAGGACGCGAAGACGGTGTTCTGGAACGGGCCGATGGGCGTGTTCGAGTTCCCAAACTTTGCGGACGGAACGAAGGCAGTCGCGGAGGCGATGATCGACGCGACGAAGAACAACGACTGCTTCACTGTGGTCGGCGGAGGTGACTCGGCGGCGTCGGTACGCGCGCTCGGCCTCGACGAGGATGGCTTTACCCACATCTCCACCGGCGGCGGTGCCTCCCTCGAGCTCATCGAGGGCAAGGAACTGCCCGGCGTGAGCGTCGTGAGCAAGTAAGACTAGAAAGGACTTTACACATGCCTCGGAAGCCGCTTATTGCGGGCAACTGGAAGATGAACCTCGACCACCTCGAGGCCATCTCAAGCGCCCAGAAGCTAACGTTCGCGTTCCCGAAGGACGGGTACGAGTACGTCGACATCGCGCTGACGGTGCCGTTTACGGACCTGCGCTCGATCCAAACGCTTGTCGACGGCGACAAGCTGCAGATCACCTACGGCGCCCAGGACGTCTCCCCGCACGACAACGGGGCGCACACCGGCGACATCTCGGCCGCGATGCTGGCCAAGCTCGGCTGCTCCTGGGTGGTCGTCGGCCACTCGGAACGCCGCGACGAGCACGGAGAGACCGATGAGCTTGTCGCGGCGAAGGCCGCCAAGGCGCTCGAGCACGGCATCAGCCCGATCGTGTGCGTCGGCGAGCCGGAGGACGTCCGCGAGCGCTCGGAGCACGTCGCCTACGTCGTCGAGCAGACCCGCCGCTCCCTGGCCACCCTGGGCACGGTGGAGCTGGGTCGCACGGTCATCGCGTACGAGCCGGTGTGGGCGATTGGCACCGGCAAGACCGCGTCGTCGGCCGATGCCCAGGAGGTGTGCAAGGCGATCCGCGAGACGGTTCGCGAGCTTGCCGACGACCCCACCGCCGACGCGATCCGCATCCTCTACGGTGGCTCCGTCAAGGTGGACACGATCGGCGAGATCGTCGGGCAGCCCGACGTCGACGGCGGCCTTGTCGGGGGAGCGTCTCTTGACGGCCAGGAATTTGCGAAGCTGGCCGCGGCGGCGGCTAACGCTGTGCGCTAGTCGTGTAAGGTGTAATCCATGATTCTGGCTCTAGAGATCGTCTTGGTCATCACCGCAATCCTGCTGACGGTGTTCGTCCTGCTGCACCGTGGCAAAGGTGGCGGCCTGTCCAGCCTGTTCGGCGGCGGCGTGCAGGCTAACCTGTCCGGGTCGACGATCGTCGAGCGCAACCTGACCCGCTACACCATTGTGATCGCCGTTATCTGGATCACGTGCATCATCGGACTGAACCTTGCGCAGTCCTTCGCGGTCTAGCTAGGGGGCAGCGTCCTCGGTGACGAAGAGCACGGTCTCTTCGCGCCCGGCGGCCCCAGCGGCCGGCCACTCTTCGGCGGAGGCGCCGCGTGCCACGTGCGCGGCCGCCTCCGCCTTTTCCGCGCCTGAAACCAGCAGCCAGACGCGCTCGGCGCGCCCGACGGCGGGCAGGGTCAACGTTGCCCGGTCGGCGGGGGGTTTTGGCGAGTCCGTCACCACGAGCGCGAGGCGCTCGGTTTCGCGCACCGCCCGGGTGTGCGGGAACAGGGAATTGATGTGGCCCTCGCCACCCATGCCGAGCAGGTGGATGTCGAAGCCCTCTGGCGCGGCAATGCCCAGGTCGCGTTCGTAGCGCCGCACCGCCTCACCCATGTCGCCGCCGGTCAAACCGTAGCCGTAGATGTTGGCCTCGGGGATCGCGACGTGCTCGAGCAGCGCCGCGCGGGCCTGGCCCTCGTTGGAGTCCACGTGCGTGACCTCAACGTTGCGCTCGTCGCCGAAGAAGACGAAGACGCGCGACCAGTCGATCGTCACATCGCGCAGGTTCTCGAGAAAACGGATGCCGGCGGTGCCGCCGGTGAGGACGACGCGGGCGGTGCCGTCACCGTTGACGCCACCGACCGGGTCGGCGTGGATGGCGCTGATGGTGTGGGCAAAGCGTTCGGTGGCGGCGTCGATAAGCGAATCGAGGTCAGGGAACTGTGAAACCGTAACCATGAGCGAGGGTGGGGCCTTTCGTGAGTTAGACGACGTGCACGTGGGAGATGCCGTCGAGCGCGTTGGCGTAGGCGGTGTCGGGGTCGAGGTGGCGCAGTTCCTCGGCCAGGCACTCCGCGTCGGTGCGCGCGGTCATGGCGACGTAGGAGTCGGGGCTGCCCGGGACGGAGACGCGCACGCTGTGCTCGTCCATGACGGAGACGACGATGTCGCCGCGGTCGTAGGTCAGGCGCAGCTCGGTGATGGGGACGTTCTCGATGATCTCGGAGGCGCTCGGGCCCGGGCTGCGGGTCACGTCGACGCCGAGGCAGCTCGCCAACCACCCGGCGGCGATGTCGACGCTCGGGTTGTCCACGGGTCCGGAAATGTGCACAGCGGTGATGTCCTCGCCCTGGTGGCGGTCCACGGCGGATGCGACGATTCCGCGCCACGGGGTGATGCGTGACCACATCATGTCGGAGTCGCCCTCGGAGTAGCCGTTGGACAGGCGCAGGAGCGCGTTGCCGGAGACGTTGCGGCGCGCGTTGGTGATGCGGCGCTGCGCGATGTTGCCCAGGGGCGCCTCGGCCGGGTTCGCCGGGGCGGTCGTCGGCCACCAGGCGGCGATTGGGGTGTCGGGCAGGATCAGCGGAGTGACCACGGAGTCGAGATTCTGGGTGAGCTCGCCGTGCAGGTGCATCACCACCATCTCGGAGGCGCCCGCGTCGGCGGTCAGGATGCATTCGGCATCGAGCTTCGTCGGCTCGTCCGAGTCGCCGAGCAGCATGACCAGCACGCGGGCCGGGTGCTCCTGAGTCGCGTCGCGCACGGACAACAGGATGGAGTCGACGTCGTCGCTCGCGGCGGCGACCACGAGCAGGGTGAGCACGCGGCCGGTGGCCATCGAGTAGTTGTCCTGCGCCTGCAGAAGGGTCGCGGTGATCTGGCGCGTCGTGGTGTCGGGGAGTTTGATGATCATCTCCGGGCCTCTTTCAATCGTCTATTCTCGGTCAAACCGTGCTTAAGGCCTGCGCCAGTGGCGGCCGGTGCGCGCGAGCATCGCGTCGGCAGACTCGGGGCCCCACGTACCGGCTGCGTAAGCATCGGGGCGGCCGTTTTCGGCCCAGTGCTCGAGGACGGGGTCGAGGATCTCCCAGCTGCGCTCAACCTCTTCGTTGGTGGGGAAGAGGCTCGACTCGTCCAGCAGGGCGTCGAGGATGAGGCGCTCGTAGGCCTCGGGGGACTCCTCGGTGAAGGCTTCGGAGTAGGAGAAGTCCATGTTCACGTCGCGGACCTCCATCGTGGAGCCCGGGACCTTGGAGCCGAAGCGCATGAGCACGCCCTCGTCCGGCTGGATGCGCAGCACGACAGCGTTGGCGGTCAGCAGGTCGGTCTGGCCCTTGGCAAAGGGCTGGAAGGGCGGGCGCTTGAACACCAGGGCGATCTCTGTGACGCGGCGGCCCAGGCGCTTGCCGGTGCGCAGGTAGAACGGCACGCCCGCCCAGCGCCGCGAGTTGATCTTCAGGGTGCAGGCCGCGTAGGTCTCCGTGGTGGAGTCCGGGTCGAAGCCGTCTTCTTCGCGCAGGCCGATGACCTTCTCCGAGCCCTGCCAGCCGGCCGCGTACTGCCCGCGCGCGGTCGTCTCGTCGAAGGGCTCCAGGGCGGTGGTGGCGCGCAGCACCTTGAGCTTCTCGGCGCGCAGGCGGCGCGGCGAGAACGAGGTGGGCTCCTCCATGGCCACGAGCGCGAGCAGCTGGATCAGGTGGTTCTGGATCACGTCGCGGGCGGCGCCGATGCCGTCGTAGTAGCCGGCGCGGCCGCCGAGGCCGATGTCCTCGGCCATGGTGATCTGCACGTGGTCGATGTAGTTGGCGTTCCACACCGGCTCGAACATTTGGTTAGCGAAGCGCAGCGCGAGGATGTTCTGCACCGTCTCCTTGCCCAAGTAGTGGTCGATGCGGAACACGGAGCGCTCGGGGAAGACGTGGTTAACCACCTCGTTGAGCTTCTTCGCGGAGGCGAGGTCGTGACCGAAAGGCTTCTCGATGACCACGCGGCGCCACTGGTTGCCCGTCGGGGTGGCCATACCGCAGCGGTCGAGCTGGTGGACTACGTCGGAGAAGTACTCCGGCGGCACGGACAGGTAGAAAGCCCAGTTGCCGCCGGTTCCGCGGTTAGCGTCCATCTCCGCCAGAAGCGCCGCGAGCTTCTCAAAGGCCTCGTCGTCGTCGAAGGCGCCGGTGACGAAGTGCATGCCCTCGGCGAGGCGGTTCCACACGTTCTCATTGAAGCGCGTGCGCGAGCCCTTCTCGACGGCCGAACGCACGTAATCCTCGAAGTCCGACTTGCTCCACTCGCGGCGGCCGAAGCCGACGAGGCTGAAACCGGCGGGCAGCAGGCCGCGGTTGGCAAGGTCGTAGATCGCCGGCAGGAGCTTGCGGCGCGCGAGGTCGCCGGTTACGCCGAAAATCACCATTCCCGACGGCCCTGCGATGCGCGGCAGGCGCTTGTCCTCTGGCTGTCGGAGCGGGTTGACCCACACGGCCTCGTCCGTCACGGTTGTTCACCTCGAGTAATAGGTAGATGGGAAAGATTTTTGGGGATTCGTTCAAATGTACTGTGCCCGCGCGGGTGCGCGGGCACAAAACGCGAAACTACTTCAAATTCTGTGCCATGGAGTCGAGCAGCTCCTGCCAGGCGTCGACGAACTTCTCCACGCCCTCGCGCTCGAGCACGGCGACGACGTCGTCCAAGTCGATGCCCACGGCCTCGAGCTTGTCAAAGGTCGCCTGCGCCTCGGCGGCGGTTCCGGTCAGCGTGTCGCCGCGCACCTCGCCCTGCTCGAGCATCGCGTCGAGCGTCGCCTCGGGCATGGTGTTGACGGTGTCGGGGCCCGCGAGCTCCGTGACGTACATGGTGGCGGGGTAGTCCGGGTTCTTCACGCCGGTCGACGCCCACAGTGGGCGCTGCTTGTTTGTGCCCGCGGGGAACTGGCTGGAGTCGGAGAACTCGTCGAGGAAGAGCTGGTAGGCCAGGCGCGCGTTGGCAATGCCGGCCTTGCCCCGCAGCTCGAGCGCCTCGGGCGTGCCGATCGTCTCAAGCCGGTTGTCCACCTCGGTGTCCATGCGGGAGACGAAGAACGACGCCACGGAGTGGATTGTCGACACGTCGTGCCCGTTCGCCTCGGCCTGGCGCACGCCCTCGCGGAAGGCGTCGATAACCTGGCGGTAACGCTCGACGGAGAAGATCAGGGTGACGTTGACGGAGATGCCGGCGGCCAGGGTCGCTGTAACGGCGGGCAGGGACTCGTCGGTGGCGGGGATCTTGATCATCACGTTCGGGCGGTCGACCAGCTGCGCCAGCTCGGCCGCCTGCGCCACGGTGCGCTCCTCGTCGGCGGCGTAGCGCGGATCGACCTCGATGGACACGCGCCCGTCCTTGCCGTCGGTCGCCTCGAAGACGTCGGCGAAGAGGTCGCAGGCATCCTGGACGTCCTTGACGCTCATTGCGTACACAGCCGCATCGACCTCGCTGCCGGCCGCCTTCAGGTCGGCGAGCTGAATGTCGTAGGCGTTGCCACCGCTCATGGCCTTAGCGAAAATCGCCGGGTTGGTGGTGACGCCCTTGATGCTTTTCGACGCCTTAATCTCGTCCAGGTTTCCAGTGGTGATGCGATCCCGCGAGAGGTCGTCGAGCCAGGTGGAGGTTCCGATCTCGTACAGCTTGTCAATCGAGGTCATGGGGGTTTTAAGTCCTTTGCGTGTGTGGTTAAGGGTTAGGCGGTGGCGCTGGCGATGGAGTCGCGGGCGGCGTTGACGACGGCGTCGGCGGTGAAGCCGAAGCGCTCGAAGAGCTCGGGGCCCGGCGCGGAGGCGCCGAAGTGCTCGAGCGAGACGTTGCGCCCGTGGTCGCCGGTGAAGCGGTGCCACGGCATGGCAACACCCGCCTCGACGGAGACGCGGGCCTTGACGTCGTGAGGCAGCACGGCGGCGATGTAGTCGTCGTCCTGCTCGAGGAACCACTCCATCGACGGCATGGAGACGACGCGCGCGGCGACGCCGGAGCCCTCGAGCTCGCGAGCAGCGGCGACAGCGAGCTGCACCTCGGAGCCGGTGGCCATGAGGATCACGTCCGGGGTCGGCTTGGAGCCCTCAACCAGCACGTAGGCGCCGCGGGCAACGCCTTCGAACGCCTTTTCCTTCGTGCCCTCGAGCACGGGCAGGTTCTGGCGCGACAGGGCGAGCGCCTTGGGCTGCTCCTTGCCCTCGAGCGCGGCCTTCCACGCAGCGGAGGTCTCGTTCGCGTCCGCGGGGCGGATCACGGCGAGGTCCGGGATGGCGCGCAGCGCCGCGAGGGTTTCCACCGGCTGGTGGGTGGGGCCGTCTTCGCCGAGGCCGACGGAGTCGTGGGTGAACACGTAGTAGCCGTCGATGCCGGACAGGGCGGCGACGCGGATCGCGGGGTAGAGGTACTCCGAGAAGATGAGGAAGGTGCCGCCGTAGACGCGGGTGCCGCCGTGGAGCGCGATGCCGTTCATGATCGCGCCCATTGCGTGCTCGCGGATGCCGAAGTGCAGGTTGCGGCCGTACGGCTCGGCGGTGAACATGTCGGTGGTGATCTCTGCGGGGCCGAAGGAGGCTGCGCCCTTTATCAGGGTGTTGTTGGACCCGGCCAGGTCGGCGGAGCCACCCCACAGCTCCGGCAGTGCGGCGGCGGCCGCCTGGATCACGGCCTCGGAGGCCTTGCGGGTGGCCAGGCCCTTCTCGTCGGCGTCCCAGGTTGGCAGCTCCGCGTCCCAGCCCTCGGGCAGGCGGCGCGCGGTGAGGCGCTCGAGCAGGGCCGCGTTGTCAGGGTTGTTCTCGGCCCAGGCGTTGAACTTCTCTTCCCACGCGGCGCGCTTCTCGCTGGCGCGTGCCGTCAGCTTGCGGGTGTGGGTGATCACGGCCTCTTCCTCGGGGAAGGTCACCTCGGGGTCGAAGCCCAGGGCCTCCTTGACCAGCTTGACCTCCTCGGCGCCAAGCGCCGCGCCGTGCACCGCGCCGGTGTTCTGCAGGTTCGGGGCGGGGTAGCCGATGACGGTCTTGACGCGGATCAGCGTCGGGCGGGCGGTCTCGGCCTGCGCCTGCGCCACGGCGGACTCGATCGCGACGACGTCCTCGCCGGAATCCACGGTCAGCGTCTGCCAGCCGTAGGCCTCGAAGCGCTTCATCACGTCCTCGGTGAACGCGATCTGCGTGTCGTCCTCGATGGAGATGCGGTTGTCGTCCCAAAAGACGATGAGGTTGCCCAGCTGCTGGGTGCCCGCCAGCGACGAGGCCTCGGAGGTCACGCCCTCCTGCAGGCAGCCGTCGCCAGCGATGGCGTAGATGTAGTGGTCAAACGGCGACTCGCCGGCGGGAGCGTCTGGGTCGTAGAGGCCGCGCTCGCGTCGCGACGCCATCGCCATGCCGACTGCGGAGGCGAGGCCCTGGCCGAGCGGGCCGGTGGTGATCTCGACGTGCTTGGTGTGGTTGTACTCCGGGTGGCCCGGGGTCTTCGAGCCCCACGTGCGCAGCTGCTTCAGGTCCTCAAGCTCGAGCCCAAGCCCGCCGAGGTAGAGCTGGATGTACTGGGTCAGCGACGAGTGGCCGTTGGACAGCACGAAGCGGTCGCGGCCCACCCAGTGCGGGTCCTGCGGGTCGATGTTCATGACGCGCTGGTAGAGCGTGTACGCCAGGGGAGCGAGCGACATCGCGGTGCCCGGGTGGCCCGAGCCGCAGTTCTCGACAGCGTCCGCCGCAAGCACGCGTACAGTGTCCACGGCCCGCGTATCCGTTTGCGTCCAATCGTCCGGGTAGTTGCGGACGGTCATCGCGTGCAATTCGGGGGGCAGGGTCGACTGGGTCACGTTGTTCCTCGCTTGTGTCGTTCGTGAGTGGTTTTGCTAGTGATCTTCGCCGCCTAGCCTATCGGTTGGCAGTGGAGCGTGTCTGGATTACCCGTTACTGCGCCGTGGCGGTAGCATCATCCGAAGGTATGACGCCCGCGCGGTTTCGGGCGGGGGCGGAACTTTTCGCCGTCGCGGTGCGACTACTGTGATGTTGGCCCTCCCGTACCGGGCGGCCGTTTCTGCTGGAGGAGTTGTTTACTTGGAGACCATCAAGGCTTACTTTGCGCTTACGAAGCCGAGGGTCATTGAGCTCCTCCTCGTCGCTGCGATCCCCGCCATGCTCCAGGCCAACCGCGGTAGCGTGGATCTGTGGCTCATCCTGGGCACGCTGCTCGGCGGGTGGATGGGTGCGGCGGCCGCGAACACCTTCAACATGGTCGCCGACTACGACATTGACCAGAAGATGGGCCGTACCCGGGCGCGCCCGCTGGTGAGAGCCACCGTGACCAAGCGCAAGGCCGCGATCTACGCCTGGGTGCTGCTCGCCCTGTCCGTTCTGTGGCTCGGGTTCGTCTGCAACTCCTGGCTCGCGGCGTTTTTCATCCTGCTGACCAACTGGTTCTACATCTTCGTCTACACCAAGTGGCTGAAGCGTCGCACGTGGCAGAACGTCATCTGGGGCGGCGCCGCCGGTTGCATGCCGGTCCTCGTCGGTTGGGCCGCGGTGCGCGACAACGTCAACGATGGCTCGCCGGATCGCTGGTGGCAGGCCGTGGTGCTGTTCATGATCATCTTCTTCTGGACACCACCGCACACCTGGGCGCTGGCCATGAAGTACAAGGACGACTACGCCAAGGCGAAGGTGCCCATGCTGCCGGTCGTGGCCACCCCGCAGGAGACGACGCGCCAGATCGTTTTCTACTCCTGGCTGACCGTGGCGACCTCGCTGTTGCTGGTCCCGGCCGCCTCGTGGATCTACCTCATTGTCGCGGTGACCTCGGGCGCCGGATTCCTGGTCATGGCGACCAAGCTGCACAACGGCGTCGTGCGCGGCGAGGACGTCAAGCCGCTGAAGCTGTTCATCCTGTCGAACAACTACCTCGCGGTGCTCTTCCTCGCCCTGTCAGTCGACGCGGTGCTGGGCTGGCAAACCGTCGCGGAGTACTTCCTCTAAGCGTCCTCAGCAACCTTGAGCACGACCGAGCCCGAGGTACAGCGGGCCTGGAGTTCCTCGTGCGCGCGGCGGGCGTCGCTAAGCGGAAAAGGCTCGTGGATGCGAAACGTTAGGGTTCCCTCCTCGACCGCGCGGACGACCGCTTGGGCGCGCATGCGGTACTCGTCGTCAGTGGCGACGTAGGCGGCCAGCGACGGGCGGGTGAGAAACAGCGAGCCGTGCTTGTTCAGCTCCTGGATCACGAACGGCTCGACGTCGCCCGAGGCGGAGCCGAAGGAGCAGACGAGCCCGCGCGGGCGGCAGACGTCGAGGGCCTGGGCGAAGGTGTCCTTGCCCACGCCGTCGTAGATCACGTCCACGCCCTTTCCGCCGTTGGCTTCCTTGACGTCCTCGGCGAAAGTATCGTAGCGAAACACCTGCGTTGCGCCCGCGTCGTAGGCGAGCTTCTCCTTCTCCTCGGTCGAGGTCACGGAGTAGACCACCGCGCCGGCGGCGGCAGCCAGTTGAGTCAGCACGAGCCCGACCCCGCCGGAGCCAGCGGTAATCACCATCGTGTCGCCCGGCTTCGTCTCGCGGGTGCCGTGCAGAAGGTAGTGCGCCGTCATGCCTTGGAGCAGCATCGACGCCGCGACCGCGGGATCGATGCTTTGCGGCACCGCGACGAGGCGGTTGCGGGGAACGCACACCTTCTCGGCGTACGAGCCGGGGGCGCTGTGCCAGGCGACCAGCGTGCCCTCGGCGATTTCACCGGCGGGGTCGGCAATGATGCGGCCGCACCCCTCGGTGCCGGGGATGTAGGGCAGTTCCTGGTCGTAGGTGCCAGAGCGGAAGTAGGTGTCGATGTAGTTGACACCCGCGTAGAGCACCTCGACGAGAACGTGCGCCTCGGTCGGCTCCGGGTCGGGGCGGTCCGTGTAGGTGAGAACCTCGGGCCCGCCGTGCTGGGTAACGTAGATCGCCTTCATGGCCCCCACGTTACCGGAGCCCCGTTTAGGCCATCCGGCGTTTGCCGTGCGCCCAGAGGAAGGCGCTAAAGGCGACGATCACCGAGGACATGGCGATGTGCAACGGCACAGTCCAGCGCGGAACGCCGAGGTAGAACTGGGTTACGCCCACGGCCCACTGGACGACGATCATGGCGACGAGCACCAAGGCGGTGTTGAACGCGTCCTTCGGCGCCTGCGAACGGCGCAGCAGGTAAACGCCGACGAGCGTGGAAATGAGGTAGATGTACATGCACGCGGCGTGGACGTAGGCGAGGATCTCGGTGTCGAGTGCCAAACGGCCCTCCATGCCGACCCCGCTGTCGCCCGAGTGCGGGCCCGAGCCGGTGACCATCGTGCCGGTCACCAGCACGAAGCTCATCGCGACAGCCGCGACGACCACGGCCGTGCGGGCGCTACCGTCGTAGCGCGTGACGACGGGCGCGTCATCCGGCTCACTGATGCGCATGTAGAGCACGGCTGCGATCCAGACCAGCACCATCGAGGGCAGGAAGTGCACGGCCACCGCCCACCAGTGCAGGTTGACCAGCACGGAGATCCCGCCGAGTAGCGCCTGCAGCGCCACGCCGGCGATGGAGAGCAAGCCCAGTAGCTTGACGTGCCAGCGGCGCTGCGCCCTGTACACCGCCACCGTCACGGCGACCGCAGCCGCCGCGACGACGAAGGCCAGCATGCGGTTGCCGAACTCGATGGCCTGGTGGATCGCGGGCGCGGCGCCCGGCACGGGCACGAGCGAGCCTTCGTGGCACAGCGGCCAGGTGTTGCAGCCGAGGCCCGAGCCCGTGACGCGCACGAGCGAGCCGGTCACCGTGATGCCGCCCTGGCACAGGAGCAGGATCATCGCGAGGACGCGCTGCAGCTTCAGGGATGGGCCCACGGTCGTCTTAACAGGGGTGTTCACGTCAACACCGGTACCTTCCACGTATCAAACTTAAGATTGATTCTTAGCTTAACCCACGCCTCGGCCGTTCTAGCCATCGAAGCGGAACCAGCGGGCGGCGGCGGTGACGGCGACAGCCACCCACACCGTTAGCGCGATCCACGCCCCGGAGTCCACGCTCAGGTGCAGCGCCTGCGTCAGCGCACCCGCCAGGGCGACGGTGGGCACCAGGTTGTACCAGCCGGCCTCGACCAGGTTGCCAGAGTAAGTGACCCACCCCAAGATACCGACCAAAATCAGCCACAGCAGGTTGGCCAGGGCGAGGACGAGCTCGGAATTCATGGTGCCACCGAGCAGCAACCCCAGGGCGGTGAAACACGCCACGCCGAGCAGCAGCGTCACCCCGCAGAACAGGGCGCCGCCGACGGGGACGCGCCAACCCAAGGCGACGGCGATCGCGCCGAGGACGACGATCTGGACTGCCACCATCGCCAGCACGCCGAGAATCTTGCCCGCGATGATCGTCCATGCCGGCACCCCGGAGGCGCCGGTGCGCTTGAGCGCGCCGTAGCGGCGGTCGAACGCCAGCGCGATCGCCTGGCCGGTAAAGCCCGCGCTGCTCGCCGCCACGGCAAACACCACCGGCACGAGGTGGTCGAGGCGCGCGGGCGAGTCAGCCCCGGGGATCGGCAGCTTCGCGGCGGCGACGAGGATCACAGCGGGGATGATCAGGTTGAGCAGCAGCTGCTCACCGTGGCGCAGCATGAGCAACGCCTCGATGCGCCCCTGCGCCAGCGCCATCCGGGTTACGGAAGCGCGGCGGGGGCGCGGGGTAAACGTGCCTTCGGCAAGTTCTAGAGCCATGCTGATCCTTTCCTAGCTGCGCAGCTCGCGGCCGGTAATGTCGAGGAAAACGTCCTCGAGCGTGCGGTGCGCGACGCTGAACTCGCGCAGCAAAACGCCCTGGGCGTAGGCTTCGCGCGCGAGCGTGGCGACGACCTCCGGAGTCGCTCCGCCTGAGATCTGGTAGCGCAGCGGCCGGGTGGCTTGGACGGTCAGGGAGTGCGCGGACAGGGCGTCGTTAAGCGGCGCGATGGCGAGCTCGCGGTCGGTGCTGAGCGTGATCAGCGGGAAGGAGTCGTGGCTGGTCAGCTCGGCGGTGGTGCCTTGGGCGACGACGGCGCCGCGGTCGATGATGACGACCTTGTCGGCGAGCGCTTCGGCCTCGTCCATGAGGTGGGTGGTTAGGATCACGGTGACCCCGTCGCGCTTCATCGCGGAGATGATGTCCCACACCGCGAGGCGCGATTGGGCGTCCATCCCGGCGGTCGGCTCGTCGAGGAAGATCAGCTCAGGGCGCCCGATCATCGCCAGCGCCAGAGACAGTCGCTGCTGCTGGCCGCCCGAGAGGCGCCGGTAGGTGGTCTTTTCCACCCCGCGCAGGCCAAGCAGGTCGATTAGCCAGTCCGGATCGAGGGGGTCTTCGTTGTAGCGGGCGGTGAGCTCGAGCATTTCGCGGACGCGGATGCCGGAGTAGGAGCCGCCACCTTGCAGCATGATGCCGATGCGCGAGCGCACCTTCTCGGGCTCGGCGGACGGGTCGAGACCCAGTAAAGAGATTCTGCCGCTGGTGGGTTTGGTAAAGCCCTCGCACATCTCGACGGTGGTGGTTTTGCCCGCACCGTTGGGGCCGAGGAGTGCAAGGATCTCACCGCGGGCGGCGGTGAAAGAGAGGCCGTCTACGGCCACGATGTCGCGGTATGTCTTGGAAACGTTGTCCAGGACAAGTGCATCACTCATGGCTGGCTAGTTTAGACTCCTGCGACCGAATCGCCGGTACCACCACCAGCCGACAGCGCAGATCACAGCGAAGCCGGTGGCGGCGATTGTGTAGATGGTGATCACCGCTCCCGGGTTCAGCGCCAGGCCGCGCGGCAGCACGAGGAAGCTGAACACCGCGCTGTAGATGACCACCGCGGCGCGGAAGAACAGACGGTTGGCCCACGCCGCCAGCGGCAGGATGGCCCACAGCGGGTACCAGGGGTGGACGACGGGGAAGAGGATCACCAGCACGAGCGTGGCCACGCCCAGGCCCCCGACCGGGTGGATCGTGCCGCGGTAGGTCGCCCACAGCATGCGGATCATGAACGCGGCGGCGACTATTAGGCCCGCCCCGCGCGTGATCGCCAGCATGGCCTCGATGTGGTCGCCGAGGCCCAGCAGCATTCCGATGTTGCCCGCGATGACCCCGACATCGGTGGTAACCGAGAGCCAGCTGCGTATCGACGCCGCCCCTCCCTGGCCCGTCACCCAGCCGAAACCGATGCCGGTCAGCAGCGAGAAAACCACCGTGGTGGCGACCATGAGCGCGGCCTGCGTGGCGGCGGCGAGGGCGATCGACGCCACCCCGGGCAGCCGCGACGACCACGCCCGCGCCAGCGCCATGCCGATGAATCCGAGGGCGATAAAGCCCGTGACCTTGACCAGCCCCGCGCAGGTGACGAGGGCCCCGCTTGCCACAAGCAGGCCCGCGGCGGCGGCGTTGCGCGGGCCGAGGGCGTCGATCCCGCGCAGGCCCAACTCCATCCCGACAAGCAGGAAGCCAAGCAGGATGGCCTCGTTATGGATGCCGCCGACCAGGTGCAGGATGGTCAGCGGGTTGAGCACACCCAGCCACAGCGCCGCGGCGGGGGAGACGCGGCAGCGGCGTGCAAGCGCCACCACGCCCCACGCGGCGGCGCCGATCCCCACCAGCGACACCAGGCGGTGGCCGATAACACCGAGCACGATGGAATCGTGCGTCAGCCACGACACTGCCGCGGAGATGCCCAGCGCCACGGGCCCGTAAGGGCTCGGCGACTGCGCCCAGATAAACGGCACGGAGCGCGCCAGGTGGTTCTCGGTGCCCAGGATCTCGACAGGGCCCGCGGCGTACGGGTCGAGGCCCTGGCGCACAATCGAGCCCTGCGCCAGGTAGGAGTAGATGTCCTGGGTAAAAAGCGGAGCTGTCAGGATCAGCGGGATGACCCAGGCGACAAAGGTGCGCACGATCACGCCCTTGCCCACCCGAGCGGGGGTGCTGCCCGCGCCGACGAACGGCGCCATGAGCACCCACGCGACTACGAGCAGGCCCACGCCGATGAGGATCAGCGAGGAGGAGGTCTGCAGCATGCGTCCCATCACGGCGCCGCCGGGGAAGAGCACGTACGGGTTGTCCACCACGGGCAGCGCCCCGCCGCCGAGGCCGCCGAGGCCCATGAGGATCGTGCCCACGAGCCCGATGAAGCGCAGCACAGCGAAGCGGTTGAGCTCGGCTACCGACGCTCGGGACGCTTGGGCGGGGCGGGCGTCGCCAAGCGAGCTTTCGTGGAGCTCTGCCGAGCGCGACCCGGGCCGGCCCAGCCTGGGCAAAACCCGCGGAAGGACGTTCACAACCGAGGAGTCTACAAAACGAGGCACCTGCGACGGGGGCTCACATGCGGAATTAATTTGAACACACTAGTGTTGGATAAAGGCGAATGAGAAAACTCGAAGTGGACCCAAGGATCGGAGGTGTGGACATGGCTCGCAATGCGGAACAGACGCGCTCCATCGGCGGGCAAACGCGCCGCGAGGTGATGTCGCTGCTGCTTAAGCACGGCCCCGTCAGCGCCGCCGACCTCGGAGTCCACCTCGGCCTCTCCGCCGCAGGTGTACGACGCCACCTGGACAAACTGGTAGACGACCAGCTCGCAGAGACGTGCGAACCGAACCCGGTAGCGGGGGAGGAGGCCAGCCGCGGCCGGCCGGCGAAACACTACCGCCTGACCGACGAAGGCCGCGAGCACTTCGGCAGCCAGTACGATAGCCTCGCCGCCGACGCGATCGACATCGTGCGACAAATCGGCGGCGATGAGGCTGTCAAGGAGCTGGCGCGCGCGAGGATCGACAAGATCCTCGAGGGCGTCGAATCCGCAGCCGAGTCCGGCGAGGACATCGAGGCGGTCGCCCGCGACCTCGCGGACGCGCTCGACGACAATGGCTACGCCGCGACAGTGACGCGGGCGGGGATGGGTATCCAGATCTGCCAGCACCACTGCCCGGTATCGGCCGTCGCCGCCCGGCACCCGGAAATCTGCGAGGCGGAGCACGAGGCCATCTCGGAGCTCGTCGGAAAGCACGTTCAACCGCTCGCCATGATCGCGGACGGAAACGGAATTTGCACGACCAACATTCCCCTCGTCGCTGTGGGCAAAACCGACGCAGCGCGCGAGACACACACCGAAAGGAGCGGAGATCTTGACTGAGACAACTCCCGCACCCGGCCTGGAAAGGCCGATGAACGACGACGAAATTATTGAGTCCATTGGCGCCTACAACTACGGCTGGCACGACTCTGACGCCGCCGGCGCCGCCGCGCGCCGCGGCCTGAGCCCAGATGTGGTCAAGGACATTTCCCGCATCAAGGAAGAGCCCGAGTGGATGCTTAACCAGCGCCTGAAGGCGCTCGAGGTCTTTGAGAAGAAGCCCATGCCGACCTGGGGCGCTGACCTGAGCGGCATCGACTTCGACAACATCAAGTACTACGTCCGCTCGACCGAGAAGCAGGCCACCTCGTGGGAGGATCTGCCCGAGGACATCAAGAACACCTACGACAAGCTCGGCATCCCCGAGGCGGAGAAGCAGCGCCTGGTCGCGGGCGTGGCAGCGCAGTACGAGTCCGAGGTGGTCTACCACCAGATCCGCGAGGACCTGGAGGAGAAGGGCGTTATCTTCGTCGACACCGACACCGCCCTGCGCGAGCAAGAGGACATTTTCAAGGAGTACTTCGGCTCGGTGATCCCGGCCGGCGACAACAAGTTCTCCGCGCTTAACTCCGCCGTGTGGTCTGGTGGCTCCTTCATCTACGTGCCGCCGGGGGTCCACGTGGACATCCCGCTGCAGGCCTACTTTCGCATTAACACGGAGAACATGGGCCAGTTCGAGCGCACCCTGATCATCGTCGACGAGGACGCCTACGTGCACTACGTCGAGGGCTGCACCGCGCCGATTTACAAGTCCGACTCCCTGCACTCCGCGGTGGTCGAGATCATCGTGAAGAAGGGCGGACGCTGCCGCTACACCACCATCCAGAACTGGTCGAACAACGTCTACAACCTAGTGACCAAGCGCGCCAAGGCCGAAGAGGGCGCGACCATGGAGTGGGTCGACGGCAACATCGGGTCGAAGGTAACCATGAAGTACCCGGCCGTGTGGATGACCGGCCCCTACGCCAAGGGTGAGGTCCTTTCCGTGGCGTTCGCTGGCGAGGGCCAGTTCCAGGACACCGGCGCGAAGATGACGCACATGGCGCCGCACACGTCGTCGTCGATCGTGTCCAAGTCGGTTGCCCGCGGCGGCGGCCGCGCGGCCTACCGCGGCCTGGTGCAGATCAACCAGAACGCCCACCACTCCGCGTCCAACGTCGAGTGCGACGCGCTGCTGGTGGACAATATCTCGCGCTCGGACACCTACCCGTACAACGACATCCGCAACGACCACGTCACCCTCGGCCACGAGGCGAAGGTGTCGAAGGTCAGCGAGGAGCAGCTGTTCTACCTGATGTCGCGCGGCATCGCGGAGGAAGAGGCGATGGCGATGATCGTCCGCGGCTTCGTCGAGCCGATCGCCAAGGAGCTGCCGATGGAGTACGCCCTCGAGCTCAACCGTCTTATCGAACTGCAAATGGAAGGATCGGTGGGTTAACCCATGGCGGATACCGCTGTTAAGAACGCCTCCGGCGTCAACAACAAGGGCGATATGCCCGTCTCCTACAACGTCGACGACTTCGCCGTTCCGGGCGGTCGCGACGAGGATTGGCGCTTCATCTCGCTGCGCCGCCTGCGCGGCCTCCACAACGGCACCTTCGCGCCGCTTACCGACGCCCGCATCAACGTCGAGGGCCCGTCCGAGGTCATCGTGGAGACGGTCTCGCCTGACGACGACCGCCTCAAGGCCGCCGGCGGCCCCGTCGACCGCGTCGCCGCGCAGGCGTGGACGGGGGCGACCTCCGGCACGATCGTGAAGATCCCGGACAACGCCGAGCTCACCGAGCCCGTCACGGTGACCATCACCGGCGCGGGCCTGGACGCCACGACGTTCGCCACCGTTCTCGTTGAGTCCGGTGTCAACTCCGCGGCGACCGTGATCGTGCGCTACACCGGCTCCGGCACCCACGCCGACAACGTCAACTGGTTGATCGGCGACAACTCGCGCGTCTACGCGGTCGTCGACACGGAGTGGGCCGACGACGCCGTTCACCTCGGCGCGCAGTCGATCGTGGTGGGCCGCGACGCGACCCTGCGCCACACCGTTGCCAGCTTCGGCGGCGAGGTCACCCGCGTCACCCCGCGCGTGAAGTTCACCGCCCCGGGTGGCGACGTGGAGCTGACCGGCGTGTACTTCGCCGACGACGGCCAGTACATCGAGAACAGGCTGCTGGTGGACCACAGCGTGCCCAACTGCCGCTCCAACGTGCTCTACAAGGGCGCGCTGCAGGGAGACAAGAACTCGGACAAGCCGGACGCTCGCACCTGCTGGGTGGGCGACGTGCTGATCCGCGCGGAGGCCCAGGGCACCGACACCTACGAGACCAACCGCAACATGGTGCTTACCGACGGCGCCCGCGCCGACGCGATCCCGAACCTGGAGATCGAGACCGGCGAGATCGCCGGCGCAGGCCACGCCGCAACGGTCGGCCGCTTCGACGAGGAGCAGGTGTTCTACCTGCGTGCCCGAGGCATCCCGACGGAAGAGGCGACGCGCCTGATCATCCGCGGCTTCTTCAACGAGGTCCTCAACAAGATCCCGGTGGAGTCCGTCCGCGACGAGCTCATCGCCCGGGTTTCCGGCGAGCTCGAGCACGCAAACCTCTAACCCCTGCCCACCTCAGAAACGGAAAGAACACGTATGTCTACTCTCGAAATCAAGAACCTGCACGCTAACGTCCTGCCGAACGAAGAGGGCCAGGAGCCGACCCCGATTCTCAAGGGCGTCAACTTGACCATCAAGTCCGGCGAGACCCACGCCATCATGGGCCCGAACGGCTCCGGCAAGTCCACCCTGGCCTACACCATCGCCGGCCACCCGAAGTACGAGGTGACCGACGGCGAGGTGCTCCTCGACGGCGAGAACCTGCTGGAGATGGAGGTCGACGAGCGTGCCCGCGCGGGCCTGTTCCTGGCCATGCAGTACCCGGTTGAGGTCCCCGGCGTCTCCTCGTCGAACTTCATGCGCTCCGCCGTGACCGCCGTGCGCGGCGAGGCACCCAAGCTGCGGGAGTGGGTCAGCGAGCTCAACGCAGCGCGCGACTCCCTGCAGATGGACGCATCCTTTTCCGAGCGCTCGGTCAATGAGGGCTTCTCGGGCGGCGAGAAGAAGCGCCACGAGGTCATGCAGCTCGCGCTGATGAAGCCGAAGTTTGCCGTGATGGACGAGACCGACTCCGGCCTCGACGTCGACGCGCTGCGCATCGTCTCCGATGGCATCAACCGCTACCAGGAGGAAACCAACGGTGGCGTGCTCATGATCACCCACTACAAGCGCATCCTGAACTATGTCACCCCGGACTTCGTCCACATCTTCGCCGACGGCAAGATCGTCACCACCGGCGGCGCTGAGCTGGCCGACGTCCTCGAGTCTGAGGGCTACGAGAAGTTTATCTAATGGTCTATACACACCCAGACGGAACGCTCGACGTGGACGCCATCCGCGCCGAGTTTCCGATCCTGTCCCGAACGGTTCGCGGTGGCAAGCCGCTGGTCTACCTCGACTCCGGCGCGACTTCGCAGCGCCCGGAGCGCGTGTGGAACGCTGAGCGGGACTTCGTTCTAAACACCTTCGCGCCGGTCCACCGCGGCTCTTACCAGCTCGCCGAGGAGGCGACCGACGCCTATGAGTCCGCGCGCGAGAAGATCGCCGCGTTCGTGGGCGCGCAGGGCCACGAGATCGCGTTTACCAAGAACGCGACCGAGGCGCTCAACGCCGTCGCCTTCGTGCTTGGCGACGACCGCGCCGGCAGCCTCCGCGTCGGCGAGGGCGACACCATCGTGGTCACCGAGCTCGAGCACCACGCCAACCTCGTGCCCTGGCAGGAGCTGGCGCGGCGCACGGGCGCAACCCTGAAGTGGTACGCGATGACCCCGGACGGCCGCATCGACCTCGACTCGCTCGAGCTCGATGAGAGCGTGAAGGTGGTGGCGTTTACGCACCAGTCGAACGTGACCGGTGCGCACGCCGATGTGCCGGAGATGGTGCGCCGCGCCAAGGCGGTCGGCGCGCTGACCGTGCTGGACGCGTGCCAGTCGGTTCCGCACATGCCGGTGGACTTCCACGAGCTGGGCGTGGATTTCGCCGGGTTCTCCGGCCACAAGATGTGCGGCCCCTCGGGCGTCGGCGTGCTGTACGGCAGGGGCGACCTGCTGGACAAGCTCCCGCCGTTTCTCACCGGTGGCTCGATGATCGAGGTGGTGAAGATGGAGGGCTCCACCTACGCGCCGGCGCCGCAGCGCTTCGAGGCGGGCACCCAGATGACCAGCCAGGTCGTGGGTCTCGGCGCGGCCGTCGACTTCCTCACCGAGGTGGGCATGGAGGCCGTGGCGCGCCACGAGCACGAGCTGACCGCCTACGCGCTGGAAAAGATGCAGGGCAACGAGGGCCTGGCCATCGCCGGCCCGCTTACCGCCGAGAAGCGCGGCGGCGCCATCGCTTTTACGGTCGACGGCGTTCACCCGCACGACCTCGGCCAGGTGCTCGACTCCGAGGGCGTCGCGATTCGCACCGGGCACCACTGCGCGTGGCCGGCGCACCGCGGCCTTGAGGTGCAGGCGACCTCGCGGGCGAGCTTCTACCTGTACAACACGTTGGACGAGGTCGACGCGCTCGTCGCGGCCATCGGCAAGGCGAAGGAGTTCTTCGGCGCATGAACCTAGAAGCGATGTACCAAGAGGTCATCCTCGACCACTACAAGAACCCGCAGCACGCCGGGTTGCGCGACCCGTTCGACGCCGAGGTGCACCACGTCAACCCATCGTGCGGCGACGAGATCACCCTGCGCGTTTCGCTTTCCGACGACAACGCCACCGTGGCCGATGTCTCGTACGACGCGACGGGGTGTTCGATCTCGCAGGCGTCGACAAGCGTGATGGCGGAAGAGATCATCGGCCTGAGCCTCGGCGAGGCGCTGGCGAAGCTGGCGGCCTTCGAGGAGATGGTTACCTCGCGCGGGACGGTTGAGGGCGACCCCGAGGTGATCGGCGACGGCGTCGCGTTCGGCGGCGTCGCAAAGTTCCCCGCCCGAGTCAAGTGCGCGCTGCTGGGGTGGAAGGCCTTCCAGGCCGCCACCGCGGACGCGCTCGAAAATGAAGGAGACAACAATGGCTGAATCCAACTTTGAGGGCGCGGGGCAGCGCCCGCCGCAGACCGAGGAGCAGATCAAGCTCGCCGGCGAGGCGGCCGAGTACATGCACGATGTGATCGACCCGGAGCTGGGCATCAACGTCGTCGACCTCGGTCTGGTCTACGACCTGTGGATCGAGGAGGAGGATGACGCCACCAAGGCGATCATCAACATGACGCTCACCTCGCCCGCCTGCCCGCTGACCGACGTCATCGAGGACCAGACCACCACCGCGATCACGGCGAACACCGACGTCGACGAGGTCGTGATCAACTGGGTGTGGATGCCGCCGTGGGGCCCGCAGATGATCACCGAGGAGGGCCGCGAGCAGCTGCGCGCGCTCGGGTTCGCGGTCTAGGCCTCGCATCCGGGCCGCGGGGTATCTCCCCGCCGCTACCGCTCTTTCATCCAGCTAACGAGGTAGATGAACCACGGAGCGCCCACGAAGGTGATGGACGCGGTCTTTGCCCAAAAAGGCGCTTTGTGGACATCGAATACATAGAAAGCCGCTGCCCACAGGATCGCAACTAGGAACAGAAAGACCAGCGAGATTCCTAAACCTTGAATAGTTGCATCGTCCCGCTCCTAACAATTGACCAAACCGGACGCTAGTCCCGTTGCGCCACCCTCGATCGCGATCTTGGCAACTCATCCCACTGTGCCGTACGTAGAGAAGCCATGGTAGGTGGCTCGAACGTGCACTGTGTGTTCGTCCCCTCCGCTCCTAGTGACCGAGTGAGGCAAGAACCAAGTGGTTGCAGCGCAACTTAAAAACTATCCTTCTACCGACATAACTGTCTATGTACTTTCGTCTACTCTTTGTCCGCGGTTTTTAAACCAATCGGTTACAGCCACCAATCGTTTTTGCATCGCAGCCAGCACGGTCACTGTGTTCGGGCACCTGGTTGGTACAGTAGTTCCCCGTGATTGTTACCCAAGACCTCGAAGTTCGCGTCGGCGCGCGCACCCTGCTCAGTGCCCCCGGCCAGCATCTGCGGGTCCAGCCGGGTGACCGCATCGGCCTGGTCGGGCGCAACGGCGCCGGCAAGACCACGACGATGCGCATTCTGTCGGGGGAGACCGAGCCGTACGGCGGTTCGGTGATCCGCTCCGGCGACATCGGTTACCTCCCGCAGGACTCCAAGGAGGGTGATATCGACCAGACGGCGCGCGACAGGGTGCTCTCGGCGCGCGGGCTCGACGAGATCCGCCGCGGGATGGACAAGCAGCAGGAGCTGATGGAACGCCTCGAGGGGACGCAGCGCGACAAGGCCATCGCCAAATACTCGCGCCTGGAGGAGCGATTCCAGGCGCTCGGCGGCTACGAGGCCGACGCGGAGGCGGCGCAGATCTGCGACAACCTAGGCCTGCCGGCGCGCATCCTCGACCAGCCGTTAAAAACCCTGTCGGGCGGGCAGCGCCGCCGCGTCGAGCTCGCCCAAATCCTGTTCGCCGCCAACAATGGCTCGGGTAAGTCGACCACGACGCTGCTTCTCGACGAGCCCACCAACCACCTCGACGCCGACTCCATTAGCTGGCTGCGCGGCTTTTTGTCCAAGCACGAGGGCGGGCTGATCATGATCTCGCACGACGTCGACCTGCTTGACGACGTCTGCAACAAGGTGTGGTTCCTCGACGCGGTGCGCGCCGAGGCCGACGTCTACAACATGAGCTTTTCCAAGTACAAGGACGCGCGGGCCCTTGACGAGGCGCGGCGGCGCCGCGAGCGCGCGAACGCCGAAAAGAAGGCCTCGGCGCTGCAGAAGCAGGCCGCGAAGCTGGGGGCGAAGGCCACGAAGGCGTCGGCCGCGAAGCAGATGCTGGCGCGCGCGGAACGGATGATGGGCTCGCTTGACGACGTCCGCGTCGCCGACAAGGTCGCCGCCATCAGCTTTCCGGAGCCCGCGCCGTGCGGCAAGACTCCGCTGTACGGCAAGGGCCTAACCAAGATGTACGGCTCGCTCGAGGTGTTCGCCGGGGTGGACCTGGCGATCGATAAGGGCTCGCGCGTGGTGGTGCTGGGCACCAACGGCGCGGGTAAGACGACTCTGCTCAAGTTGCTCGCTGGGGTGGAGCGCACGGACGGCGAGGGCGGTCTGGTGTCGGGCCACGGGCTGAAGATCGGCTACTTCGCGCAGGAGCACGACACGATCGACGGCGAGCGCTCGGTGTGGGAGAACACGATCGCGGCCTGCCCTGACGCGGGCCAGCAGGACCTTCGCGGCCTGCTCGGTGCGTTCATGTTCTCCGGCGACAAGCTCGACCAGCCGGCCGGGACGCTCTCGGGCGGCGAGAAGACCCGCCTCGCGCTGGCGACGCTCGTCTCCTCGCGCGCGAACGTGCTGCTTCTCGACGAGCCCACCAACAACCTCGACCCCCAGTCGCGCGAGCAGGTGCTGGACGCGCTGAAAACCTACACTGGCGCGGTGGTGCTGGTCACCCACGACCCGGGCGCGGTGCGGGCGCTGGAGCCGGAGCGGGTCATCATCATGCCCGAAGGTGACGAGGATTTATGGAATGACGAATACATGGAGATTGTTGAACTGGCCTGATACCGTTGCGCCATGTTCTTCGGAAATGATTCCCGACAGGCCATCGACCGCCTCACCGTGCGCGTAGCCGAGCTCGAACGCAGCGTCGCCGCCCTATCCAAGCAGGCGGGGATCGCGACACCCGAGCGCAAACCCCTCGCATCCGGTGAGGTTCGCCGGCTGCTGGCGGAGGGCAAAACAATCGCCGCCATCAAACAGCTGCGCATTGAGACAGGTCTCGGACTGGCTGAGGCGAAGCGGGTTATCGACCGCATCCAGGCCGGCGAGGACCTCTAGCAGCGTCTAGTTCCGGCGATAGCGGCGCGCGAAATTTTCCATCACGCGGTTATTCGAGCTGAAATCCGCGGCGTAGGCAGTAGTCAGGATCGAATCCAACTCGGTGGGATCGAAGTAGGCGCGGTCCGCATACACCCTCAGCCTGAGTTCGAGTGCCTCAGCCGTAAGCTCCGGATGAAACTGTGTGGCGTAGATGTTGCTTTTCACCCGGAACATCTGGATTGGGCAGTGTTGCCCCGTCACCAGCACAGTCGCTCCCTCCGGCAGTGTTTCAACCGCCTCCTTATGGCCGACGATGCTGGTGAATGTGCCCGGCACACCATCGAGAATCGGGTCAATTGCCCCCGCCTCGTTCAATAAGAGCTCGACTGTACCCGCATCCTCGGCAAACCTGTTACCGAGTCGGGCTCCGATGGCTGTGCCGATCGCTCCGATGCCGTAGCAGGCACCCATGAGTGGAAAGTCACGGGCAACAGCCGCTGCGACAAGTGTGCCGATTTCACGCTCGACCCGTAGCTGCAGTTGGGACTTGCTCAAGTCGGTGTTGTTGAATGGGCTTCCGCCGAGGATGATGCCCGAGTAGTCCTCGAAGCGAACCTCACCCAGCGGCGCAGCCTCAACACGGCGTTGCTCGATGGCCGCTGCGGGAAGGCCCATTGCAGTGGCAAAGCTGTTCAGCTCCTCGGCAGCCGTTTCATCCTCCGGCCGGGTGCTCAGGAGCAGAAATGGTCGCTGGGTCATGCTGAAGAATTTACAGCAGGCGCTGACCTTTGGCGGAACCGCTGTAGAAACGTACTCGAGTCACTGCGACAGGAACACTGCGTTGCCAGAAGAAAGTGTCCTTTGACGCCTGGATTGGAACGGTCAGCGAAAGTTCCGTGTCTGTGCCAGATGGTCCGCCGACGACGAGTTCAGCGCCCTCTACCGTGATCTCGGAGGCGAACGTTCGCCGTAACCGTGCTTGCTCTACACAGTGCATGGGTAGAGCGTGTCAAGTTGTTTGTGTGTGGGGCGTGATTATTAGAGGTAGGGCTCGAAGCGGTCAGGGTAAGCCACAGACATCTGGTTGATGGCCTGCTTCCAGTTCGTCACCCGCCTGCCCTCGATCAGCCGGCCGCTGGTCGCCGCGACCCGTTTGCCCTGCTTAGCACGCTTGGCGGCCCGTTTGTCCTCAATGTTGCAGATCATCAACCACACGGTTTTGATCGCAGACTCATCGTTGGTGAACTGCACCCGATTCCGGGTGGCTTTACGCAGCTCGTTGTTCATCGACTCAATCGAGTTCGTGGTGTAGATCACCTTCCTAGCCATCGGTGGGAACTCAAGGAACGGGATGAACCGGTCCCACGCATCGCGCCACACCTTGACTGACTGCGGATACTTTTCCCCCAGCTCGGAGGCCTCGAACTCCGTCAACGCCGCCAGAGCGGTTTGCTCGGTGGGGGCGGTGTAGATCTTCTTCAACTCGGCGGACACCGCCTTACGATCTCCATAGGCCACCCACCGGTTTGCTGCCCTGATCAGGTGGACGACACAGGTCTGGACCATCGAATCCGGCCAGGTGGCTTCCACAGCCTCCGGCAGACCCTTGAGCCCGTCACAGCACACGATGAACACATCGTGCACTCCGCGGGTAGCGAGGTTGGCACACACCTGCGCCCAGAACGAGGCTCCTTCCTCTTTAGCCAGCCAGATACCCAGGATGTGTTTGATCCCCTCCATGTCCACCCCGATAGCCAGGTACGCGGATTTGTTGACCACCCGGCCCCCGTCACGGACTTTGATCCGTAACGCATCGAGGAAGACCACGGGGTAGAACTCATCAAGTTGGCGGTTCTGCCAGATCATGACCTCCTCGAGGACCGCATCGGTGATCGCGGAGATTGTTTCATGGGAGATGTCCACGCCCATGGCGGTGGCCATGTGGTGCTGGATGTCTCGGACGGTCATGCCACCGGCATAGAGACTGATGATCATGTCGTCGACGTCGGTCAGCCGGCGGGATCCTTTGGGCACCATTGTCGGCAGGAAGGATCCGTCACGGTCCCGGGGAACAGCGACATCGACCGGTCCGTAGTTCGAATCGACCCGCTTGGGGTAGGAACCGTTACGGGAATTGTTCTGACCAGCGGCTTCCTTGCTGTTCCGGTCGCCGTGCTGGTAGCCGAGGTGGGCATCCATCTCGGCGTTGAGGCCCCGGTTGATCGAGGCCTGGAGCAGGCCCCGGACGAGATCGTTGGCATCCGTGGTGGAGGTGCCGAGCTCGTCGATCAGCTTCGCCATCTCAGGATTGGCGAGGAGCTTTTCCTCGATCGCTTTGATCTTTGCGGAGTCCTCTGGGTTTCGTCGTGCCACGGTAGTCATTCTGGTTCATCTCCTTGGTGTGAGGGGAATCCCTCACACACAAACCATCTGACACCCTCCATGGGTATCGTCGCGAAAATGTGGCGACCCCTGCGCAAGACGACTTCATCGTCCGTTACGTAACTCGGATAGACCCGCTCGGAGGCCAGCGCAGCCCACATAAAAGCAAGTCCCCACAGTGAGATAACGAGCGCGAGTAGGCGAATCGTTCCTACGGGCAGTAACAGGTGTACGCAGACCATCTCTACAGACATGACAGCGCTCAGCATGCCAACCATCTGTACTCTTCCTGCGGGATAGGGCAGAAGCCTTGCCCCGGTAGGAACATCAACACGTCCACGAAACCATTTCCAGGTATCCCGGTAAAGCTCTAGTTCGTGACGGAAGAGCCGATAACCCGGATGCTTCGATAGGTATGCGACGACCGAGCTCACCTCACTCCCCCAATCAGAGCTGCCAGTGCGAGGGATTGCGCTCCTGTCAGGTCAACGTCGTCGGGGGCGAGCGCCATATTGCCTGAATTCAGAGTGTCCACGATGCCGTTGAGGAGTGATGAGGGTAATTGTCGCCTGAGCTCAGCGATCAGAGTCTCCATTTCCTCATGGGTGGGATTAGTTTCTCCCAGCTTCCGCCAGAGTTCGACGCAGCGGTGAGTGGCCGTGACACACGTCGCGTCGCGGATGTTGCGTCGCAATTGTTCCCACGTTGCCTCTGTAGCAACGCCGGCGAGTGCCATGAGATCCAGCGAATCGAGCTCCTGTCCAAGCAAAGCCCCATCCTCAATAATGTTGCGGAGGTCTCGACGGATATCAGCAGGCACTCCGACATCTGTCTGGGACAAAGCAATCAACCGATCCCGCTGCGATAAGAGTGTCGCGATGCGTTCCTCGATCAAATTCAGCGCCCGCCCGACGGCACCCGGTTGCTTTATCTGGTTTACCGGAACCCCGGCATCCACCAAAGCGCGAGCACGCAGAATGGCTGCCACATCCGAGAGGGAGTAGTCCCTGTAGTTCGCACCCGTACGCTTCGGCTCATCCACAGCACCCGTTGTGTGCAGGTAGCGAATCGCCCGCACCGAGCACCCGGCTGCGTGGGCGACATCCGATATCCTCATGCCCCTAGTGTCCACTATGACACCGTGTCAGGGTCAACTCCTAGTTTCGGAAACCGTGCACGGGCGCTGGAATGAAGCCGCCGCGCCGGATAAATGCCTCGTTGCCGACGCTGCTCACTGGAATCACCGGGGCGTAGCCCAGCAGACCACCGAAGTTCACTTCATCGCCGGGAACCGTTCCCGGGACGGGGATAAGACGTGCAGCGGTCGTCTTATGGTTCATCACACCGATTGCGGCTTCATCTGCGATCATTCCCGCAATAAGTTCGGCGGATGTGTCACCGGGGATGGCAACCATGTCGAAACCGACCGAGCAGATCGACGTCATCGCCTCGAGCTTGTCCATCGAGATGGAGCCCGCCCGCACCGCGTCGATCATGCCCTGATCCTCCGAGACAGGGACGAAAGATCCGGAGAGACCGCCGACGCGCGAGCAGGCCATCATTCCACCTTTCTTCACGGCGTCGTTCAGCAGCGCGAGCGCAGCGGTCGTTCCGTGGGTTCCAACCTGGTCCAAACCCATCCGCTCGAGGATGTGGGCGACGGAATCGCCAATCTCTGCGGTGGGGGCGAGGGAGAGGTCCACGATGCCGAAGGGCACACCCAGACGTTTCGAGGCCAATGTTCCCACCAGCTGTCCGGCGCGCGTGATCTTGAACGCCGCCTTCTTGATTTCCTCGGCCACCTCGTTGAGACTGGCACCCTCAAGTGAGCCGATCGCATGGTCGACGACACCGGGCCCGGAAACACCCACCGATACCACCGTGTCCGGCTCCTCGATACCGTGGAAGGCCCCCGCCATGAAGGGGTTGTCTCCCACCGCGTTGGCGAAGACGACGAGCTTGGCACAGGCAATGGAGGATTCCTCGGCCGTTAGTTCCGCAGCCTGTTTGACCACCTGACCCATCTGGGCCACAGCGTCCATGTTGATGCCCGCGCGCGAGGTGGCCACGTTGACCGATCCACACACATTGCTCGTCGTAGCTAAGGCCTCCGGTATCGAGGCGATAAGGCGGCGATCGGATTCCGTCATGCCTTTCTCCACGAGGGAGGAGTAGCCTCCGACGAAGTTCACGCCCAGTGCGGCGGCGGCGCGGTCAAGTGAGGCGGCGATGTCGGCGGGATTGCCATCGAGCTCCGCTGCCACGAGCGAGATGGGGGAGACCGAGATGCGCTTGTTTACGATCGGTATACCCAGTTCACGCTCGATGCCCTCGCACACCTCAACCAGGCGTGCCGCGCGCTCGGTGACACGGTCGTAGACTGCCTCGGCGGTAGCGGACATCGTCGCGCGTGCACACCCGATCAGGGAGATCCCCATGGTCACGGTGCGGATGTAGAGTCGGTAATCCTCGATCATCGCAATCACGTCGAGGATGCGGCGGGCCTTGAAGTCAATGTCTGATGCCACGGCGCTACACCTCGTTCATTGCGGTGAATAGTTCCTCTGACTGAATGCGCACCACGACACCGAGTCGCTCGCCGTTGGCGGAAAGGTGCGCCTGGAGATCCCCCATGTCAATCTCGCCCTCGGGCAGTGCAACCCGCATGATCATGGTGAAGAAGTCATCCATCAGGGTCTGGGAGACGTCGACGATGTTCAGGCCCCGTTCCGCGGCGGCGTTGGCGACACCGGCGATGATTCCGACCCGGTCCCGTCCGGTCGTGGTGATGATTGCGTGCATGTATGTGAGTGTAGAACCCCACCCCGACACGCCACCGAGCTACCCGGTATGAGAGCAGAATTCAACGAATCGCCGGAGTATCTCGTTTGACCACGTAGCATCCACGCTGGGCAATGCGGCGACAATGGTGTCGTACTCCGTTAGCGGGAAGTAGCCGTAGTCGTAGAAGAAGTCCATCCGCGTGCGCATCGCTGCAGCGTCCATCTCCGCGTGGAATTGCGTGGCCCAGACGCGATCGCCGTAGCGAACCATCTGCACCGGGCAGGTCGGGCCGCCAGCGAGTACCTCGAGTGAGTCCGGCAGGATCTCCGGGTTCTCCGTGTGCCCGGTCAACACCGTGAAAGTATCGGGGAAGTCTTCAAGGAGCGGGTCCGTGCTGGCTGGAGCGGCAAGCGTGACGACGCTCGGCCCCGAGACTTCCGGTGCGGAATGACCGACCGTACCGCCGAGTTCGGCGACGAGCCAGCTAATGCCGAAGCAGACAAAGAAAACGGGAAGGCCGCAGTGGAGGATCCCCGACAGCTCACGGTGGACGTGTTCTTGCCACACGTCGTATTCAGGCGCGGTGACATTGAGTGAGCTGCCACCCACAACCACTCCGTCAACAGCGTCGAGAGAACCGATCGGGGTGTTGGCATCACTGATCACCCGCATCTCCAGGTCCCGTTCGCGAAGTCCGGTTGCCTTGAGGACGTCGTTAAATTCGGCGCGCGCGACCTGGGGGCCGAGCTCACCGGTGCGCAAGGAAACAAGGAGAATGCGTGCCATGGGCGACATCCTATACCGCTCTGTCTACTCCCGGTGCGCCGGGGTCCGTACCGACTGTTCCACCAGATCGAGAATTGCTTCCAGCCGGTCGGCGGGAACGCCTGCGGCCAACTTGATGATCAGCCCCTCGAAAACGGTGGTGAGGTATTCCTGAATCACGTCGGGAGAGACGTCGTCACGCATGAGCGCGTTGTCCTCCAGGCGTTGACGCAGAGCATCGTCGAGCACAACCTGATGGGTTCGCCACCGTATCTCGAAATCTAGGGTCAGTACGCAACCTGCGCACGATTTCGGAACGTGTGATGAACCAGTCGTTGGAGTCCGGGTTGCGCACGATTCTGCGCATCACCTCAATCAAGCCGTGCTGTGCGACAACCTCCGCTTGGCGGGCTGCATCCTCGGCGGCGATGGCGAGGAACAGCTCCTCCTTGTCCCTGAAGTGGTGGAAGATCGCACCCCGGGTCTTGCCGGTCGCTTTCTCGAGCCGTGACACCGTGGCCCCCTCGTAGCCGTAGCGTGCGAAACACAACCGAGCGGACTCAATGATTTCCTGGCGACGACGCGACAATTCGTTGTCGCTGATAATCGGCATGCGTGCTCCGTTCACATATCGGCATGAGGGGAGAAGAAAGGAGGCCACCCGCCCATCCGGCAGGAGACCCCCTGTGTGACCTAATGGTCAAATGATGGTGTTAGTTCTTCACCATCTGGCGCAGCACGTACTGCAGGATACCGCCGTGGCGGTAGTACTCAGCCTCACCAGGCGTGTCAACGCGAACCTTGGCGTCGAACTCGACCGTCTCGCCGCCTTCCTTGGTGGCGGTGACGTGGACGGTCTCCGGGATGGTGTCGCCCTCGTTGAATGCGGTCACTCCGGAGATGTCGAAGGTCTCGGTGCCGTCGAGACCCAGGGTCTCGTGGGACTCGCCCTCCGGGAACTGCAGCGGCAGAACGCCCATGCCGATGAGGTTCGAGCGGTGAATACGCTCAAACGACTCGGTGATGACGGCCTTGACGCCGAGCAGGTTGGTGCCCTTTGCAGCCCAGTCGCGCGAGGAGCCGGTGCCGTACTCCTTGCCCGCCAGGACGACGAGCGGGATGCCAGCCTCAGCGTAGTTCTGGGCGGCGTCGTAGATGAACGCCTGCGGTGCACCCTCCTGGGTGAAGTCACGGGTGTATCCACCGGCCTCTTCCACCAGCTGGTTGCGCAGGCGGATGTTGGCGAAGGTACCGCGAACCATGACCTCGTGGTTGCCACGGCGGGAACCGAAGGAGTTGTAGTCCTCGCGCTCGACACCGTGGGAGTCGAGGTAGTTCGCGGCCGGGGTGCCCGGCTTGATCGACGAAGCGGGGGAGATGTGGTCGGTGGTGACCGAATCGCCCAGCTTCGCTAGAACGCGTGCACCGGAGATGTCGGTCACGACCTCCGGCTCCGTCGGCATGCCGTCGAAGTACGGTGCCTTGCGGATGTAGGTGGAGTCCTCGTTCCACGCGAAGGTCTTGCCCTGGGGGATGTCCAGGCCCTGCCACTGAGCGTCACCCTTGAACACGTCGGCGTAGTCAGCCTCGTACATTTCGCGGGAGATGGTGTCGGAGATGGTCTTCTCGATCTCCTCCGGCGACGGCCACACGTCCTTGAGGAACACCTCGTTGCCCTCGGAGTCCTGGCCGAGCGGCTGGGATTCGAAGTCGAAGTCCATGGTGCCGGCAATCGAGTAGGCGATAACAAGCAGCGGGGACGCGAGGTAGTTCATCTTCACGTCCGGGGAGATGCGGCCCTCGAAGTTACGGTTGCCGGAGAGAACAGCCGTCGCGGTGAGGTCGTACTCGTTGATGGCGTCAGAGACCTCGTTCGGCAGCGGGCCGGAGTTACCGATGCAGGATGCGCAGCCGAAGCCGGTGAGGTAGAAGCCAACGGCCTCGAGGTCCTTCCACAGGTCCGCGCGGTTGTAGTAACCGTCGACGACCTGGGAGCCCGGAGCCATGATGGTCTTGACCCACGGCTTAGCCTTCAGGCCCTTCTCAGCAGCCTTGCGGGCCAGCAGCGCCGCGCCGACCATGACGGACGGGTTGGAGGTGTTGGTGCAGGAGGTAATTGCCGCGATGGCGACCATGCCGTGGTCGACGGTGTACTCGCCGCCCTGCGGGGACTCGACGATGACCGGCTTGGAAGCGCGGCCCTCAGCACCCTCGGCAGCGGACTCGCCGTTGCCCGGCCAAGACTCGTTGTAGGAGACGGTCTCAACCGTCTCGGCGCGGACCGGCTCGAACGTCTCGTTGCCGGCGTCGTTGTAGTCCGGAAGCTGGTTGCGGAAGGTCTGCTTCGACTCGGACAGCAGGATGCGGTCCTGGGGGCGCTTCGGGCCGGCGATGGACGGCACGACGGTGGAGAGGTCGAGCTCGAGGTACTCGGAGTACTCAGCCTCCGGAGCGTCCTGCTCGAGCCACATGCCCTGCGCCTTGGCGTACGCCTCGACGCGCTCGATGGTCTCCTTGTCGCGGCCGGTCAGCTCGAGGTAGCTGATGGTCTCCTCGTCGATCGGGAAGATCGCACAGGTCGAACCGAACTCGGGCGACATGTTGCCGATGGTGGCGCGGTTGGCCAGCGGGATCTGGCGAACGCCGTTGCCGTAGAACTCGACGAACTTCTGAACCACACCGTGCTCGCGCAGCATCTCGGTGATGGTGAGCACCACGTCGGTTGCGGTCACGCCGACCGGGATCTCACCGGTGAGCTTGAAGCCGACGACGCGCGGGATGAGCATGGAGACGGGCTGGCCGAGCATGGCCGCCTCTGCCTCGATGCCGCCGACGCCCCAGCCGAGGATGCCGAGGCCGTTTTCCATGGTGGTGTGGGAGTCGGTGCCGATGCAGGTGTCCGGGTACGCAACGCCGTCGTTGTCGAAGACGACGCGGGAGAGGTACTCGATGTTGACCTGGTGGACAATACCGGTTCCCGGCGGGACGACGCGGAAGTTGGAGAAGTTCTCCGCACCCCAGCGGAGGAACTGGTAGCGCTCCTCGTTGCGCTGGTACTCGATCTCGACGTTCTTATCCAGAGCGTCGGAGGTACCGAAGGCCTCGATGATCACGGAGTGGTCAATAACCATCTCAGCCGGGTTCAGCGGGTTGACCTGGTCCGGGTTGCCACCGAGGGTGGAAACGGCCTCGCGCATGGTGGCGAGGTCGACAACACAGGGCACACCGGTGAAGTCCTGCATAAGGACGCGGGCCGGGGTGAACTGGATTTCGATGGAGGGCTCTGCGGCCGGCTCCCAGTTCGCGATCGCGTTGATGTGGTCCGCGGTGACGTTCTTGCCATCCTCGGTGCGCAGGAGGTTCTCGCCGAGAACCTTCAGGGAGTAGGGAAGCTTCTCCATGCCGTCGACGGCGTCGAGTGCGTAGTAGTCGTAAGACTTCCCGCCTACCTCGAGCGTGCGCTTGGCGTTGAAGGAGTTCTTGCTTTCAGCCACAGTGAGCTCCATTTCTCGTCGTTAAACCAATGTGAGTCAAATACGACCCATTGGGGTGGTCAATGCCTATCTTAGGGGCACAGTCCACCTCTCGGCGCTTATATTAACCCAACGGCTGCAAGGTTTACGCACTGAGCGCGTGCTTCGGCACTGGCAGCGACACACAACCGGGGGTAGGGGAGTAGGCGTCGACACGCCGGGGCGCCCTTATCCTCGGCGCAGGACACAGCGCTGGGATAATGGCGAGCGCACCTGCGCCCGTGGCGGCGCGTCGTTACTGCCGTTAGGAGGCCGCCGAATGATTCCCGCGGACACGGATATGGAGTCGTTGCGCTCGCAGCTCCTCGACGACGGCATCGCCTTCGGCACCGACAATCCCGTCAACCCCGGGCTCGAGGCAGCGCTTCACGACGCCCTCAGCAACGCCGACACCACAGCCATCGACCCCGTCGGGGTGGTCGTGCTGGAAACGACTCCGCTGCAGCCGGCGGACCTGCGCGACGTCGCCCAGGACCTCGTGCTGAACACCCCTTTCGAGACGGTGATCATCCGCACCCCGCATGCTGCGTCCGCGGTCAGTGAGCACCTCACGCGCCACCAGATTGAGACGGCGCAGCGCGCCATGGTCGCGGAGCCGGACTACCCGGCGGGCCTGCGCCTCTTCATCGACACCGCGCAGTCGACCTCCTGGAACTGGGCCCTCATCGCGCTCGCGGTGATCATCGGCCTCGCTGTTGTGGCCGGCATTTCCGCCCTTCAGGCGCGGGTCAAGGCTTAAGACTTCACCAAACTATTACAGGGTGGGTGTGACTAATGTCACTCCGCTCTTAGGCGTGTCGCGTTCACGCTGGGTAGTGCGCCCTTGGGTCACGTTATAAACCTTGACGCCTGTGAAAGTTGGTAAAGGTTGTGCAACAGATTGATTAAGTGGCGTATGGTTTCATTGTCGGCTCGCGAGTCGGATTTAACTTCAATCTCACCATCAATCACATCAGCTACACGCGGTGTTTTTAGTACGGGCATGTGGGGAAGCACGCCAAACACTAGCGATGGCCGGGAGTAGAAGGGCGATCAGTCTTGCGGATCGGCTTAAGTAGTCAGTCAATAGTCAACGCGTGTCCAGCCCCTAGCCTTGTCTAGTCAACAAGGCCGATGGGGTGAGGCCGGTGTGGGCCCTGTTCGGTTTCTCAGCGCCTCGCAACCGTGCCTCGTCGCGACGCGCGCCGTGAGGAGCCCTTGTGGATACCCATGCCACTGGCATCCGACGACGCTGGTCGCATCTCACGACCCGCATCGTTGCATGCTCGACCACCATGTCCTTGTTGTGTGCGGCGGGTGCCGTTGTGCAACCCGCGGCACAGGCGCAAGAGCAGAGCGCCTCGTCGCTCGTCGCCGCCATCTCGTCTGCCCAAGCCCGCATCGATTCTCTCGACGTCACCATTGGAGACCTCACCGAGAGCGTCAACCAAGCGCTCGTCGATCTTTACGACGCCCAGGCGGCCGCAGAGCAGGCCCGACGCGGCGCCGAGGAGGCGCAGCGTCGCCTGACGCAGTCGCAGGCCGACGTCGACGCGGCACGCGCGGAGCTCGAATCACTGACCCGCACCCAGTACCGCAACGGCGGCAGCCCGTCTCCGCTCGCCGGCTTGGGAAGCAGCGATGCGCAGCGCGATCTGCTCGACCGCTCCATGTTCCTGCGCCAACAGATTGAGGAGAAGCAGGCGAAGCTCGACAGCGTCGAGCGGGCCCGCACAGAAGCTGCCAACGAGGAGTCCCGCCTGCGCCTCGCCTCCGAGCACGCCGAGAGCACCGCCCAGGCCGCGGCCGACGCCGAGAGCCAGGCGCGCTCCACTCTGGAGACAAACCAGGCCGAGCTCGACGTTCGCCTCGCCGAGCGCGACAGCGCCGTCGAGCAGCACAAGGCCTCCCAGGAGCAGTTGGCGCAGGTTAGGCCCGAGGCCGCGGCAGAGCCCGCCACCGAACCCGCCGCTGAACCAGCCACCGCGCCCGCCACCGAGCGTGTCGACGCCCAAACTCTCAGCGAGCTGGAAAGCGCGGTCGAAGACACCGTAGAAACCACCGTGGCGGAGATTGCCCCCGACGCGCCGGCCCCGAGCGAGGAGCAGGTAACCCAGGCGGTGGAAACCGCGCTGACCCTCTACGGCGGTGACGCGTCGGCAAGCGAGGACCTGTCATCCCAGGCGGCGTCGATCGCCGCGGCGGCCGCTCTTGTCGGCTCCTCGCAGGCGGCGCACGGCGGGTTTGAGAACCCGTACGGAAGCAGTAGCAGCGAGCTCATCGCCGCGTTTTCCAGCGGCCTGTCCTCCGTGCTGTCCCCGGATGTGTCGTCGGCTCCCAGCCCGGATGTGTCCTCCGTGCTGCCGGACGTGCCGACGGCGGAGGAAGTGTCCAGCAACATCGCCGATAATCTCCCGGCCGCCCCGAACTCCTCGAAGGTGGAGACCGTAATCGCGCGTGCGATGGCGACGGTCGGAACCCCCTATGTGTGGGGAGGCGGTGACGCCAACGGCCCCACCTACGGCGTTAACGGGGGCAGCATCAAGGGCTTCGATTGTTCTGGGCTCGTCCTCTACGCCTTCGCGGGCGTGGGTATCTCGCTGCCGCACTACACCGGCTACCAGTACCAACGCGGCACCCAGGTCGACCCCAGCCAGGCACAACGCGGCGATCTGCTGTTCTGGGGCAACAACGGTGACAGCCACGTCGCCATCTACCTCGGCGATGGCACGATGATCGAGGCCCCGTCGGCGGGCCAGACCGTGCGCGTCTCCCCAGTGCGCTGGTCGGGTATGTCCCCGAAAGCCGTGCGCCTGCTCTAACATCAGGTACATGGCATTGAACGACTACGACGCACTCCTCGTTCTTTCCTTCGGTGGACCCGAAGGGGAGGACGAGGTTATTCCTTTTCTTGAGAACGTAACCCGCGGGCGCGGCATCCCCCGCGAGCGCCTCGCTGAGGTGGGCGAGCATTACTTCCACTTCGGTGGGGTCAGCCCAATCAACCAGCAGAACCGCGAGATCATCGCCAACATCGAGAAGGAACTGGCCGCCCGCGGCCACGACCTGCCGGTCTACTTCGGCAACCGCAACTGGCACCCGATGGCCGAGGATACGGCCAAGGAGATCCAGGCCGCCGGGCACAAGCGCGTGCTGGTGTTCGCCACCTCCGCGTGGGGCGGCTACTCCGCCTGCCGCCAGTACGACGAGGACATCCTGCGCCTGCGCGAGATCACACCGGAGATCGAGTACACCAAGCTGTGGCAGTTCTACGGCCACCCCGCCTTCGTCGAGCTGATGGCGCGGCCGACGCGCGCCGCGTGGGAGGCCGCTGACCAGTCGGTTTCCCGCGTGCTGTTCACCGCGCACTCGGTGCCCAACGCCGCTGACGACTCCTCGGGCGGGCCGAAGGACCCCAACCTGTACTCCCGCCAGGTCGCAGAGGCCTCCCGCCTCGTCGCCGAGGCCGCGGGCATTTCCGACTACGAGGTCGTCTGGCAGTCGCGCTCCGGCAACCCCGCCACCCCGTGGCTTGAGCCCGACGTTGTCGACCGCTCCCTCGAGCTGGGCAAGGAGGGTGTCAAGCACATCGTGTGCGTCCCGATCGGGTTCATCACCGACCACATGGAAGTGGTGTGGGACCTCGACACCGAGCTCAAGGACGATTGCGCCGAAGCGGGCATTACGGTGGATCGCGTTCCCACCGTCGGTCTCGAGCCGGGGTTCGCCTCAATGGTGGTGGACATCGCCGAAAACGTCACCCAGAAGGAAAAGCCCGCCACCTTGTCAGAGGTCACGGTCCAGGGCTGCACGGTCAACGGCTCGCCGTGCGCGCCGGATTGCTGCATGATGCAGCGCCCGGGCATGCCGGCGCCGAGTCACCCGCAGAACCCGGTGGTCTAGCGGTACGCCCGATCCCACGCCCTCTGGTAGTCACGCACCGCGTCGGCAACGCCGGCCATCCGGGCGGTGCGGATGTGACGCCAGAGGGCGAAAAGCTGCGGGTCGAAGCTGTGGTCGTTCGCGCGCTCAGTCACCGTTTCGACGATCGCAGCGACGCGATCCGCCCGCGCAAAGATCTTCGCCGCCCGCGGCGTCACACCCCTCGGCAATCCGGGGGTGTCGTAGAAGTCCGCGATCGAGCCCACGGTGAGCCGGGGGTTCGGCAGGTCGGTGCGCGCACCGCCGGCTGCCTCGATGAGCACCGCCGCGTCCTCCGTCGCCCGCGCCAGCAGCGCGTCCGCCTCGCCGGGGCTGAGCCACGACGGCTCCGGGAGCCGCTCCGTCTCCTCGAACCAGCGCCAGGCAACGCCGGCATTCTCAACGTCGTAGTGGGGCACGAGCACGTGGGAGAGGCCATCTTCGCCCTTGATCACGAGCGCGCCGGCTGGCCCGAGCGCCTGCGCGGCGGGGGAGCCGGCACGCAGCGTGGCCGCCTGGCCCGGCCCCCACAGAATCAGGCGGACTACAGGCTCGCGTGAGCTCAAGTCGGCGCTGGTGCGGGCGTCGAGAAGCAAGGCGGCGATGCCCTCGTCGCGGTAGATGTGACGGCCGCCGAGGTCGGTCAGCGCCGCGGCCGTCTCGTCGGTGGACTCGGCGCCGTAGAGCCACGCGGCGAGCCACACCGCGGTGTTTTGCAGCGGGGAGTAGACGCCTGCTCGGATGTGCATGAGGGGCAATGGTAGCGCACCGCCGCGCGGTAGACTGAGCCGACTATGACACGTAACGACCCCTATGGCTCAGATATCCTCAAAGGCCACGCCCGCCGACGCAAGCCCGCATACCCCGAGGTCCAGGCCGAACCGGGCATCGTCGTCGAGGTCGTCGGCTCCGATTTCGTGGGCGCAGTCATCGCGTTCGATCGCACCCACGATGGCGACTTCGTCCGGCTCGAAGACCGGCGCGGGACGCAGCGGCTGTTCAAGATGCTGCCCGGGGCGTTCGAAGTCGAGGGCCACCGGGTTACGCTGACGCGCGCCGTCGCTGAGCAACAGGCCCCCGCGGTGTCGAACTCGGGGTCGCGGCGCGTCGAGGGGGTGCGCGCGAAAGTCGCGATGCCGAGCCGTATCTGGGTTGAGGGCATCCACGACGCCGCGATTGTGGAGAAGGTGTGGGGCCACGACCTGCGCGTCGAGGGAGTGGTGGTGGAGTACCTCGAGGGGCTCGACAACCTCGCGGCACGACTGGAGGAGTTTCAGCCCGGCCCGGGCAGGCGCATCGGCGTTCTCGCCGACCACCTCGTCGAGGGCAGCAAGGAGACCCGGCTCGTGGAGAACGTCGGGCCCGACGTCCTTGTCACCGGCCACCCCTACATCGACATCTGGGCGGCCGTGAAGCCCGCGAGCGTGCGCATTCGCGAGTGGCCGCAGGTGCCGTACGGCGAGGACTGGAAGCAGGGCGTGTGCCGCCGGCTCGGCTGGGGCGACACCTCGGAAGGGTGGCACCGCGTGTACTCAGCCGTGAACACGTACAAGGACTTGGACTACACGCTGATCGGGGCCGTCGAAAGGCTCGTTGACTTCGTCACCAACCCGCAGCTCAAAAAGTCGGACCTCTGACGCATGTAAGGTGGCGGGTGTGGGCGCAATCGTTTGGTTTATCGCAGCAGCAGTACTGGCTGGCCTCGAACTGGCCGCCGGTGAATTCACGTTCCTTATGCTCGCCGCGGGTGCGCTCACAGCAGCCGGTGTCTCGTTAGCGGGGATCCCCCTGTGGGCTGAAGTCGCGGTGTTCGTCGCGTCCTCGGCCGCGTTCTGGTTCTTCCTTCGCCCCTACCTGCACAAGCAGTTCCACAAACCAGGGGCCTACGACGACAGCCCGCGAGCCCTCGTCGGCGCACGCGCCGAAGTGCTCGAGGACATCACCCCGCACGGCGGGCAGGTGCGTCTCGACGGCGGCATCTGGTCCGCCCGCTCGCTCGACCCGTACGAGACCATTCCGGCTGGAGCGCACGTTACCGTTTCGGATATCGACGGCCCCGTTGCGGTCGTCTGGAAGGAGCCCTAGTGGGCGCAATAGTTGCAGCCGTCATCATCATCTTGCTGGTGGCGATCCTGTTCAGTTCCATCAAGATGATCCAGCAAGGCGAGGCCGCGGTCATTGAGCGCCTTGGCCGCTACACCCGCACCGTCTCCGGCGGAGTGACCCTGCTCGTGCCGTTTATCGACCGCGTTCGCCAGCGCGTCGATACGCGCGAGCGCGTCGTGTCCTTCCCGCCGCAGGCCGTGATCACTCAGGACAACCTGACGGTGGCCATCGACATCGTGGTCACTTTCCAAATCAACGACCCCGCCAAGGCGATCTACGGCGTGGATAACTACCTCGTCGGCGTGGAGCAAATCTCCGTCGCTACGCTTCGCGACGTCGTCGGCGGCATGACCCTGGAAGAGACCCTGACGTCGCGCGAAACCATCAACCGGCGCCTGCGCGGCGAGCTCGACGCCGCGACCGCGAAGTGGGGCCTTCGCATCAGCCGCGTTGAGCTCAAGGCGATTGATCCGCCGCCGTCCATCCAGCAGTCCATGGAGATGCAGATGAAGGCGGACCGCGAGAAGCGTGCGATGATTCTTACCGCGGAGGGTAAGCGCGAGTCCGATATCAAGACCGCCGAGGGTGAGAAGCAGGCCCGCATCCTTTCCGCCGAGGGCGAGAAGCACGCCGCCATTTTGTCCGCCGAGGCCGAGCGCCAGGCGATGATCCTGCGCGCCGAGGGCGACCGCGCCGCAAAGTACCTCTCCGCGCAGGGTGAGGCCCGCGCGCTGCAGAAGGTCAACGCCGCGATCAAGTCTTCCGGTGTCACGCCCGAGCTGCTGGCGTACCAGTACCTGGAGAAGCTGCCGGAGATCGCGAACAACGAGGCCGCGACGATGTGGATGATTCCCTCGCAGCTCGGCGATTCGCTCGAGCAATTTGCCAAGGCGTTCGCGCACAAGGACGACGACGGCGTCTTCCGCTACGAAACCTCCAGCGTGGACCAGGAGACCAAGGACATGGCCGGGGTGGAGGACACCGACCGCTGGTTCGACACGTCCACCGACCCGGAGTTGGCCAAGGCGCTGGCCGAGGCTCGCGCCGTGGCCAACAAGCACGTCGACGCCCCGGACCCGACGATGGATCGCCCCGAGATCGAGCGCGCCGTCACCGCCAGCCGCGACCTTGAGCCGCGCACGCGCGTGCAGGAGCCGGTGGTTAATCCTGTCACGGAGCAGGACTCCTAGTCCAGCTGGGCAGCCCGCCTGATCAGATTGAGCGCGAGTGTGACGCCGGCCTGCTCCGCCTGCCACCCGGCCGCCTGAAGGCGCTGGCTCATCGCCTGCTTGGAAATGCCCAGCGCTTCGGCAGCCTCGTTTTGGTTCATGCCGCGCCGCACCAGGGCCGTGGCCTCCCGGCCCTCGAGGGTGCGCTTGAGCAAAACGTGCGCGATCAGCGCGAACGTGGCCGCGATGTCCGCGGCCGCGCTGCCGTCCGCCTCGGTGCTCACACCCACACTTCCCGGCTTGCGCCCGGCCGCCTCGGTCGCGGCGCTCAGCGCCGGCCCGCGCACGGTGATGCCGAGCCCGATAGTCCAGTTACCGTCGGACAACAACGCCATGATCACGTTCAGCGCGTCGTCCGGCGTGTCCACGTGCGCGCGGATGTCCTCCACACCAACGACCTCGAACGTGCCCACCCCGGGAAGCGTCGACAACGCCTCGGCCGAGCGCTTCACAAGCTGGGCGCGGCCCTTTTCTTTGCCCCGGTAGCGGGCGTGGACGGCGATCATATCGGTCTAGTCTAGCGGGTTTAGTCGGCGCGTCGGCAGGGTGGCGTCGAGAAGCAAGCCAGCGGTCCCGACGACCGCGAGCACCCCCATGATGACCAACACAACGGGGTTCACCTCGCCGGTGAGCGCATCGCCGAACACCGCCACGATCGCCGTGTTGGGCGCGGACCCGACGAGGGTGGCCAAGGTGAACGCGCCGAGCGGCACGCGCGAGAGCGCGGCGGCGTAGTTGAGGATGGAAAACGGCACGACGGCGATGAGCCGCAGGCTCGCGATCGCCAGCCACCCGCGCTGCTCAAGCCGCCGGTTGAGCGATTCCATCGCGGGGTGCTTCAGGCGCGGCTCCACGAAGTCGCGCAGCAGGAAGCGCACCACGAGCAGCGAGATCGCCGCCGCCACCGTCGTTGCGCTCAGCGCGATCACGATGCCCCACGCCGTGCCGAAGAGCACCCCGGCCGAGATCGTCATCACGGTTCGCGGGATGGGGAACTGCGTAACCACGACGTAGAGCACCCAGAAGAGGATCGGGAACCAGGCTCCGGTTTGGTCGGCCCAGGTGCGCAGGACGGAGAGCGGGGGGACGTCGAGAAGCATCCATGAGGCGATGAATAGGGCAGCGGCGACCGCGATGAGCGCAAGCCGGGATCTGCTCATGGGGTCCTTCCAATGCAAAAACCGGCTCCGTGCAGGGGAACCGGTGGGTTGTGCCCGAGGGGGGACTTGAACCCCCACGTCCGTTAATAGGACACTAGCACCTCAAGCTAGCGCGTCTGCCATTCCGCCACCCGGGCTGGGTGTTCTAAGCCTTTCGGCTTGGCACCTGGATAACTATAGGGGCAGCCCCGCGTTGCGCACAAATCGCCAGCTCACCCCGCTTATCGACGCCCCACCCAACGCCAAGGTCTTCCACCGTTGTCATTTACCCGGCGAACATATTTCGGTATGAATTGAGATATGAGCAACTACAACGATTCCCGTTTCCCCGGACCCGACCCCTATGCCCCGCTGAAGGACCTGCCGACGTTTACGCTAACGTCGACCGACATCGTCGACGGCGAGAAGCTCAGCGAGGCGCTGGTCGGCGACGACGCCACCTCGCCGCAGCTCGCGTGGTCCGACCTGCCCGAGGGCACCAAGTCCCTGGCAGTGACCTGCTTCGACCCCGACGCCCCGACGGCCTCCGGGTTCTGGCACTGGTCCGTATTCAACATCCCGGTCAGCGTCACCGAGCTGCCATCCGGCGCCGGCGCCAAGGAGGACCTGGGCGTGGGTGCCGTGACCTTGACGGGTGATTCCGGTGTGACGGCGTTCTACGGCGCGAATCCGCCGGAGGGCCACGGCCCGCACCGCTACCTGTTCGCCGTGCACGCGGTCGACGTCGAGGAGCTGCCGGCCGACGAGATCGCCAACCCGACGCAGCTGGGCTTCAACCTCTACTTCCACTCGATCGGTCGCGCGATTCTGTGGGGCTGGTACGAGAACTAAACGGACGCGTCCGGTAGTCTCAATCGGCAATGATTCCGATTCAACTTCGCGTGGGTGGGGCGTTTCTCGCCCTCGCCGTCGTTTTAGTGATCTATGCCGCCGTCGCCTTCTTCCGCGGCCAAGCGGTCTTCGAGATCACCCCGCAGGTGCTCACGATCGCGGCCGCCGCGCTTCTCTTCGGAGCGAATGCCACGTTCGTGCGCGGCCAGAGCCGCTCGCGCGCGCAGGTGGTGGCTCTCGTGGTTGCCGTGGGCCTCGTGATCCTCGGCGTTCCTTTGCCCGCAGCGACGATCTTCGCCACCCCGACCTACTGGCTGCTGCTGTGGGCCGGGGCGGCGGTGGTGTGCGCTCTTATTCTGCGTCAGAGCGCCACGTAAGGCCGCTGCCGACCGCCTCACCGATGGAGCTGAGGCCGTGAGCACGCACCTGCGCAGCGAGCCCGGTGTGGATCTGCCGGATCCAGCCCGGACCGCCGTAAATAAACGGCGTGTAGCCCTGCAGCAGGCTCGCGCCGGCCGCGATGCGCTCCCACGCCTGCTGCGGGGTGGAAATTCCGCCGACGCTGACCAGCACGAGCCGGTCGCCGACGCGGGTGTGGAGCCGCTTGAGCACCTCTAGCGAGCGCTCGCCCAGAGGGGCTCCCGAGATACCACCCGCGCCCATCGCCTCCACCTCGGCCGCGTCCGTGGCCAGCCCGTCGCGGGAGATGGTTGTGTTAGTGGCCACGATGCCGTCGAGGCCCAGCTCAAGCGCTAGGTCCGCCACCGTGTCGACGTCCTCGTTGCTCAGATCCGGGGCGATCTTCACCAAAATCGGGGTACTCGTCGCCTCCGCCACGGCACTGAGGATCGGGCGCAGTTCCTCGACAGCCTGCAGGTCCCGCAGCCCGGGGGTGTTGGGGGAGGAGACGTTGACCACGAGGTAATCCGCCAACGGGCCCAGCACCGTCGCCCCGGCGCGGTAGTCGGCCACGGCGTCGGTGGACACTTTGTTTTTGCCGATGTTCACGCCGACCACGGCGCGCGGCGAGCGCTCGTCCAGACTGGTCGCGGCCGCGAGCGCGCCGTCGTTGTTAAAGCCCATGCGGTTGAGGATCGCCTTGTCCTTGGGAAGCCTGAACAGCCGTGGCGCGGGGTTGCCCGGCTGCGGCTTCGGGGTGATCGTGCCCACCTCCGCGTAGCCGAAGCCCACCGCCGGCCAGGCGTTGATCGCGCGGGCGTTCTTATCAAAACCCGCGGCCAGGCCTAGGGGAGCGGGGAAGGTGACACCGAACAGAGTCTGCTCCAGCACCGGGTCGTGGACGCGCACGACGCGCTCTATCGCCCGGTTCAGCGGCTTGGCGACGTGCAGCGCGCGCAGAGCGCTACCCATGACCCCGTGGATGCGCTCGGCGGGGACGCGGAACATGACCGCTAGCGCGGCGTCGTAGAGGCTCATGACGTTTTCTCCTTCAGGCTGCTCTTTTCCTCCGGCGTGATCACCTGCAGGCCGTCGCCGGAGGCGGATGCGATGACCAGGGTGCCGTCGTCAAGCGTGACCATGTTCTGCGCGTCGGCGATGGTGCGCGCCTCGGCGGCCTTCAGGGGCACGCCCTGGGAAATGTCGTAGCCCTCGGCGGTGTTCGTCGCGGTGGAGGTAACCCAGGCCAGCGCCGATTCGTCGTCCCACGTCACTCCCCACGGGCTTTGCGCGACGGGCGCGGACTGCTGCAACCGAATGATGTCGGACACGGTGTAGACCAGCAACTGGGAGCCCGTGTTGTCGGCGGCGAGCACGAGTCCGTCGCCGCCGGTGGCGACACCGCCGACGCCCAGGCCCACGCGCAGCGTCCCGCCCTGGCGCCCGCCTTCGAGGTCGAGCTCTTGGATCGTGGTGTCGAAATGGTTGACGCGCACGGCGGTGTCCGCAGCGCCCTCGCGCGGGACCGTCAGAAGCTGGTCGGTCTCGCGGGCGACGCCGAAGTTGCTCACCTCGTCGCCGTCGCGGTAGATGCGTACCGTGCGCTCGTCGGCGGATCCGGTGACCACGTCGCCTGACGCCGTCACCGCCGCGACGGAGGCGGGGGCGGGGGTGTCGAAGCTGCGCTCGCCCGTGGAATCGAAGATGCGCACCTGCGACCCGCAGGCGACGACGAAGCTGCCGGCCCGGGCCGAGGCATCGCCGCAAGCCGGATCGAGCTGATACTCCGTGGCCGTTCCCGAGGTGACTTGCTCAAAGGTTCCGACGGTCAAAGTGTCGCCCGCGCGCACCGCGAGCGTATCCCCGGTGGCGTCGAGGTCCTGCACCGCGGCGAAGTCGACGACGCGCCCGGCCGGGTCAGTCGCCGGCGGCGAGGGCTGTGCTTCGGCGTTGCCCATATTCACAGCCAATTCCCCGGCGTCGCCGCCGCCCGCGGCTGACTGGCAGGCAGACAGGCCCACAGCAGAGGCGAGGAGGGTACCGGCGAGCACGCAACGTCGTAGGGTTATCACGCCTCCTGACTATAGCAACCGCTATCCGGGGGTAGCCTGATTGCTCATGAACGCAGCAACCGCCGCCGCGGAGCAGATGAGCTGGCTCCAAGTAATCGTCCTATCCGTCGTGCAGGGGCTCACGGAGTTCTTGCCCGTGTCCTCCTCGGGGCACCTGCGCATCGTCTCGGAACTCTTCTGGGGCCAAGACGCTGGTGCGAGCTTCACCGCCGTGATCCAGCTCGGCACCGAGCTGGCCGTGCTGGTGTTCTTCGCCAAAGAGATCTGGCAAATCCTGACCGGATGGTTCGCGGGGTTGTTCAACAAGGACAAGCGCGGCTTTGACTACCGCATGGGGTGGATGGTCATCGTCGGCACGATCCCAGTGGCGCTGCTCGGCGTGCTGCTCAAAGACCTGATCCGCGAGAACTTCCGCAACCTGTGGATCACCGCCACGGTGCTCATCGTGTTCTCCCTCGTGTTCATCCTCGCCGAGCGCTACGGCAAGAAAACGCGCGGCTACGACGAGCTGACCATGAAAGACGCCGTAATCATGGGCCTGTGGCAGTGCCTGGCGCTGATCCCCGGCGTGTCGCGCTCCGGCGGCACCATCTCCGGCGGCCTGTTCCTCAACCTCGACCGCGAGGTGGCAACCCGTTTCAGCTTCCTGCTCGCCATTCCGGCCGTGCTCGCCTCTGGGCTGTTCTCCCTGCCCGACGCGTTCGCTCCGCAGGCCGGCCAGGCGGCGACGGGCATGCAGCTGCTCGTCGGCAGTGGTGTGGCGTTCGTGCTCGGCTACGTCTCCATCGCCTGGCTACTGAAGTTCGTGGCCAACCACTCGTTTGCCTGGTTCGCCGCCTACCGCATTCCGCTGGGCCTTGTAGTGATGGCGCTGCTCGCGGCAGGAGTGATGAGCCCGCTGTAGGGGCCGATGTAGGGTAGGCTCATGCATTCTTGGCCCACCCCCGAGGTGCCCGCGGTGAGCGGGACCCCGGTCGAATTGAATCTCTACGACACCGCGGATCAGGTGGTGAAGCCGGTCGATACCACCCCCAACGCCAACGGCGAGGTGGGGATGTACGTCTGCGGGATCACCCCCTACGACTCCACGCACCTGGGCCACGCGGCGACGTACCTGACCTTCGATCTGGTGCAGCGCCAGCTGATCGCCAACGGGCACCGCGTCCACTACGTGCAGAACATTACCGACGTCGACGACCCCCTGTTCGAGCGCGCCGAGCGCGACGGGGTGGACTGGCGCGAGCTGGGGCAGAGCCAGATCGACCTGTTCCGCTCGGACATGAGCATCCTCGGGGTCATCCCGCCGCGCGATTACATCGGCGCGATCGAGTCCGTCGACGAGGTCATCGAGATGGTCGGCAAGCTTCTCGACGCTTCCGCCGCCTACCGCCTCGACCACGGCGACATCTACGCCTCCATCGACGCCACCGCCCAGTTCGGCTACGAGTCGAACTACTCCCGCGCGGAGATGGAGACGTACTTCGCCGAGCGCGGCGGCGACCCGGAGCGCGAGGGCAAGCGCGACCCGCTGGACGCCCTCGTGTGGCGCGGCCACCGCGACGGCGAGCCCGCCTGGGATTCGCCCTTCGGCCCCGGCAGGCCTGGCTGGCACATTGAGTGCTCGGCGATCGCGACGAACCGCCTGGGGGCGACGTTTTCGATCCAGGGCGGCGGCTCCGACCTGGCGTTTCCGCACCACGAGTTCTCGGCGGCGCACGCCGAGGCTGCCTACAGCGAGCCGCGCATGGCCACGCACTACGTCCACGCGGGCATGATCGCCCTCGACGGCGTGAAGATGTCCAAGTCCCTGGGCAACCTAGTCTTCGTGCACAAGCTCACCGAGCAGGGCCACGAGCCCGGCGCGATCCGGCTGGCGGTCTTCGCCGAGCACTACCGCACCGACCGGGACTTCTCCGACGAGATCCTCGTGACCGCCGAGCAGCGCTTGGCCCGGTGGCGTGAGAACCTGGCGCACCAGGTGAGTTCGGCCGACGCTGATGTGGTCGTCGATAAGCTGCGTGCCGCTTTGGCCGACGATCTCGACACCGCGACTGCACTGTGCGTCATCGATGAGGCGCCGGGGGATTGCGATGGCACGGTCGCGCGCGCCATCGATGGGCTGCTTGGCGTGCAGGTGTAGACGTTTTCGTCCACAATGTGAGCATGACCATCCGCGAGCAGTTCCAAGACGACGTCGACGAATTCATCTCCGACCTCACCACTTTTGCCACTGGCTCCTACCTGCGCGATGAGGACAAGGAGTTGTGGGACGAGCCCTTCGACCCGAAAGTCCTTCCTGAGCTGAAGCAGAAGATCGAGGGCTTTCTCGACGCCCTTGAGCTGCTTGGTGACGACCCCGCCGGCGAGGACCTGAAGAAAGTCATCGTGCCCTTCTATGCCTCGTTGAGCGAGTTCAACGCCGCGCACGCCAACGCCGTGCTGGAACCGGAGGAGAAGGCCGACCTGGAGTCGCTGGTGTTCCAGGCGGCCGCAGCCACGGGCGCGGACGACGAGGCGCTGAACGAACTTCCCGAGCTGGAGTAGCGTGCTACCTCCTGCGATTTTCTGGGACATGGACGGCACCCTCGTCGACACGGAGCCGCTGTGGGGCGTGGCCACCTACGAGCTGTCCGAAAAACTGGGCCGTCGGCTCACCCCCGAGCTGCGCGAAAAGACCATCGGCGGCAGCTTCGGCAACACGCTGGCGATCTGCGCCGCCCACGCTGGCGTCGAGCTCGGCCCCGGCGACTACGAGCGGTACAAAACCTGGATGTACAGCCGAATGGGCGAGCTCACCGCCGGTGACCTCACGCCCAACCCCGGGGTACAGAGCCTGCTCGCCGCGCTGCGCGAGGCTGGTGTGCCCATGCTGGTCACCACCAACACCGAGCGCGTGCTTGCCGACGCCCTCATCAACGCCGTCGGCCGCGACTTCTTCGTCGACTCGATCGCCGGCGACGAGGTGGAGCGCACGAAACCGGCGCCCGACATGTACCTGGAGGCGGCGCGCAGGGTCGGTTTCGACGCCCGCGACTGCCTGGTCTTCGAGGACTCCTGGGCGGGGATGAGCGCGGCCGCCGCCGCGGGGTGCCGCGTGCTCGGTCTGGCGGAAACGGTGCCGGAGGGCGTCGTCAGTTTTGATCCCGCCAACTTCGTCGGGGCCGCGCTAGAGGACGTTGCGCGGTGGTACGCGGAGATTGTGCAGCCGGTGCGATAGAGTAAACCCCGTGAAAAACTTCGATGAACTATTCGCCGAGCTCTCCGCCAAAGCCGCATCCCGGCCGGCTGATTCCGGGACCGTCAAGGCCCTTGACAAGGGGGAGCATTTCATTGGCAAGAAAATCATCGAGGAGGCCGGCGAGGTATGGATCGCGGCCGAGTACCAGTCCGACGCGGAGCTCGCCGTGGAGATGAGCCAGCTCATCTACTGGACCCAGGTGATGATGCTCAAGCGCGGCCTGACCCCCGACGACGTGTACAAGTACCTCTAAACAAGAACGGATCACCATGATCAAGGTTGCAGTGCCAAACAAGGGCTCGCTGTCCGAAAAAGCCCTCGAGGTGCTCAAGGAGGCCGGCTACAAGGGCCGCGGCATCAACAAGTCCCTCAACGTCGTCGACGAGGAAAACGGCGTCGAGTTCTACTTCCTGCGCCCGAAAGACATCGCCATCTACGTCGCCCAGGGCCACCTCGACCTCGGCATCACGGGTCGCGACCTGGCCGCCGACTCCGGTGCCGACGTCAACGAGGTCATGTCGCTCGGTTTCGGCTCTTCCACGTTCCGCTTCGCGGCCCCCGCCGATCAGCAGTGGAGCGTCGCGGACTTAGAGGGCAAGCGCATCGCCACCTCGTACCCGCACCTTGTGAAGACCTACCTGGCGCAGCACGGGATCACGCCGAGCGACGTAACGCGACTAGACGGGGCAGTGGAGATCGCGATCAAGCTCGGCGTGGCCGACGTCATCGCCGACGTCGTCTCCACCGGCGCGACGCTGCGCCAGCAGGGCTTGGCCCCCTTCGGTGAGCCGCTGGTCAGCAGCGAGGCGGTTATCATCCGCCGCCGCGGCAACGAGGGCGGGCCGGACCACGACGTGCTGCTCAAGCGCATCCGCGGCATCCTCAACGCACAGAACTTCCTGATGGTCGACTACAACATCTCGCGCGACAACCTTAAGCGCGCCTCCGCCATCACCCCTGGTATTACCGGCCCCACCGTCTCCCCGCTCTCGCGCGAGGGGTGGGTGGCCGTGCGCGCCATGGTGCCGCGCAAGAAGGCGAACCAGACGATGGACGAGCTCGCCGCGGTAGGCGCGGAAGGTATCCTGGCCACGGAGCTTCGTATCGCGCGCCTCTAGTCGCCCGCCTTTGGTGGGTATCCTCACGGGTATGGCTACTCGCATTGAAGAAGACCTGCTCGGCACCATGGACGTTCCCGCGAACGTGTACTACGGCGTGCACACGCTTCGCGCCGTGGACAACTTTCAAATTTCTGGCACGAAAATCAACGACATTCCCGACTTCATCCGCGGCATGGCTCAGGTGAAGAAGGCCGCCGCGATGGCGAACCGCCGCCTGCACGTCCTGCCGAAATCCAAGGCAGAGGCCATCATCTGGGCCTGCGACGAAATCATCGAACGCGGCCGCTGCCTGGATCAGTTCCCCATCGACATCTACCAGGGCGGCGCCGGCACCTCGGTGAACATGAACGTCAACGAGGTCGTCGCCAACCTCGCGCTGGAGTACCTCGGCGAGGAAAAGGGTGCTTACGACGTCATCAACCCCAACGACGACGTCAACATGTCGCAGTCCACCAACGACGCCTACCCGACGGGCTTCCGCCTGGGTCTCTACTACTCGGTGCAGGGCCTGCTGCACCAGCTCGACGAGCTGCAGAAGGCATTTCGTGCCAAGGGCGACGAGTTCAACGACATTATCAAGATGGGCCGCACCCAGCTCCAGGACGCCGTGCCCATGACGCTGGGCCAGGAGTTCACGGCGTTCGGCTCCAACCTGGGGGAGGAGCAGCGCACGATTTCCACCGCCGCGAACGCGCTTTTGGAGATCAACCTTGGTGCCACGGCGATCGGCACGGGGATTAACACCCCAAGCGGGTACCGCGACCAGGTGGTCGCAGCGCTGCGCGAGGTCACCGGCCTGGACATCCAGGCCTCACCGGACCTCATCGAGGCCACCTCCGACACTGGCGGCTACGTGATGATGCACTCCGCGATCAAGCGCGCCGCGATGAAGCTGTCGAAGATCTGCAACGACCTGCGCCTGCTGTCCTCCGGCCCGCGCGCCGGCCTGAATGAGATTAATCTGCCGGAGCGCCAGGCGGGCTCCTCAATCATGCCGGCGAAGGTCAACCCGGTGATCCCCGAGGTGGTCAACCAGGTCTGCTTCAAGGTCTTCGGCAACGACATCACCGTCTCCATGGCCGCGGAGGCCGGTCAGCTCCAGCTCAACGTTATGGAGCCGGTGATCGCGCAGTCCCTGTTCGGCTCCGTGAAGCTTCTCAGCAACGCCTCGGCCACCCTGCGCGAGAAGTGCGTCACCGGCATCACGGCCAACCGCGAGGTGTGCGAGGCCTACGTGACCAACTCGATTGGCATCATCACCTACCTCAACCCGCTGATCGGCCACCACAACGGCGACCTGGTGGGCAAGGAGGCCGCCCGGACCGGTCGCGGCGTGCGCGAACTGATCCTGGAGAAGGGCCTGCTCACGGAGGAGGAGCTCAACCGGGCGCTGAGCAAGGAAAACCTCATGCACCCCGAGTTCCGCGGCAAGCTCTACCTCGACGACGAGTCCTAGCTCGGCCACCCCGGGTACTCCGGCGGGGTGCCGTCGAACGCGGGGCAGATGTCCTGGAACGAGCACCAGTCGCACAGCTTCGAGGTGCGGGGGCGGAAACGCCCCTCGCGCCCGTCCGCCTCGATCTTTGCCCACAGGTCACCCAGGTCGCGCTCGAAGTACTCCAGCTCCTCGCGCGATGGGGTCAGGATCATCGAGTCGATGACCTTGAGGTACATCAGCCGCAGCTGGGCCGGGATGGTGCCGAAGAACCGCCAGTACACCAGCGCGTAGAAGCGCATTTGGAACTGCGCGTCCGCGGAGTAGCGGGGCAGTGGCTTTTTGCCCGTCTTGTAGTCGACGACGCGCACCTCGCCGGTGGGTGCGACGTCGACGCGGTCGATGAAGCCGCGCACGGGCACACCGTTGGGCAGCACCCCGTCGACGTACATTTCCTGCTCGGTGGAGTCGAAGCCGAGCGGGTTTTCCATGTGGAAGTAGCCGCGGATCAGCGTGCGGGCGTCGATAAGCAGCTGCTGGCGGTCGCTGATGGGCTCGACGACCTCGGGGTCCTGCTCGATGAGACGCTCCCACGCCGGCACGATGGCCTTGACCGCGGCGGGGTACGTGCGCTGCTCGCGCGGCCAGCTGTGCATCTCCTCGAGCACGGCGTGCACCAGCGTGCCTTTGACTTGCGCCTCGGTTTTGGGCTCAGGCAGGCGGTCGATGGCGCGGAAGCGGTAGAGCAGCGGGCACTGCTTGTAGTCGCTGGCTCGGGAGGGGGATAGGGCGAGTGGTCGAGAAGTCATTGTGCCCCTCATCTTAGAGTGGGGGTATGACACTCACCGATACCGCGGACTTCCTGAAGTTCCTCGACGCCAGCCCGTCAGCGTTCCACGCCGCGGTCAACGTCGAGAGCATGCTTATCGACGCCGGCTACGCCCCGGATTCCGACCTCACGCCCGGCGGGCACGTGGTCGTTAGCGGCGGCGCGGTGCTCGCGTGGTGGGTGCCGCGCAAGTCGAACCCGCGCGTGCGCATCGTGGGCTCGCACACGGATTCGCCGGGGCTGATGGTCAAGCCGGATCCGGATTTTGTGCGGGAGGGTTTTACGCAGGTCGCTGTCGAGGTCTACGGCGGGCCGATTCTGTCGAGTTGGTTTGATCGCGACCTCCGCTTTGCGGGCCGGGTGGTGTGCGCGGACGGCTCGGTGAAGCTGGTGGACACCGGCGCGGTGGCCCGGGTGCCGAACTTGGCGATCCACCTGACGCGGGGGGCGGACCAGGGCATTGACCGGCAGGTCCACCTGCAGCCCATTGTGGGTGGGAACCTGCCGTTGTCCGAGCTCGTTGCTCGCGCGGCTGGCGTGGACGCCGGTGAGATTGTGGCGCATGAGCTGATCTCGGCGGACACGCAGCCGGCCGCGGTTGTCGGCGACTCGGTCATGTCCGGTCGCTTGGACAATCTATCGAGCGTGTTCGCCTCCGTGCAGGCGCTGCTTCGCGCGCAGGACTCCGCCGAGGATGTTCTCGTGCTCGCGGCGTTTAACCACGAGGAGGTGGGCTCGGCCTCAACGACGGGTGCCGGGGGTCCTTTGCTAGAAAGGCTGTTGGCGCGCATTACGGCGAGCCTCGGCGATCCGCTGGACTTTTACACAGGCTCGCTGGCGGTGTCGGCAGACGCTGCGCATTCGGTGCACCCGAACTACCCAGGCAAGCACGATCCGACGCACCGCCCGCTGCTGGGCAAGGGCCCGGTGCTTAAGATCAACGCGAATCAGCGCTACGCCTCGGACGCGGTGAGCTCCGCGGCCTGGATCCGCGCGGCGCGCGCGGCGAACGTGCCCGTGCAAACGTTCGTCGGCCACAACGACGTGCCGTGCGGTTCAACCATCGGCCCGATTTCGGCGACGCGGCTCGGCATCCCGACGGTGGATGTCGGTGTTCCGCTTTTGTCGATGCACTCGGCGCGCGAGCAAGTGGGTGTTCAGGACATGGCCTGGTTTACTGAAGCCCTAGCGGCGTTCTTGCGTGGAGACTAGGTGGTTCCACCGTGCGCCCGCCGCCGACCCCCTCGGCGGCGGGCGCGTTTACAGTGTGACCGCTTATTTTTCCGGATCCTTGTCTCGCCTAAGTTTTTATCAGTGACTCATACGCCTCGCAACAGGACAGCTTAATTTTATGCACGAAGGAGAACCGATGTACTCAGGACCGTTCCAAGCGGGCGATAAAGTCCAGCTCACGGACGCTAAGCGGCGCCATTTCACCATCGAGCTAGTCGAGGGCGGGCAGTTCCATACCCACAAGGGCATCGTGGCCCACGACGACATCATCGGCATTGACGAGGGCAGCGTCGTTCGTTCATCCCTGGGCTCCGATTACCTGTGCTTCCGCCACCTTCTCGTGGACCACGTGCTATCCATGCCGCGCGGCGCGGCCGTGATTTACCCCAAGGACGCCGCCCAGATCCTAGTCGAGGGCGACATTTTCATGGGCGCGCGTGTGCTCGAGGCCGGCGCGGGCTCTGGGGCACTGTCGATGTCGTTGCTCCGCGCCGTCGGCCCGGAGGGCAAGGTTTTCTCCTACGAGATCCGCGAGGACCACTTCGCGTTCGCGCGTGACAACGTCGCGGAGTACTTCGGCTCGGAACCCGCCTGGTGGGAGCCGCGTTTGGGCGACTTCGGCGAGGTGACGCGCGAGGATGTGGGTGGCCCCGTTGACCGAATCATCCTGGACATGGTCGAGCCGTGGCTGTTCATTAACACGGTCAAGGACCTGCTCATCCCGGGCGGGGTGTTCATGACGTACGTGGCCACCGTTCCGCAGCTGATGAACATCATGGAGGCAATCCGCGAGGCGAAATGCTTCACGGAGCCCAGGGCGTGGGAGACCCTGCTGCGCGAGTGGAAGGTCGAGGGGCTGGCGACGCGCCCTGAGCACCGGATGAATGCCCACACTGCGTTTTTGGTGTGGACTCGCAGGCTTGCCGACGGCGTCACGCCCCCGCGTCCCCAGCGCAAAGCCCGCAGGTAGGGTGGACTTATGATCGAGGATGACGCTTTCGGCCCGCAGCTGCGCGAACTCAAGCGCGAGAACCAGGCGATGGGCGCCCGCAATAAGCAGCTCGCGGAGCTGCTGAAGGCCTCCCGCGACAAGCTCAACGACCTGTACGCCCAGCTTGAGTCTCTCGAAGAGCCCGCTAACCCCTACGGTGTCTACCTGTCTGGGTCGCGCAAGGGCATGGAGGCTGAGATCTTCACCTCGGGGCGGCGCATGCGCGTGAAGGTGTCGCCGAACGTCGCCCCCGGCTCGCTCGTGCCGGGCACCCTCGTCCGGCTTGGCGACGGCACCGTGATCGTCGAGGCCTGCGGTTTCGACAGCGCGGGCCAGCTCGGGACGATGGTCGAGCGCATCGGCACGGATCGCGCCGTCGTCGCCGACCAGCAGGGCGGCGAATCGCTAGTCCATCTCGCCCAGCCCCTGCTCGACACCGCCCGCTCGGGTGACACCCTCCTGTTCGACCCCCGCGTCGGCTTCGCCTACGAGCGCGTGCCCAAGACCGAGGTCAACCAGCTGTCGTTGGAGGAAGTGCCGGACGTGACCTACGCCGACATCGGCGGGCTGTCCACCCAGATCGAAACGATCCGCGACTCGGTGGAGCTGCCATTCGTCCACCCGGAGCTGTACAAGGCCTACGACCTCGCTCCGCCGAAAGGCCTGCTGCTGTACGGCCCGCCCGGCTGCGGCAAGACACTCATCGCGAAAGCCGTTGCGAACTCGCTGTCCAGCAGCATCGGTGAGGGCGGTTCGGCCCACTTCATCAACGTCAAGGGCCCGGAACTGCTGAACAAGTACGTCGGCGAGACCGAGCGCCGCATCCGGCTGATCTTCGAGCGCGCCCGCGAGCTCGCCTCCGAGGGCCGGCCGGTGATCGTTTTCTTTGACGAGATGGAATCGATCTTCCGCACCCGCGGCTCCGGGGTTTCCTCCGACATGGAAACCACGGTCGTGCCGCAGCTGCTCACCGAGATCGACGGCGTAGAGGGCCTCGCTAACGTCATCGTCATCGGCGCGACCAACCGCGAGGAGCTCATCGACCCGGCAATCCTGCGCCCGGGCCGCCTCGACATCAAAATCCGCGTCTCCCGCCCCACAAAGGACGAGGCCAAAGACATCTTTGCGCGCCACCTCACCGAATCCGTCCCCCACGCGGAGCCCGTGCCCTCGCTTATCGACGCCGCCGTCGACGCCCTCTTCGCCCCGCGCCCGTTCGTCCGCCTCGAGCTTGTCGACGGCTCCACCGAGATGCTCCACTACCACGACTTCGTCTCCGGAGCGATGATCGCGAACGTCGTCGCCAGGGCGAAGAAGCTAGCTATTAAGGACCACGCCTCGGGGGCGTCGTCAAGCGGCTTGAGCGCCGAACACCTGCGCATCGCCGTTCGAGCGGAGCAGGACGAGAACGAAGACCTGCCGAACACCGCGAACCCCGACGAGTGGGCGCGCATCACCGGGCGGCAGGGCCGGCGCGTCGTCGGTGCGGAGGTCGTGGGGTAGCTAGTCCGCAATGCGGAGTGATTCGGGCTTAATTTGGGCTGGAAGGCGTTTGGTGACTCATCAACCGAGTCCGCAATGCGGAGTCGCTAGACCCCAGCCATGGCCTAGAACCGTTCGGTGACGCGTCATGCTAGTCCGCAATGCGGACTCGCAAGCCGCCCAAACGCGCCTGCCCCAACCTCTCGAACGAGTCCGCAATGCGGACTTTGAACCCAACGTCATAAGCATTGCTATCACCTACGTTTCCCTAGCTCAACGCACATGTCTGACCCCCTTGTTATAGTGCACCCTTAACCGCATCGAACACTCGATCTAGTCACTGGGGGAACCATGTCAACAACGATCACCGACCTCGACCATCATCAATCGCCGGGCGCAATCGTCGAGACGATTCAGCAAGGCTTCGGATCATTCACACGCAAGAAAGCCGCGGTGCTCATGGCCGTCGCGCTTTTCGACGCTCTCAAACTCGCAACCCGCTACGGTTCGCCATCCACTGCGCTGTGGATGGTCCGAACCCTGTCGTTGTCCAACTCAACCGCGCACGAGTACGTGAAAGTGGCTCGCGCAATGCTCGAATTCAACCTGATGTCGAGCGCCTTTCTAGAAGGCCGCATCTTCTATTCCAAGGTGCGTTTAATTCTGCCGCACATGACCGCCGAGAATGAAGCGGAATTGGTGGAGTTAGCCGCGTCGATGACCTACCACGAGCTGGAGCTCGCGTTGCTGCGCTACCGCAAATCGGGGGAAGGCCTCGCGCGCAAGTCGTATGTGCGCCTGAAAGCCCGCAGCGACGGAAGGATCGGCATGTGGGCCGACTTCAACGCCGCGGAGGGCGCGCGCGTGATGGCGGCGATGAAGGTGGGCGAGCTTGCCTTTCACGACGTCGATTGGGACGCGCTACGCGACCCCAGCGGGCAGATTGACAAGGGCAAGCTCGGTGCCGAGATCGACGAGCGGACAGCCGGCTGCTCAGGCTTCGGCCTGCCCCTGGGGGAGGCCCTAGTCAGCGCGTTTATGGGCGTCGTCAACATCGCCTTGACGCGGCCGAAGAACTCTCTGCGCGCACCGGGAGCGCACGTCAACGTCGTGATGACCACCGACGGCGGCGCCTACCTTCCCAACAACCCTGGCGCATCGTCCGACGCGGTGAAAAACTTCCTCAGCAACGCGTCCTACAGGGTCAACCGGGTTGACGAGCACGGGCTCGTTCTCAATACGGGCCGCGCCTTCCGCCTCGCCAACGACGCCCAGGTCAACGCGCTAATGCTGATGTGGCGCGGGCAATGCGCAATGCCAGGGTGCAGCCACACGCGCTTCATGGAGATGCACCACATCCACGATTGGGCCGACGGCGGCGCGTCTGACCTGGATAATCTGCTGCCGCTGTGCTCGGCCTGCCACAGCCTCGTCACCGACGGGGCGGTCACCATCCGCAAGGAGTTGGGCGACATCCACTTCGTCTTCCCCGACGGCACCAGGTACGTCAGCCACAACCGCGCCCTGCCGGTGCGCGACGACGACGCTCTCACCCTCGAGGAGTTCAACTCGGCCGCGTGGTGCTAGCCGACGCGATCACGCCCACCACCCGCTCAAAATCGTCCTCACTCAAATGTCCGAAGCTCAGAAGGAGCCCATCGCTTATCGACGCCCCCACCACGCCACACTCTTCCAGCCACCCGACAAACCTGCCCTGCGCCGCAGGATCAGGAAACCGCACGACCATGTCAACACCGAGCGACCGCTCCTGCTGAATCGTCTCCGCCTCGAAGGCCCGCAGCGCGGGTAGCACGCACCGCGCAAGGGTCTCCTTGCGCTCGGCGAGCCGCTTGTGCGTGGCCTTGGTATTGCGCCGGACAAACCCGCCTTCGAGCAGGTGCGCAATCGCGTACTGCGTCACGGGCGACACCGGCATGCCCAAAGTGTCACGTGTCTCGCGGAGCCGATCGCTCGTGGCCGCGTCGGCCACAACGTAGCCCGCGCTGAGCTGCCGGCTCAGCAGGGTAGAGAAGGTGCCGAGAGCAATCACGCTGCCCTTCGAGGGCAGAGTGCCCAGAGTGGGCAGGGGAGATACGCGGTAGCGCAGCTCGCTGTTGAAGTCATCCTCGATGATGACGACGCCGCGCTCCGCGGCCCACTCCAGCAGCGCCGCGCGGCGGGTCGCCGGCATCGACCCGCCAATCGGGTAGAGGTGCGAAGGAGTCACCAGCAACGCGTCCAACCCCTCGGGCAAAGCGGAAACGACAAGCCCCCGCTCATCGGTCGCGCAGGACACCGCCGTGTGCCCAGCGAGAGGGATCACGTTGCGCAGACCAGGGTGTCCTGGCGTTTCCACGCCGACGTTGAGCGCGCGGCCCAGCGACATGAGGATGAGCAGCAAGCCCTCACGCGACCCGCCGGTGACGAGCACACTATCGGGGTCGACGACGAGGCCACGCGCGAGGCGGAGGTGCTCGGCGATCGCGCGGCGCAGCTCGGGCTGCCCGGAACGATCCAATGCGGCTGGGGCAAAGGACGCCGCCTCGCGCCAAGCGCGGCGCCATGCGGCCGGGCGGATCGCGCCTGCCGTGCCCGCTGACGGTTTCAGAGATATGGGGCGATCAGCACGCGAGCGCCCAGGCACCGGGCGCGTGGGTGGGGGCGTCGATACGCGGCGCAGCTCGGGGTGGACCACCGTGGCCGCGCCTTGCGATGACTTCAGCAACCCCTCGGAAATGAGCTGGTCGTAGGCGGTGACGACGCTGCCGCGAGAGACTCCGAGCTGGCCTGCGAGCTCGCGCGTGGACGGCACTCGGTCGCCGGCGGCGAGCTGGCCGGACGCGACGAGCCCGCGCATGCCGGACGCGATCTGCGCGGGGATGCTGGTGGGGTGGTGGCGGTCGACGCGAAACACAACTGGTCCAAAATAATCGGCAATAAGTGGCACTAGAAATCTACCAGTTCGCGCGCCACGATGGTTGTATGAGTGAAAACACAGTGAAGTCAGGTCTCGCCCAGATGCTGAAAGGTGGCGTGATTATGGACGTCGTCACGCCCGAGCAGGCGCGCGTTGCCGAGGACGCTGGGGCCGTGGCCGTCATGGCGCTCGAGCGGGTGCCCGCCGACATCCGCGCGCAGGGCGGCGTCGCCCGCATGTCGGACCCGGACCTCATCGAAGGCATCATCGAGGCCGTCGACATCCCCGTCATGGCCAAGGCCCGCATCGGGCACGTCATTGAGGCGCGGATCCTGGAACACCTCGGCGTGGACTACATCGACGAGTCCGAGGTGCTGAGCCCCGCGGACTACGTCAACCACATCGACAAGCGCCCGTTCACCGTGCCGTTCGTCTGCGGCGCCACCAACCTCGGCGAGGCGCTGCGCCGCATCAACGAGGGCGCAGCGATGATCCGCTCCAAGGGCGAGGCTGGCACCGGCGATGTCTCCGAAGCCACCAAGCACATCCGCACCATCAAAGCCGAGATCGCCGGCCTGCAGTCGCTGTGGAACTCCAACCGCGACGAGCTCTACGTCGCGGCGAAGGAGCTGCAGGCGCCCTACGAGCTCGTCGCCCACGTCGCGGAGCACGGCGAGCTGCCGGTTGTCCTGTTCACCGCGGGTGGCGTCGCGACGCCCGCCGACGCGGCGCTGATGATGCAGCTCGGGGCGGACGGCGTCTTCGTCGGCTCGGGCATCTTCAAATCCGGCGACCCGGCCGCCCGCGCCGCCGCGATCGTCAAGGCCACCGCCGCCTGGGAGGACATCGCCGTGGTCACCGAGGCCTCGCGGGGCTTGGGCGAGGCGATGGTGGGCATCAACGTCGGTGACCTGCCCGCGCCGCACCGCCTCGCCGAGCGCGGATGGTAAGGATCGGGGTCCTCGCGCTCCAGGGCGGGGTGCGCGAGCACGTCGAGATGCTCGAAGACCTCGGCGCCGAGGTCACGCTGTTGCGCCGCGCCGCCGAGCTGGCCAGACTCGACGGGGTCGTCATCCCCGGCGGCGAGTCCTCGACCATCGACCGCCTCATGCGCATTTTCTCGCTTGACGACGCGCTGCGCACCGCCCTGCACCACGGCACGCCCGTCCTCGGGACCTGCGCCGGGCTCATCACTCTGGCCACCGAGATCGTCGACCCCGCCCCTGGCCAGCGCAGCCTGGGGATCATCCCGATGCGGGTGCGCCGCAACGCCTTTGGCCGACAGGTCGACAGCGCCGTTGAGACCATTGACAGCGCGTACAACCAGGTCACGGCCGCCTACATCCGCGCGCCCGAGGTCGTCGCCGTCGGCGAGGGAGTAAAGGTCATCGCGACGAAAGGGGAGCGGATCGTCGGCGTGGAGACCGACAGCGCCCTGGCGGTGAGCTTCCACCCGGAGCTCACCGGCGACACCACCATTCACGCGCGGTTTTTGGACAAGGTAGCGTCGAGCGCATGACGCGCTACATGGGCACCGAAACGGAGTACGGGATCACGTCGCCAAGCGATTCGAGCTTGAGCCCCATCGTTACCTCCACCCACGCCGTGGTCGCGTACGCCGCGATGCACACCGGGGCGCGGGCGCGCTGGGACTACGAGGACGAGGCCCCGCTGAAAGACGCCCGGGGCTTTGACCTTCGCCGCTACCACACGGTGCCCATCGTCGACGCCAACGCGATCGGGGTGGCCAACGTGGTCACGTCCAACGGCGCGCGCTTCTACGTTGACCACGCGCACCCCGAGTACTCCTCGCCCGAGGTCTCCAACGCTTTCGACGCGATGATCTACGACGCCGCCGGCGACGTCGTCCTCGGCGAGGCCGCGGCCAGCATCGCCGAGCTCCACGCCCAGGGCGTGAGCGTGCTCAAGGACAAGGATCCCTGCCCGCCGCTGAAGTTCTACAAGAACAACGTCGACGGCAAGGGCGCGTCCTACGGCAGCCACGAAAACTACCAGTACTCGCGCCACACTGATTTCGGGGTGCTGGCCAAGGCGCTCATCCCGTTCTTCGTCACGCGCCAAGTCATCATCGGCGCAGGCCGCGTCGGTATTGGCCAGGAGGGCGAGCGCGACGGCTTCCAGATCTCACAGCGCGCGGACTACTTCGAGCAGGAGATCAGCCTGGAGACCACGCTCAACCGCGGCATCGTCAACACCCGCGACGAGCCGCACGCCAACGAAGAGCACTTCCGCCGCCTCCACGTCATCGTCGGTGACGCGAACATGAGCCAGTACTCGAACTTCGTCAAACTCGGCATGACCAAGCTCGTCCTCGACGCCATCGAGGGCGGCGTCAACTTTTCTGACCTCGCGCTAGCCAACCCCGTCGCCGAAATCAAGAACGTCTCGCACGACCCGAGCTGCACGCACGAGCTTTCGCTTATCGACGGCCGCACCCTAAGCGCCATCGACATCTTGCGCGTGTACCGCGAGAGGGTTGCCGCTGAAAGTGACGTCGATAAGCAAGTGCTCGAGCTGTGGGGCGAGCTTCTCGACGACCTCGCGCGCGACCCGCTGAGCACCGCCGACCGCCTCGACTGGACCGCGAAATGGGCCCTGGTCAGCGCGTACCTGAAGCGCGGCGTAGACATCGCGGACCCGAAGCTGAAGGCGCTCGACCTGCAGTACGCCGACATCGACCCCGCCACCTCACTGCACCACGCGCTCGTGCGCAAGGGCAGGATGCGCACGCTTGTCGACACCGAGACGATCCGGCGCGCGGCCGTAACACCGCCGGATGACTCACGCGCCTACTTCCGCGGCACGGTCAGCTCCACGTTCGGCGACTCGATCCTCGCATCGAACTGGCAGGCCGTGCTATTTAACACCGACCAGGGCCCGTACAAGGTGCGCATCGACGACGTCGATGGCTTCACGCGCGCCGATGTCGGCGAGCTCATCGAATCCGCCGGGAGCGTCGACGAGCTTATTGCCGCCCTGAACCGTTAAGCTCTACACATGGCACAGCAGCAGATTCACGGTGGTTCCGGCGACGGCAACGGCAGCGAAGACGACGGCGCATTCGAGACGGACCAGGCGCAGCTCAACACGAGCGGCACCGACGACCTCCTCGACGAGATCGACGCGCTGTTGGACAACAACGCCGAGGAGTTCGTTCGCTTCTACGTGCAAAAGGGCGGCGAGTAGCCCATGTTCACGCGCCGCGTCATGGGCGTGGAAACGGAGTTCGGGGTCACTGCGTTTCGCGACGGCTCGCAGGTCTTAAGCCCCGAGGAGGTCGCGCGCTACCTGTTTCGCCCGGTCGTGTCGGCGCACCGCAGCTCCAACATTTTCGTCGACAACGCCTCACGGCTCTACCTCGATGTGGGCGCGCACCCCGAGTACGCCACCGCCGAGTGCGACTCCATTACGCAGCTGCTCAACAGTGACAAGGCGGGCGAGCTGATCTTCGATCGCCTCTCCCGCACCGCCGAGGAGGCGCTCGCCGCGGACCGCATCGGCGGCGAGATCTACCTGTTTAAGAACAACGTGGACTCGCGCGGCAACTCCTACGGTGCCCACGAGAACTACCTGATTAGCCGCGAGCTCGCGCTCAAGCCGTTCTCGTTGCAGCTCATGCCGCACATGATCACCCGCCAGCTGATCTGCGGCGCGGGGCTGATTAAGAAGAACCGTTTCGTCATCTCGCAGCGCGCGGACCAGGTCTGGGAGGGTGTCTCCAGCGCCACCACGCGCACCCGCCCGATAATCAACACCCGCGACGAGCCCCACGGCGACTCGCACCGGTTCCGGCGCATGCACGTCATCGTCGGCGACTCGAACATGGCCGAGCCGACGTTCGCGCTGAAGATCGGCTCGACGCTGCTGGTTATCGAGATGCTCGAGGCCGGGTTCGCCATGCCCAACTTCGAGCTAGACAACCCCATCGAGCACATTCGGGACATCTCGGCCGACCCGACTGGGGCGACGGTGCTGCGGCTCAAGGACGGCTCCGCAGCCACCGCGCTCGAGGTGCAGCGCGGCATCTTTGAGGCCGCCCGCGCCTGGCTAGCCCAGCGCCCGGACGAGGGCACCCCTAACGCCGAGATGGCGCGCGTGGTGGACCTGTGGGGCCGCACCCTCGACGCGATCGAGACCAAGGACTTCAGCGGCGTGGACCAAGAAATCGACTGGGTGATCAAGCGCAAACTGCTCGAGCAGTTCAAAACGCGGCTGGGCTGCGACTGGGACCACCCGAAGTTGGCCCACGTCGACCTCGCCTACCACGACATCCGCCGGGAGCGCGGGCTCTTCTACCACCTGCAGCGCAAGGGGTTGGTCAAGCGCTGGACCACCGATGAGGCGATCGAACAGGCAACGACCACGGCTCCGCGCACCACCCGCGCGGCGCTGCGTGGGCGATTCCTTGCCGCGGCCCGGGAATCCGGCGCGTCGGTCAACGTCGACTGGGTGCACCTCAAGGTCAACCACCCCGAACCGCGCACGGTGGCCCTGTTCGATCCGTTTGCCACGGACGGCGAGGCCAGCGCGGACGTCGAAAAGCTGGTTGAATACATGCTCGAGAACCACCAGGAGGGCTGATGGCGAACGACGACCCCGCAATCGACCGGTTAACCAACCTGACCTTCGCCCTGCTCGGGACGCAGCGCCCCCGCGACTACGAGTGGGTGCGCGGCCGCGTCGAGGGCTACAAGGACTACGCCGACTCCGAGAAGGGGCGCGCATCATTCCATCGCCAGCTCAACCGCGACATCCAGACCATTCGGCGCGCGGGCGTGCCGGCGCGGATGGAAAACGGGCTGGTGTGGGTGGACAAGGACGCCTACACGCTGCCGCCGATTGAGTTCACCGACGAAGAGGCCACCGTGCTGGGCCTGGCCGGCGATCTCGGGCGCGAGCGCAGCCTCGGCGCGTTCGCCCGGTCCGGGTGGACCAAGCTGGCCGCCTCGGGCGCGACGCGCTCCTTCGACAGCCCGGCACTGGCCAGCGTGGACAACGACGTGATGCGTCTTGATGCCGAAACGGTCAAAGGCGTCACCGCGTGCGTGCGCGCCAAGAAGCGGATGGTGTTCGACTACGCCCCTGCGCCCGCCGCGGACGTGCAACGCCGCGTCATGGACCCGTGGGGAATCGTGGCGCTGAACAACCGCGCCTACGTCGTCGGGTGGGACGCTGAGCGGGAGGCGGAGCGGGCGTTTCGCGCGATGCGGGTCAGCAACGTGCGCGTCACTTCCGCCGAGCGCTTCCACGCGGCGTCGCGCCCGCTTGCTGACGTAGTCAACGACATCCTGCGCGGGCCCGTCACTGACGCCCGCATCGGCGTCGCCACCTCGGCGTCCTTCGAGCTGGAGACCAAGGGCACGCGCGTCGGGGACGTCGTCGAGTTCGTCGGCGTCGAGCGCGATTGGCTTGTGCGCACCGTCGCCAGCGTTGCGCCCGATGTGTTCGAGATCGAACCCGACGACGTGCGGCGAGACGTGATCGCGCTGCTGTCGGCAACCGTGGAGGCCAGCGATGAAGGATAGCCCAGCCAAGCTCGAGGGCCTGGTGCGCTCGCTAAACCTGATCCCGTACCTGCACAGCCACCGCGAGGCGACGCCGATGGAGATCGCGCGCGACCTCGGTTACTCCCACGAGGAGGTGATGCGCGACCTGACCAGGCTGTCGATGTCCGGCGTGGGCAGCGGGCCCGGGGAGCTGATCGACCTCGTGGCCAACTGGACCGGCATCACCGTCATCGACGACCAGGGCCTAAACAAGCCCCTGCGCTTGACTCCGACGGAGGCGAACGCCCTGCTACTCACTCTCGAATCGCTCGAAACCATGCCCGGCCTCGTCGATCAGGCTGCCGTCACCTCGGCGGCCGCGAAGCTGCGCGCGGCGATAAAGGGCCACAGTGTCGATGACACGGAGCCTGAGGTGGAGGCGTCGACAAGCGACGTGCACATCCTCACCGACGCGATCGCGCGCTCGCGCCAGCTGGAGATTGTCTACTACTCGGCGTCCTCGGGCACGACATCGACGCGCATCGTCTCACCGGCCTCGATCTTCCACCAGAACGGGCAGACTTACCTCCGCGCGTACGAGGAAGGCCTCGCCGAGGCGAAAAGCTTCCGACTCGATCGCATCAGCAACGCGCAGCTTCTCGACGCCCCCTCCAACGCCCCGAGCAACCCCACGGGCTTTGACCCGAACGACCCCTTCGGGTTCTCCACCCGCCGTCGGGCGGAGCTCGCCATCCGCCGCGACGCGACGTGGCTGGCCGACTACTTCGAAATCGAGCTCGACTCCGACCTCGGCAGCGGCGACTGGGTCCGCGCCACGATGGCCTACGGCAACGACGACTGGCTTATCCGGTTCTGTCTGAGCCAGGGCGATCGCGTTCGCTTGGTCGAACCTGGGAATCTGGCGCGCGAGACCGTTCGGCGCGCTCAAACCGGGGTGGATGGGTTAAGCTAAACCCTTAACGGCGCCCACTGAGGCGACAGCGACATTTTTGAAAGGAACCCCATGCCTAGCTTAGGTTGGCCGGAAATCCTCATCATCCTGGCGATCGTCCTGCTGCTCTTCGGAGCGAACAAGCTGCCGGACCTCGCCCGCTCGATGGGCCGTTCCGCTCGTATCTTCAAGAGCGAAGTCAACGAAATGCGTAACGACGACAAGCCCGCGCCCGTCCAGGCCGAGCTCCCGCAGGCCGCTCCTGAGACCCAGAGCGCAGCACAGAGCGCGACCCAGATCGCCGATAACCAACCCCGCCCGCAGAACTAAGTAGTCGTGGCACGTGTCGTAACCGGCAGCAAGCGCCCGGCGAAGCGGAAGAAGGCGAAAAACCCGGACGGCAGCATGCCGTTGATGGAGCACCTCAAGGAGCTGCGGCGCCGAGTGGTCATCTCCCTGGCGGCGCTGTTCGTCGGAACGGTGATCGGCTTCATCTGGTACCAAAAAGCGCCATTCGGCCTGGCACCGCTCGGTGAGATTATCCGCGGCCCGTACTGCAACCTGCCGGAAGACCTGCGCGCTGATTTCACCGGCGACGGGCAGTGCCGCCTGCTGGCGACGACACCCTTTGAAATGTTCATGCTGCGCCTGAAGGTCGGAGCGCTGGCCGGCATCGTGCTTTCCTCGCCGGTCTGGCTGAGCCAGATTTGGGCGTTTATTACCCCTGGCCTGCGCCGTGGCGAGAAGCGCTATACCTTCGTCTTTGTCACCCTCGCCGTGACGTTGTTCGTGCTCGGCGCGCTGCTGGCATACTTCGTTTTGGACAAGGGCCTCTACGTGCTCATGTCCATCGGCGATGAGGTGCAGGTCGCAGCGCTGACGGGCCGGGAGTACTACAACTTCCTGCTTTCGCTGATCGTCATCTTCGGTGTGAGCTTTGAGCTGCCGCTGATCATCGTGATGCTCAACCTCGCGGGGTTCCTACGTTACGACCACGTCAAAGACAAGCGCCGCATCATCATCCTCGGCCTGTTCATCTTCGCCGCGTTCATGACCCCGGGCCAGGACCCGTTCTCGATGATCGCGCTGGCCGCCGCGATGGTGGTGCTCGTCGAGCTGGCCTTCCAGTTCTGCCGCATGAACGACAAGCGCCGCAAGACCGTGCGGCCGGAGTGGATGGACCTTGACGACGAGGAGGCGTCCGGCCCCATCGCCGAGCCAGCCCCCGTCAGCGCCACGCCCGTCGCCCCACCTGAAGAGGACCACTTCAAAGACGTACTGTAGAGGGCATGTCAACGCCTTCACCGCAGACCCATTTCGACGAGTTTCGCGCTCACCAGGGCTTTGAGCTCGATGACTTCCAAGTGAAGGCCTGCCAGGCCGTAGAGCAGGACCGCGGCGTGCTCGTCTGCGCGCCGACGGGCTCCGGCAAGACCATCGTGGGGGAGTTCGCCGTGTCGCTGGCCCTGTCGCGCGGCACGAAGTGCTTCTACACCACCCCGATCAAGGCGCTGAGCAACCAGAAGTACCACGACCTCGTCGCCGAGCACGGTGAGGACGCTGTCGGTCTGCTCACCGGCGACGTGAGCATCAACGGCTCCGCCGAGGTGGTCGTGATGACGACCGAGGTGCTGCGCAACATGATCTACGCCGAGTCCCCGCAGCTAGCACTGCTTTCGCACGTGGTGATGGACGAGATCCACTACCTCGCCGATCGCGACCGCGGTGCCGTGTGGGAGGAGGTCATCTTGAACCTCGACGACTCCGTCAGCGTGATCGGCCTCTCGGCCACGGTGTCGAACTCCGAGGAGTTCGGCGAATGGCTGGCCACGGTGCGCGGCGACACGGCGGTGATCGTCTCCGAGCACCGCCCCGTGCCGCTGAGCCAGTACATGATGGTCGGGCGCAAGGTGTTCCCGCTGTTCGAGCCGGGCACCGACGGCCGCGTCAACCGGGACCTCGAGTACGCCATCGAGCGCATCGAGTCCGGCCGCGCCGAGGAGGGCCGCTGCGACTTCGAGGAGGGCAGGGGATTTCGCTCGCGCGCTGCTGGACGACGCTCCGGGCGCGAGCGCGCCGTCGACCGCACCAAACCCGTCGGCCGCCCCGAGGTCGTCTCGGCGCTGCAGGGACGCGACATGCTCCCGGCGATCGTGTTCATCTTCTCCCGCGCCGGCTGCGACGGCGCCCTGTTCCAGTGCCTGCGCTCGCGCAAGGAGCTGACCACGCCGGAGGAGCAGGAGCGCATTGCGGAGATCGTCGACAAGGGCATCGAGGGAATCCCCGACGAGGACCTGCAGGTGCTCAACTACCGCCAGCTGCGCACCGCCTGGATGCGCGGGTTTGCCTCCCACCACGCGGGCCTGCTCCCCGCGTTCAAGCACATCGTCGAGGAGCTGTTCGTCCAGGGACTCGTGCGCGTTGTCTTCGCCACCGAAACCCTCGCCCTGGGCATCAACATGCCGGCGCGCACCGTGGTGCTGGAAAAGTTGGTCAAATTCAACGGCGAGGCGCATGTCGACCTCACGCCAGGTCAGTACACGCAGCTCACGGGGCGAGCCGGGCGCCGCGGCATCGACCACATTGGTAACGCGGTGGTGCAGTGGGCGCCGGCGATGGATCCGAAGGAGGTCGCGGGGCTGGCGTCGACACGCACCTACCCGCTGATCTCGCCGTTTACCCCGGGCTACAACATGGCGATCAACATGCTGAAGATGAACGGCTTCGACGCCTCGATCCGCCTCGTCGAGCAATCTTTCGCCCAGTTCCAGACCGATCGCTCCGTCGTCGGCGAAGTGCGCGAGATCGAGCGGCTCCGCGCGAAGGTGGGCTCGCTTCGCGAACAGCTGGAGCGCGACATCGCCTCCTTCGCCCCGCCCTCGGATAATCCCGCAGCGGACTTGGTCGACTACCTGCAGCTGCGCCGCGAGCTGACCGAGGCGGAGAAGAAAGCCCGCGCCGCGGCGCTCACCGACCGACACACCGAGACCGTCAAGCTCTTAGCCCGCCTGCAGGTGGGCGAGGTGATCGCCCTGCCCGGCAAGAAGAAGCCCGAGCTCGCCGCCGTGGTTCAGGCCGCCGGCAAGCACGACGACCCGCGCCCCTGGGTCACCACCGAGCGCGGCTGGTCCGGACGGATCGACGCCTCGGCGTTTCGCAACACGCCGGTGGTGGTCGGCCGGGTCAAAATCCCGCGCCACCTCGCGGACCAGCCGCGCCGCCACGCGCGCAAGGTCGTCAGCCTGATTCAGCGCGGCAACTTCACGTCGCCGCGCAAGCTGAAAGAGCAGGCGCGAGTGCGGCCGTCGAAACGCGTCACGGCTCTGCGCGAGGCGATCCGCGAGCACCCCGTGCACGCCTGGCCCGCGACCGACCGCGAGATGCTGGCGCGCGTGGGCGAGGAGCTCGTCCGCGAGCAGCGCCGCCTTCAGAAGATGCAGCGCGCGGTCGATTCTTCCACCGATTCGCTCGGCCGCACCTTCGAGCGCATCATCGGGCTGCTCAATGAGATGGACTACGTCGAGATCGTCGACGGCGAGCCCGAGGTGACCGAGGAGGGCGAGCGCCTCGCCTCCATCCACAGCGTCGCGGACCTGCTGGTCGCGCAGTGCCTCAAGCGCGGTGTGTGGGACTCGCTCGACCCGGCCGAGCTCGCGGGCGTGGCGTCGATGTGCTTGTTCGAAAACCGCAAGTCCATTTTCGGCTCGCCGGAGGTGCCCACGGAGCCGATGGCGGTGGCGATGAACGCAACCATGCGCATCTACAACGAGCTCGTCTCCGACGAGCAGCGCCACCAGCTGCCGGTCTCACGCATGCCGGACGCGAGCTTTAGCCTGTCGGTGCACCAGTGGACGGCCGGCGCGCCGCTGGGTTACTGCCTCGCCGCGGCGGCGGAGTCCGGCGCGGAGCTCACCCCGGGTGACTTCGTGCGCTGGTGCCGCCAGGTCATTGACCTGCTCGAGCAGGTGGTGAAGACCGGTTACAACCCGGAGATCCGTCACTCGGCGAACAAGGCCATCGACGCAATCCGCCGCGGCGTCGTCGGCATCGGCAGCTAGCGCGCGTGCTTGTCGACGCTCTCGCGCACGCGGTCGTCGATAAGCGACACCGTGGCCACACCCAAGTTGACGCCGAAGGGGTCGAGGATGAGCGACTGGACGGCGAAGACCTTGCCGTCGGCGATAACCGGCCCGCCCGAGTCGCCCTTGACGGCTGGGGTGGAGTTGAAAATCACGCCGGCGGGTTGGACGACGGTGCGCAGGTTGCGCGACAGCGCGAACGGCAGGGTGCTTAAGAAACGCCCGTCGCGGGCCGCAGGGTGGCTCAGCTTCCCGCCGAACCCGAAGGTCGCGGTGTGCGCGAAGGCGGGCGGCGCGGTTCCGAGGGTGGGGAAGACGGTGTCATCGTCCACACGGACCTTGGAGACGGTAGCGAGCGCGATGTCGGTCCCGGCGATCACCTCGAGGTCTTTGACCCTGCGGCGAGTGCCGGCGACGTAGACGTTGACCAGGCGATCCACGCCACGGAAGAAGTGGGCGCAGGTGAGCACCGTCGTCGGCGAGAGCAGCACCCCGGAGCAGTATCCGCCGGGGTGGGCAAGCCTGGCTACGAGGTGAGTACGCACGAGCGCCGAGTGTAGCGTGGAACAATGAACGATTTCAGACTTCAGAAGGCGCAGCGCCTTGTCGCCGAAGCGGGTCTGGCGGGGCTGATCGTCGGGCCGGGCACCGAGCTGTTCTACCTCACGGGCCTGCACATCGACTCCCACGAGAGGCTGTCGGCGCTGGTCGTGCCGGCCACCGGCGAGGCGCGGCTCGTTGTGCCAGCGACCGACGCCGCAAGCGTTTTCACCGCGCTGCCCATCGTCTCCTGGCGCGACGGCGAGGACCCCTATGAGCTGTGTGCACAGATAACCGGCGAGGGCGTTATCGGGCTTGGCACCGCGCTGACGGCGGACCACGTGCTCAAGCTGCAGGCCCTCGCGCCGCGCACCGTGTTGGCCCAGGACGTGCTCGCCGAGCTATTTTTGGTCAAGGAACCCGGCGAAGTCGCGCAGCTGCGCGCCGCCGCCAAAGCCATCGACCGCGTCCACGCCCGCGTGCCCGAGCTCCTCGCCCCGGGGCGCACGGAGCAGGAGGTCGCGGCGGAGCTTGAGCGGCTCATTGCCGCGGAGCACGCCAGCGTCGATTTCGTCATCGTCGGCTCCGGGCCCAACGGGGCGAACCCCCACCACGACTTCTCCTCGCGCGTGCTGGAGCCGGGCGACCCGGTCGTCGTCGACATCGGCGGCGCGTTCGCCTCCAGGTACCGCTCCGACTGCACCCGCACCTACCAGGTGCCGGGGGAGCGCGATGACGCGTTCGACGCCGTCTACGCCGTTCTCCAGGAGGCCTTCGACGCCGCCATTGCGGCGGTGCGCCCCGGCGTGGCCGCACACGAGATCGACGCGGCCGCGCGGCGCGTAATCACGGTTGCGGGGTACGGCGAGCACTTCTTCCACCGCACGGGCCACGGCATCGGGCTTGACACCCACGAGCCGCCCTACATCGTTGGTGGCAACGACCAGGTGATCCGGGAGAACATGGCGTTTTCCGTCGAGCCCGGCATCTACGTGGCGGGGCAGTGGGGGATGCGCATCGAGGACATCGTCGTGGTCACCGCTGACGGCTGCGAGCAGCTCAACCGCCAGCCAAGGACGTTGGGGTAGAGCCATGGCACAGAATCAAGGGACGATACTCCTGCTTGGAGCGAACAGCGACATCGGCGGCGAGATCGCCGTGCGGATGTGCCAGGGCAGGGTAGTGGTGCTCGCGGGACGCGACCGGGCACGTGCTGTGGGCGTCGAGAAGCGATTGCTCGATGCTGGGGCCCGCGAGGTGCGCTTTCGCGAGTTCGAGGCGACCGACCTGGACTCGCACCGCCCGCTGATCGAGGCCGCCGGCGATGTCACCACCGCGATCGTCGCCTTCGGCATTCTCGGCGACCAGCAGCTCGCGGAGCGTGACGAGCGCGAGGCGGCGCGCATCGGCACGATCGACTACCTCGCGCAGGTCAACGCGCTGACCGTGCTTACCGACGTCATGACGCGCGGCGAGATCTTCGCGTTTTCCTCCATCGCCGGCTGGCGGGCGCGGCGCGCGAACTACGTCTACGGCTCCACCAAGGCGGGTCTCGACGCGTTCTGCCAGGGCCTGACCGACAGGCTGCACGGCACCGAGCTCAACCTGATCACCGCGCGCCCCGGGTTCGTCATCGGCTCTATGACGCAGGGCATGACCCCGGCGCCGATGTCCGTGCGCCCGGCCAACGTCGCCGACGCGGTCGTGGCAGCGGCGGCCAAGTCCAAGAGCACGACGCTATGGATCCCGCGCCGACTCGCCCTGCTTTCCGCCATAATGGCGATCGTGCCGCGACCCGTGTGGCGCCGCATGCCTCGATAGGAGAACACCACCATGATTGCCCAGCTCGCCCGCACGCTCGCGCCGTTTGTCGTCGACGCCGTCAACCTCAACGCAGGCACCGACCCCGAGTTCGGCCAGGCCACCTGGGTCAGCGGCATGACCCCGGGCACGCTGATCAACGCCGTCGAGATCTCGCCGGTTGGCTTGGGCACGAGGCTTAACGACGCCTCCTCGTGGCGCATCGACTACGCCACCTGCGACTCCGAGCGGCGCGTCCTCACCGCCACCGGCGCGGTGTACCGCTCGCACGTGCCGTGGGCGAAAAACACGCCAAGGCCCACCATCGCCTTCGCGCCCTCAACCCAGGGCGTGGCGCCGCGCTGCGACCCCTCGTACTCGTGCACGGTCGGTGTTGCGCTGCGCACCCGGCCGTTCGACATCATCGCCGCCCACGAGCAGCCCGTGATCAACTTCATGCTTGCGCTCGGGTGCAACGTTGTCCTCACGGACTACCCGCGCCACCCCGAGGGCAACGTGCAGTTTTACTGCGACCACGCCTCGGGCGCGAGGGCGCTGGCTGACGCCGTGAGGGCGTCGACAAGCTTGGGCGTTGGCACCGACAACCTCGGTCTGTGGGGTTTTTCCCAAGGCGGGGGAGCGATCGGCGCCTGGCTGGAGCAGCCGGAATACGCCCCCGAGCTGCAGCCGTTGGCCGCGGTGGTCGGCTCGGCGCCCGCGGATCTCGCCGCGGTGCTTAAGCACGTCGACGGCGCGATGCCCGCGGCGGTGATCCTCTACGCCGTCGCCGGGATGCTCGCCTCCGACCCGGACGCGTTCGCCGACCTCACGCCTGAGCTGTCCGACGAGGGGCTGGCCGCGATCGCGTTCGGCGCGCAGGTCTGCGGGCCGGGCGCGGTGATGAAGTACCGGTACACCCGCACGGAAAAGTGGACCACCTCCGGCGTCCCGCTCGGTGAGCTGCTCGACCGCAACCCTGCATCCAGCGAGTTCCTCGACCGCATGGCGCTGGGCAACCGGGAGCCCGTGCGGATTCCGCTTCGGCTGTGGGGATCGAAGAACGACGACGTTATTCCGTTTGGCGGTTCCCAGCGCCTCGCTGAGAAGTGGGGGGTGGAGCTTCATAACCACCCGTGGCCGAAAATTCCGGGACGGATGGGGCTGAACCATTTCATGCCCTACTTCGCCAACGCGCCGCGTGACGCGAAATGGCTTCTCGGACAGTTGGGCGGGTAGTCTGGCCGCATGCGCCTGATCTTGTTCGCTTACTTTCTAGTCGAGGTCCTCGCGTTTCTCGGTGTCGCTAAGCTGATCGGCATCGGCTGGGCCTTCGTCGCCGTCTTCGCGCTGATGGTCATCGGCGGTCTGGCCGCCAACATCGCGCTGCGCAACTCCGTGCGTAAGGCGGCGCAGGGGCGCTCGAGCCTGGGCACACTGGCGGGCGATTCCGCGATCCTCGTCGCCGGCTGGGTACTCACCATCCTCCCGGGGTTTGTCTCCTCGTTGATCGGCCTGATCATGGTGTTCGGCCCGACCCGTGCCCTGCTGCGGCGCGGGCTGTCGGCGAAGGTGCAGCGCGCCGTGGAGGATTTCGGTGTGCGCGCCTACACGGTCTCGCCGATGTCGCAGGTACACGATTCTTACGGTAGCTTTACCGCGCCGACCGACGCCGACGAGCTGGAGAAGCTCTACCGGATGGACAGCGTCGACCCGCACCACCGCCCCGGGGATAACCCGGAGGGCCGCACCCAGTGAGAGCCTTCTTCCGCTTCACCCTCGCCGCCGCCTCCGGAGCGGCCGTGTACTACTCCTACGAGCCGCACGGGTTGTGGTTCGCGGCGATTTTCGGGATAGCGCTTTTTTACTTCGCTCTGGCGCCGTGGCCGAGCTCGTGGAACCGCTGGATCGGTCCCGCGTCCGGCGAGCGCCCCGGCCCCTCCGGTGGCTTCGGCGCGCTGCTCGGTTTCACCCACGCGCTGTTCTGTTACCTCTACCTCCTGCCGTGGATCGGCGAGTTCGTGGGCACCATGCCGTACGTGGCGCTCGCGATCGCGTGCGCCCTCTACGCCATCCCCACCGGCATCTTCGGTGTGCTCGCCGCACGTCAGCGCTGGGGTTTCGCGGTGTTCCCGCTGATCTACCTGGCCGTCGAGTGGGCCCGCTCGTCGTTCCCCTTCGGCGGCTTTCCGTGGGTGCGCTTGGCGTGGGGCCAGATCAACGGCCCTCTCGCCAACCTGGCCGCCTATGGGGGCCCAGCGCTGGTCACACTGGCGACAACGCTGGTGGGCTGCGGTCTGGTTGCTGTGCTGTTTCGCCACCGCGCTGCGGGCGCCGTCGCCGTCATCGCGCCGCTAGCTCTCGGGCTCCTCGCGCAGATCGGCGTCGGCACCGAGCGGGGAGTGGTCGGCGAGGTGACCGCCTCCGCCGTGCAGGGCAACGTGCCGCGCATGGGGCTTGACTTCAACGCGCAGCGCCGCGCAGTCTTGGCCAATCACGTCAACGAGACGATCGCGCTCGCGGAGTCCGGTGCCAACCCGGACATCGTCATCTGGCCGGAGAACGCCTCCGACGTCAACCCGTTCACCGACCCCGAGGCCGCCGCGATTATCAACGTCGCCGTGCAGCGCATCGACGCCCCCGTGCTGGTGGGCACCTTGACACGCGACGAGGTCGGTCAGCGTAACACCATGGTCGTCTTCGACCCGGAAACCGGGACGGGGGACTACCACCACAAGAAGTACCTCCAGCCCTTCGGCGAGTACATGCCGATGCGCGATTTCTTCCGCAACTTCTCCGAGTACGTCGACATGGCTGGCGACTTCAAGCCGGGCAGCGGCAACGGCGTGGTCGACATGCGCGACGTAAGGGTCGGTATCGCGACCTGCTACGAGGTCGCCGTCGACGAGGCCTACCGCACCGCGGTGCGAAACGGCGCGACCATTCTGGCGACGCCGACGAACAACGCGACGTTCGGGTTTACCGATATGACGTACCAGCAGCTCGCGATGAGCCGCATGCGCGCGATCGAGACGGATCGCGCCGTCGTCGTGGCAGCCACCTCGGGCGTGTCGGCCATCGTCCATCCGGACGGTCGCGTCTCCCAGCACACAGAGATTTTTGAGCCCGCGCACCTCACCGAGGACCTTCCGCTCAAAGACACGGTGACCCCGGCCGTCCGCATCGGCCGGTACTTCGAGTGGATCGCGGTCGCGGCGGGCGTCGCCGCGATGATCGCCGCGTGGGCTGCGTCACGACGCGAGTATGATGCAAAGAAGCGTCCTAACACTTAAAAACCCCAAGGAGATGTAGCCGTGGCGAACAACACTGTCGTGATCATTCCGACCTACAACGAGGTGGAGAACCTCCCCCTGATCGTCGATCGGGTCCTCAGCACGACTTCGCCGGTCGACGTCGTCATCGTCGACGACAACTCCCCGGACGGCACCGGCTCCAAGGCCGACGAGCTCGCTGCGGCACACGACGAGGTTCATGTCGTGCACCGCGCCGGTAAGGAAGGCCTGCTGGCGGCGTACCGCGAGGGCTTCAACTGGGCGCTCGAGCACGATTACGACGTGATCTGCCAGATGGACGCCGACGGCTCGCACGCGCCCGAGGAGCTCGAGATGCTCCTTGCTGAGATCGACAACGGCGCCGACCTGGTCATCGGCTCACGCTACGTCGAGGGCGGCGAGGTTAAGGACTGGCCCCGCGAGCGCTACCTCCTGTCCAAGGCCGGCAACCGCTACATTTCGCTCGTGCTTGGCGACGACATCGCCGACATGACCGCCGGCTACCGCGCATTCCGCCACGAGCTGCTCGAAGACCTGGACCTCGACTCTCTTTCGGACAAGGGCTACATCTTCCAGGCGGAGATCGCGCACCGCGCGTTGCAGGCTGGCTACGACGTGCGCGAGGTGCCCATCACGTTCACCGACCGCACCCTCGGCGAATCCAAGCTCGACGCGAGCTTCGCCGGGCAGTCCCTGGCCGAGGTGACCAAGTGGGCGGCGGCCGAGAAGTCCGAGCTGCTTCGCGAAGGCGCCAAGGAGGCCAGCCGTTTTGTCCGCTCCGAACTGGACAACTCGAGCCTGCCGAAGTGGAAGCGCGAGATTGAGCACGCCCCGGAGGTCATCGTCAACGTCATCGGAGAGAGCGCGAAGCTGGCCCGCTACCAGCTGGACAAGTCCGGCGTTCGTGAGCTCCCGGCTAAGGCTGCCCGGGCGGCTGACAATTTCGTGGGCCTGCTCCGCGAGGGTCTCAGGATCGCGGACTACGAGAAGAACCGCGGGTAGGAGCACGCAGCTCTGGTTCTGATTCTCGGCCACGTCGTCTCCTAACGCTGGATAATGGGTTGCCCCGGCCCTCGCCGGTAACGCTCCTATTATGAAGGAGACCTGGTGGCGGTCAGTTACTCCTCCGAGTAATAACCATTCCCCAAAGCTGTCGACAGGTCCCTCGCTAGGTTGTCGAACAGCAGGACCTCTTTCGCGTGCTCGTAGGCCAAGGTGTCGAACACATCCTCGGCCCGGTAGCCTTCCTTCGCCCTCTCCACCCAGTAGTGCGCCAGCAGGTTAGCCCAGTCTTGGTCTTCCCACGGTGCGGTTGCTACGCCCCCGGCGGTCTTCCGATCTGTGAAGATCACGGCTGCGCCACCGTCCTCGTTCTCAACAATCGCGGCCCAACCCTCGCCGCTCACGGCGAGGTAGTCCTTGAAATACTGGTCTTCGTCAACAATGCCGAATGAATAGCCGTTGCTCACTTCCGGGTCCTTGTTCTCTAGTGCTCCTGCTTCACGATTCTGCCGTAAACATGAGTCTTATATCTGGTTGATTTTACAAAGCCCATCTGCACGAACAGAGCGTCGTAAAGCCGGGCTTTTTAGTTCTTAGGCCTTGGCCTGCTGCTCCTGTTCCTTCGCCAGACGAGCTGCGGTGCGGCGGCGCTTGCGAAGCTGATCAAGGCGCTCTTCGAGGAGAACGTCGAGCTCCTCGATGGTGCGGCGCTCGCGGAGCATGTCCCAGTGCGTGCGCGGCGGTTTAACGGGCTTGGCCTCGACGCCCTCGCCCTCCATGAGTGTGCCAATCTGGCCGTTCTTGCACATCCACTCCTCGGGGATCTCAGCCTCGTCGGCGAAGGGGACGTCGAAGACCTCGCCGTTAGGGGTGCGGTACTTAGCCATGCGGCGCGGCGCCAGATCGTGGTCGCGGTCAGTCTCGTAACTGACGGCACCCATCCGACTTCCGCGCAATACGCGATCAGCCATGCTGTGTGAATCCCTTCCCTCGTTTGATAGTCGCCCCATTATAACGACCGGGCGCTACGAAATGTTCCCGCCACCCAGTGCGAACGGGCGGGCCGTGTTCGTGCAGTTATGGTGGCTTGGGCCGTGGGTCGACTCTGCATTGCGGACTTGGGCGATGTGTCTACTGTTTGCTTGAGGTTTCGTGGTGGGTTCGAGTCCGCATTGCGGCCTGCGCTTCGAGATTGGTCGCCCGGGAGGCGGGGTCGACTCCGCATTGCGGACTAGGGTGACATGTCACAAGTTAGTGTTTAGTCCCTATCGGGGGCAGCATTGAGGGCCTTGCCGGATACTGACTCCGCATTGCGGACTTGGTTGTCACGTCTACTGTTCGCTTAGGGTTGCGTGGCGAGTTGGCCTAGAAGCTGGTCGCTAGGGAAGGGGAGTTGACTCCGCGTTGCGGATTACGGTGACGCGTCCCAGATGAAAATCCACCCCTCATCATGGCCAAATCGAGAATCCGTCCGTGCGCCGACTCCGCATTGCGGACTTGGTTGCCACGTCCACGATTAGCTCGAAACCGCGCCTAGAGCTCGACTCCGCATTGCGGACTCCGTTGACGGAACACCAATTCGACAAAACACACCAAGAGTCCCACACTCCGTACTCAACCCCGTGCCCTGGACATCGAGCGGTGTATTACGCTTGCACCATGCCGACGACTCCACAGACCTGCCAGTGGTGTGGTGTCGAATTGCCCCCGCAAGAGGGGAGAGGGCGTAAGCGGAAGTTCTGTAGCCCGTCGTGCAAGCAGCGCGCGTACGAGCAGCGGGCGTCGGTTAGCGGTACTACCATTCCGGCGGAGGCGGTAATTTTGACCCCTGAGCGGGCCGATGACTTGCGGGATCAGTTGTTCCAGCTGCGTTGCGCGGCAGAGGATATCGCCATTGCCCACCGCGAAGGTGCGGACCATACCGAGATCGCCGAGCTGTGCGAGGAACTGGTAAGTATGGCCAAACGCGTGGAAAGGCTAAGGTAGGAATGGTGAACAGGCAACGTCAGATCCCCAAGCCAGTCCTTATTTTCGCAATTATATTCATCCTCGCGTTGGCGGCGCTGGCAATCGTGCCGGTCGTCTACGCCTTGCTGTTCGGCGATCACGGTGTGAAAACAGAGGGCATCAACGCTGAGGGCGCGCGCCCGGCGACGACGGAGGTCGACGGGGTGTGGGACGTTACCAACGAGCTCGGCCCAAACCAGACTTCGGCGGGATTCACTTTCTTCGAGATCCTGCCGGCCGAGCGCAAGATGACGTCCGGCTCTACGCGCGAAGTCGAAGGTGAGGTTCAGATCGAGGCGGGTACGCTGACGGCCGGCGAGATCACTGTAGACATGAGGAGTGTTGCCACAGACAACGATCGGCGCGACGTTAACGTCCGTCGCTCAGTCCTCAACACCGATGATTACCCAACGGCCACGTTCAGCGTGACGGAGCCCGCGGACGTGAGCCAGTTGCCATCCGATGGCACGGTGGGAACTGTGACACTGACGGGCGATCTGACAATCCGCGGCGAGACCAACCGCATTACCCACGAGTTCGAGGCTCTGCGCACCGGCGACAACATCGTAGTCGCGGGCGACATCCCAATCAGCCGCGAGGACTTCGGCGTGAAGACCCCAGAGCTGGTGGCTGCCAAGATCGCCGACGAAGGCGAAGTCAACATCCGCCTGAACCTGGAGAAGGTCCGCTAAAAAACGTAACGTTACGTAAATAAGGGGCATCAGCCCTGTGCAAGTCATTGTCCGATAATGTACATTATGTCAACTAAAGCTTGATGACGCCCACGCTCCCGTCGCCTAGCGCCGCCCCCGCCGGTCGCGCGGCACGAGGGTCACTTGGACCACGTCCAGCATCTCCAACCGCGCCAGCGCCTCGCGCAGTGCGAACTGCCACTGCCACAGGCGCCGGTACACCTGATCGAATCCGTCCGCCGCAGCCTCGCGCAGCCGGCTGTCGAACATCTCGCGCTGCAGGCGTAGCGACGCCGCGAGGTGCGCCGGTGCCCGCGTCTGCGCGACAATCCGCAGCGGCGTTCGCCGGTCGACGATCCGCGTGAGCTCATCGGGTGTCGAGAAGCTCAGCCCCGGCCAGATATAAGCCCGCAGTGACTGCAGCGCGGCGTCGGCCGCCGGTGTGAAGGCCGCCGTGCGCATCACGGTCTGCACAGCCACGCGCCCGCCCGGGTCGACGAGGTGGCCGACGGCGGATAAGTACTGCGCCTTGCTCGCGGGAGTTAATGTCTCGAGCCGCTCCACGCTGACCACTGCGTCGTAGAAGCTGCGCCGGTTAGTCGCACGCGTCCACTCCGGCCCCATGAGCTCGACGTGGACAGCACCGCCGACGCCCGCGTACACCACTCGGTCGCGCAACGCGTCCGCGGCGTGCTCATCGGCGGCCCACGCGTCGACAACCGCTCCCCGGCCTGCCGCCGCGAGCGACACCGCGCCCCCCGAGGACGGGAACTCCAGCAGATGCGTACCGCGGCCGGTTGCGCAGGCGTCGAGAAGCATCTGCACAGAGCGCTGCTGCACGTCGCCCAGGTCGTCGCGGGACGCGTCGATGGGCTCTGAGTACTCCGTCACGTCGACGAAATACGCCGGAGCGGAACGCGACTGCTGGGATTTCACGCGAACGCGCTGCGTCGTGGGCACGCCCGTCGCGAAATGACCCGCGAAACCGCTCATCCGGTCGCCGGCAAAATGCTGTACTAGCTCGGCCGGGATCTCCCCGCCGCCGTCGAGATGCTTCGGGCTAATTGTCGGGGTCTTAGGCCGGTAGTTGGACTGAAGCAGCTTGGTGAGGACGTCGACAAGCACCTCGCTGCTGGTTGCAAACCATTCCCCCGCCATGAACCCTTCGGCGAGGCCCACCCAGCCGCTTTCGGCGATGCGGCGGAACAACATGTCGTATTCGACTCTGAGTTCCGCGCCGCGGCCCGAGTCAAGCTCGATCCCAGCAGCCGCGCAGGCGCCGGCGAATTTGGCCTCGGCGACCCGCGCCTTCAAACCCGCCGCTGGGCCTGTTGGGATGGCCAGCAAACCCGGCCAGGCGTGGGCATCCACCGTTACAAGGTGCTCTGGAACGTCCGGGGCGGTCAACACTCGTCCAACTCTAACGACTGACATGCCCCGGAGGCGGCAGGCACGTCGGGGCTTGCGTCCACGAAATCTTGGCAAAGGCGTAATATGTGCAACAGATAGCTAACCACGTCCCGCAAGGAAGGTACACCTATGGCTGAAACAGCATTACGCCCGTCAGGTAACCGCCACCACGTCGTCATTATCGGCGCCGGGTTCGGCGGCATTTTCGCAGCTCGCGAGCTTGCTGACGCCGATGTCGACGTCACCATCATCAACCGCACCAACCACCACCTGTTCGCCCCGCTACTGTACCAGGTGGCAACCGGCATCCTTTCCACCGGCGAGATCGCGACCTCCGTGCGACAGATCCTCTCCGGCCAGGACAACGTTGACGTGGTGCGTGGCGATGTTACTGACATCGACGTCGAGGCCCAAACCGTGACTGCTCACGAGGGCGAGTTTTCCCGCACCTACGCCTACGACTCCCTGATCGTCGCAGCGGGCGCCGGCCAGTCCTACTTCGGAAACGATCACTTCGCGGAGTTCGCTCCCGGCCTGAAGACGCTCGACAACGCGCTGGAAATCCGCGCCCGCATCATCACCGCCTTCGAGCGCGCTGAGGTCGCTCAGACCGCCGAGGAGCGCGACCGCCTCCTCACCTTCGTCATCGTCGGCGCCGGCCCGACCGGTGTTGAGCTTGCCGGGCAGATCGCCGAGATGGCGCACCGCTCCTTCGCGCACGTTTACTCCAACTTCGTTCCCTCCCAGGCAAAGATTGTGCTTATCGACGGCCTGCCCCAGGTGCTTCCCCCCTTCGGTAAGCGGCTCGGCAAGCGCGCGCAGCGCGAGCTGGAGAAAAAGGGCGTCACCGTCGTCCTCAACTCCATGGTGGTAAACGTCGACGAGGAATCGGTGACCTACAAGGACACCAAGACCGAGCAGGAAACCACGATCCCGTCGGTGACCAAGATCTGGTCCGCCGGCGTGCAGGCTTCCCCGCTGGGCAAGCTGATCGCCGACCAGGTCGGTGTCGAGGCCGAGCGCAACGGCAAGGTTCCGGTTAACGCCGACCTCACCGTGGGCGACAAGTCCAACGTCTTCATCATCGGTGACATGATGAGCCGCGACCGCCTCCCGGGCGTTGCTCAGGTCGCTATCCAGACCGGCGAGTACGTCGCGAAGATCATCAAGGAGCAGGTCGAGCACGACGTGGCCCCAGAGGCCCGCGACGACTTCGAGTACTTCGATAAGGGCTCGATGGCTATCGTCTCCCGCTTCAACGCCGTGGTCAAGATCGGCAAGGTTGAAGTCACCGGCTTCACCGGCTGGTTGATGTGGCTTGCAGTCCACGTCTCCTTCCTGGTGGGCGTGCGCAACCAGTTCGTCACCATGCTGTCCTGGTTCGCCAACGCTCTGAGCCCGAAGCGTTACAACCTGGCCACTACCCTGTCGCAGATGCACGGCCGCACCGCGTTGCTGAAGCTGCGCGACTTGGCTACCGACGAGGACGCTCTGCCGGAGCTGCGCGACACCAACGGCGAGAACTAGTTCTCTACCCCCGTTTTCAGCCCGGTCTCCGCTCGCGGAACCGGGCTGTTGCGCGCCATGGCGTATCATTCTTTTTCACTTAAGTAATTCACCGCGCTTCGCTTGAAGGGGGCCAACACACCATGCCGCCACGCCTACCGCTGCCTCTGCAACGCAGCAAACGCCCCGATGCCGCATCTGAGCCCTCCTCAAGGAGCGTGCCGATCCCGATTGAGCGCAACGTCGACTTCTGCCGCATCTTCCTCGACGGCAAGAAGCTGCCCGGCGAGGCGCGGGTGACCCAGGCTTTGAAGATGGTCGAGGATCATGAGAACGCGTTTCTTTGGCTGTCTCTCAGCGAGCCGAACACGACGCAGATGGAGCGCATCGCCGAGATCTTCAACCTGCACGACCTCATCGTTGATGACGTCGTTGACGCGCACCAGCGCCCGAAGATGGAGCGTTACGACGACCAGCTGTTCATGGTCGTGCGCTCCGTGTACTACCGCGACGACGAGGAAGTCGACGACGCCCGCGAGATCATCTCCACCGGCGAGGTGCAGGTCGTGCTCGGGCCGAGATTCGCCATCACCATCCGCCACAAGGCTCCCCTGCCCGACCTGACGCTCGAGCTCGAGGAGGACGAGGAGCTGGCGATCCTCGGCCCGCCCGCCGCCGCGTGGAAGGTGTTTGACCACGTCGTAGACAACTACCTCAAGGTTGCCACCGCGCTCGGGCGCGACGTCGACGAGCTGGAAAACGAGGTGTTCACGCCCAGGCGCGACATCAACATCGACAAGATCTACATGTACAAGCGAGAGATCTTGGAAATGCGCCACGCCATCGACCCGCTCGGACCAGCGCTGCGCTCAGGGCTGATGAACAACAAGGACATGCTGCGCAAGATGCTGCGCTCGTACTTCCGCGACGTCCAGGACAACGCGATGATTGTCAGCGATCACGTCTCCGGGTTCGACGAGCGGCTCTCGTCGCTTCTCGACGCCTCCGTGGCGAAGGTTAACATGCAGCAGAACAGCGACATGCGCACCATTTCCGCCGTGGTTGGTATGGCGGCCGCCCCGACCATGATCGCCGGCATTTACGGCATGAACTTCGCGTACATGCCGGAGCTCGCGTGGCGCTGGGGGTATCCGGCGATCCTAATCCTGATGGCGACCGTGATGGGCGTGATGTACTGGTGGTTCCGGAAGAACCACTGGTTGTAAGGACGGGTTCTAGCTGCGATCGCGCAGGATCATCAGCTTGAGGTTCGTGGTGGCCACGAGCTTGGCCTCGTGGTACATCTCCACGCGCCACAGGTGAGTCGTCCGGCCGATGTGCACGGGCACCGCGACGGCGTCGATACGCCCCTCTTTCACGCTGCCGAGCAGGTCGGTGTAGTTGCTCATGCCGACTGCCGCAGCGCCGGAGTTAGCCACCGCTGCGATAGAACCGAGGGTCTCCCCGATCGAGCAGTACAGGCCGCCGTTGGCGATGCCTGTGATCTGGTGGTGCTCCGGTGTTACGTCGACGTAGCCCTCCGTGTGGTCGCGGGAGACGTACGTGATGACGATCCCGAGGGTATTCGCCAGCCCTTGATTTACGGCGTTGACGCCTTCTAGCTCTTCATCGGTTAATGGTGAAGTAATCGGCTCGCTGCCAAACCTGTGATCCATGCCACCACTATACGTTTAACACTGTCAGAAAGTATGCAAAACTTGCAAAGAACTATGACGTAGCGTTTCGGCACCGCGTAGTATCTCACCCATGACTACCGGTAACAAGCTCGCCCAGATCGGCGTCGTGGGGATGGCCGTCATGGGCTCCAACCTCGCGCGCAACTTCGCCTCCAAGGGCCACACTGTGGCCATCTTCAACCGCTCCCCGGAGAAGACCCGCGCGGTCATCGAGGCGCACGGCCACGAGGGCGACTTCATCGCCTCCGAAACCATCGAGGACTTCGTCGCCTCCCTTGAGCGCCCGCGCAAGGCCATCATCATGGTCCAGGCCGGCCCTGCGACGGACGCCGTGATTGAGCAGCTTGCCGACGCCATGGAAGACGGCGACATCATCATCGACGGCGGTAACGCCCTGTTCACCGACACGATCCGCCGCGAGCAGGAGATCGCCCAGCGCGGCCGCCACTTCGTCGGCGCCGGCATCTCCGGCGGCGAGGAGGGCGCGCTCAACGGGCCGTCGATCATGCCCGGCGGGCCGAAGGAATCCTGGGAGACCCTCGGGCCGCTGTTGGAGGACATCTCCGCGAAGGTCGACGGCGTGCCCTGCGTGACGCACATCGGCCCCGACGGGGCGGGCCACTTTGTCAAGATGGTGCACAACGGCATCGAGTACGCGGATATGCAGGTCATCGGCGAGGCCTACCACCTGCTGCGCTACGCCGCCGGGATCGAGCCCGCGGCGATGTCGGAGATCTTCGCCGAGTGGAACCAGGGCGACCTCAACTCCTATCTGATCGAGATCACCGCCGAGATCCTGCGCCAGGTCGACCGCCACACCGGAACCCCGTTTATCGACGTCATCGTCGACGCCGCGGGCCAGAAGGGCACCGGCCGCTGGACCGTCAAGGAAGCCCTTGACCTCGGCGTTCCGGTCACCGGCATCGGCGAGGCCGTCTTCGCCCGCGCCCTGTCGTCGGCACTCGCGCAGCGCGAGGCCGCACAGCGCATCGGCCTTCCCTCCGGGGAAACCACCACGCTGGAGGCCCTCGGCGTGGACAAGGAGCAGTTCATCGAGGACGTGCGCCGCGCCCTCTACGCCTCCAAGCTCGTCGCCTACGCGCAGGGCTTCGACGAGATCAACGCCGGTTCTCAGGCCTACAACTGGGACATCAAGCCCGGTGACCTCGCCCGCATCTGGCGCGGCGGCTGCATCATCCGCGCGAAGTTCCTCAACCGCATCACCGAGGCCTACGAGAAGGACCCGGAGCTGCCGTCTCTGCTACTGGATCCCTACTTCAAGGCTGAGCTCGAGGGCGGGCTGATTGACTCCTGGCGCCGCGTCGTGGTCGTCGCCACGCAGCTCGGCCTGCCGATCCCGGTCTTCGCCTCCTCGCTGTCCTACTACGACTCCCTGCGTTCCGAGCGCCTGCCGGCCGCTCTGATCCAGGGCCAGCGCGACTTCTTCGGCGCGCACACCTACCGCCGCGTGGACATGGAGGGTACGTTCCACACCGCTTGGTCGGGCGACCGCGAGGAGCTGAGCTACTAGCGGTTAGGGGGCTTGCCCCCGCAGCAGGTAGCATCGCAGCAATGACGTCTTTCGCCGACCTCGGCCTCCCCCGCCCCATAGTCAACGTTTTGGCCAAGCAGGGCATCACCGAGCCCTTCCCCATCCAGGAAGAGGCGATCCCGGACGCGATGGCCGGCCGCGATGTTCTCGGCCGCGGCCCGACGGGCTCGGGAAAGACCTTCACCTTCGGCCTGCCCATGCTGGCCCGGCTGGCGGGAGCCCCGTCGAAGCCTGGCCACCCGAGGGGTCTGATCCTCGCCCCAACCCGCGAGCTGGCCACCCAGATTCGCGAGCGTCTCGACGACCCCGCGGCCGCGCTCGGCCTTCGGCTTCTCGACGTCGTCGGCGGCGTCAACATTAACAACCACCTGCGCTCCCTCGCCGCGCCCGTCGACGTGCTCGTGGCCACCCCGGGTCGCGCAGAAGACCTGATCAACCAGCGCAAGCTGTTCTTCGACCACGTCGAGATCACCGCGCTGGATGAGGCGGACCAGATGGCGGACATGGGATTTTTGCCGCAGGTGCGCAAGCTCCTCGACCGCACGCCGAAGGGCGGCCAGCGGCTGCTGTTCTCAGCGACGCTGGATGGGGACGTCGAAAAGCTCATTGCGCGCTACATGACCAACCCAGTGACGCACTCGACCGCGCCGGTCCAGGCCGCCGTCGGCACGATGGAGCACTACCGGCTCTTGGTCGGCGACCGCGACGAGCGCGGAGATGTGGTGCTGCGCATCGGCGCGCGCGAGGGCAAGACCATCATGTTCATGCGCACCAAGCACGGCGTGGACCGGCAGGTAAAGAAGCTGCGCCGCGCCGGCATCAACGCCCAGGGCCTGCACGGTGACAAGGGCCAAGGCGCGCGCACCCGCGCCCTCGAGGGCTTCGGCGACGGCTCCGCGCCCGTGCTTGTCGCCACCGACATCGCCGCGCGCGGCATCGACGTTGACGACGTCTCCCTCGTTGTCCACGTCGACCCTCCCGCCGAGCACAAGGCCTACCTGCACCGCGCAGGACGGACGGCGCGCGCGGGGTCGTCCGGGACCGTCGTCACGCTCGTGCTTGATGAGCAGGAAAAGGAAGTCCAGCAGTTGATGAACAAGGCCGGGGTCAGTGCGACACCGGTGCGCGTCACAGCAGAGTCCGCCGAGTTGGCTAAAATTACAGGCGCACGCACACCCTCCGGCACCCCGCTGCCGCCGCCCGGGCAACCGCAGCAGACGAAGCGGGCCACCACGGCGCGCAACGGCAAACCATCGAACCCCGCAGGGCGCTCTTCACGGCGCCGCCCACGAAGGAGTAGCGGGCGCAGCTAACGCACCCCCGGGTGCACGGTCGGCGTCCTTTTCACAGACATGGACATACTCATATCCATCCTCTCCCTAGTCGGATTCATCGCGCTGACCGCATCGACGGGCCTGTTCGTGGCCATCGAGTTCGCCATGACCGGCCTCGAGCGCTCCACCGTCGACGCGCACGTCCGCGATAAGGGAGACCGCACCGCGCGGGCCGTAGCGAGGGACCACTCGAACCTCTCCTTCGTCCTCTCCGGCGCGCAGCTCGGTATCACCGTGACCACCCTGGCCGCGGGTTATCTGGCCGAGCCGGTGTTGGGCCAGTTCTTCACTCCCCTGCTTGAACTCGTCGGCCTGAACGCGAACGCGAGCCAGACGGTCGCGCTGATCCTGGCGCTGATCGTGGCGACATTTTTGTCTATGGTGTTCGGCGAGCTCGTGCCCAAGAACATGGCGATCACTGAGCCGCTCGCGACCGCGCGGTTCGTCGTTCCTCCCGTCAACGCGTTCAACACCGCTCTGAAGTGGTTCATCAAGGCGCTCAACCGCTCCGCCAACTGGTTCGTGCGCAAGCTGGGGATTGAGCCGGCGGACGAGCTGGCGTCGGCACGCTCGGGCCAAGAGCTCGGCGTGATGGTGCGCAACTCCGTGGAGGCGGGCAGCTTCGACGCCGAGACCGCCCGGGTGATCGACCGCTCCCTGCAGTTCGGCGAATCGACCGCCGAAGAGTTCATGACGCCGCGCTCCACGATCGAGTCCCTCGACGTGGAGGACACCGTCAACGACCTGATCGCGCTGTCGCGCTCCTCGGGCCACTCGCGCTTCCCCGTCCGCCGCGGCGACCTCGACGACACCGTCGGCGTGGTCCACATCAAGGATGCCTTCTCCGTGGACAAGGAGCTCCGCAGCAGCGTCAAGCTCGGCGAGCTGGCGCGCCCCGTGCATTTCATCCCGGGCACCCTCGACGGGGACTCGGTGCTCAACCGGGTGCGCTCGGCGGGCTCGCAGGTGGTGCTCATCGCCGACGAGTACGGCGGAACCCAGGGGCTCGTCTCCATCGAGGACGTCGTCGAAGAGCTCCTCGGCGAGGTCTACGACGAGTACGACGACCGCGAATCCGAGCGCGACTTCCAGCGCTTCGGCCTCTCCTGGGAGGTCTCCGGCCTCGTCCGCCTCGACGAGCTCAGCGAGCGCCTGAGTTACACCGCCCCGGATGGCCCCTACGAGACCCTTGGCGGGCTGATCATGTCCACCCTCGGCCGCGTCCCCGTCCTCGGCGATAAGGTCTTACTGCCAGAGACCGGCGGCGGGTTCCAGGAGGATTTCGAGTCGGGCAACGCGGGGCGCTGGACCGCCCACGTCACCGTGATGGATGAGCGGCGAGTGGATAGGGCGATTCTGACCCCCGTGCCCTCTGCCTCGAAGGAGGCCACCTCATGAGCATCTGGCTCGCCCTCTTCCTCATCGCCGTCCTGCTGGCGTTTAACGCCTTCTTCGTCGCCTCGGAGTTCGCGCTTGTCTCCTCGCGCCGCGACCGCCTCGAGTCTATGGCCGCGCAGGGCAAAAAGGAGGCGCAGCGGGTTATCCATTCAATTGAGCACCTTTCGATCTACCTCGCGGGCGCCCAGTTCGGCATCACGATCTGCTCTCTCATCTTGGGCAAGGTCGCCGAGCCCGCGATCGCGCACTACATCGAGGTGCCGTTCATGGCGCTCGGGGTGCCCGCGGATCTGCTGCACCCGATCGCGTTCGTCATCGCCCTGGCGATTATCTCCTGGCTGCACATCCTCTTCGGCGAGATGGTGCCGAAGAACATCGCGATCGCAGGCCCTGAGCAGCTCGCGCTGTGGCTCACGCCGGCGATGCAGATGTGGGTCACCATCACCGGCCCGATCATCCGCGCGCTGAACTGGGTTGCGCGCAAGACACTCAAGGCGTTCGGCATCGAGCAGCGCGACGAGCTCGAATCCACCGTCGACGAGCAGCAGCTAGCGAACATGATCATGGAGTCGCGCGAGGAGGGCCTGCTCGACGCGGAGGAAACCGCGCGTCTGGCCAAGGCGCTGCGCTCTGAATCGCGCAGCCTGAAGGAGGTGATGATCCCGCTGGAGAAGCTGACCACGATCCCGTACTCGACGCGCGGCATCGCCCTGTCCACCATCGAGCACGCCGTGCGCACGACCGGCTTCTCGCGCTTTCCGGTAGAGCGCTCCGGCGGCGCGCTGGTCGGCTACCTGCACGTCAAGGACATCCTGGACCTGATGGAATCCGACGAGGTCGATCCAGTGGTCCCGGTGTCGCGGATCCGCCGTCTCAGCATCGTCGACGGCAAAGGCTCGCTTGACGACGCCCTGACCTCCATGCACCGCCGCTCCGCGCACATGGCGCAGGTCCGCGTCAACGGCGAACTCATCGGCGTGCTCGCTCTCGAAGACATCATTGAGGAGTACGTCGGCACGGTGTCCGACTGGACACACGAGTCTTAAGATAGGTTTTAGTTAGCTTATACGCTGAAAGGGTGGTCACTTATGGCTCGGCACGCATCCGGGAAGAATAACTACGCGCTCTCGGGCGGGGTCATCGCGGCCCTCGTCGTCGCGGTGCTGCTCTTCGGCGTGGCGATCGCGTTCGTGTCAACCCGCGGCGACGGCGACACAGAGGCTAGCGGGCAAGCGCCCGCCTGCGTCGCGGGCGATCTCGCTCTCCCAGTCGCCGCGACCGATCAGGCCGTCGCATCCTCGCTTATCGACGCCTACTCCAACGTCAACCCCGTCGTCCGCGACTTTTGCGTCGAACCCACCCTCGTTGAGTCGATTGCCGACGCAGCCGTCTACATCGCCCCCAACACCCCGGTGGCGCACCAGGAGCTGGCCGCTCAGAACCGGACGGCTGCCACCTCGGAGCCCAGCCCCGTCTACGCGGAGAAGGTCGGCCTGGCCGGAGCGCAGGCGCCGGCCTCTGCAGCGGAGGTCGAGCTGGGCGCGGTCGCCTTCCCGGTCAACGACGAGCCCTCCGCCTCTGCCCTGGTCGCTGCCACGCTGGCCCCCAACGACCAGGACGCGGTCAACGCGTTGACCAACCAGCGCGTCGCCACGCTTGACGACGCCCAAGAAAACGCCCAGTACATCGCCACCGCGGAGAGCAGCGTTCCCGAGGGCTTGAACTTTAGCCCGCTGGATGCGGCGATCGTCTACACCGCGATCCCGCTGAACCAGGGCGACAACGTCACCGAGGAGCAATCCCGGGCTGGCCAGGACTTCGTTCGCGTCGCGGCCGAGAACTTCACCGAGCAGCCGGCTGAGCAGCCGACGATCTCGGACATCGTGTGGGCGGCGGCGACGCCGAGCGGCGGCGAGGAGATTACCCGCAACACCGAAACGGGTGCGACCATCGCCGACGGCGGGCCGACGAACACGCTGTTCGTGCTCGATACCTCCGAGGCCATGGCCCCCTACCTCGACGCGGCCGCGCAGGGCATCGCGGCGGCCGCCGAGTCCGTTGCTGGCGCCGGTCACCAGGTGGCGCTGTGGAACTACTCCTCGCCGCTGACCCCGGGTGTGACCCAGGGTTACCGCCGCAACGTGACGTTTACGCCCAACGCGGGTGAGGTTGTGCAGTCGGCGAACCGGTTCATGACTGGCGGCCAGCCGCAGACAAGGGAGGCCGTTACCGCAGCCGTGCGAGAGACCGCTGAAACGGGCCTGCCGAGCCGCGTCGTGGTGGTCACCACCGGTACGGCGGACGGCGGCGACGATGAGGCTTTTGCCCAGGCGGTAACTGACGCGGCGGGCGCTGGCGTGACCGTCTCAGTGGTCCACGTGGGCGAGGGCCAGCAGGACCAGGCGCTGCGGCGGGCGAGCACCTCGGCCGCGGATGCGCCGAGCCAAGGGCAGGTTGCCGACGCGGTCAAGGCCGCGTCGGGGATTGCGCCGTAGCCTAGGAGGTCTTGCGGCGACGGCGGGCGGCGAGCTCGTCGATGGAGTACACGCCGGCCTCGGCCACGTCCTCGGAGATGCGCTCCGAGGGGAAGGACGAGATGGTGCCGGTCAGCTCGCGCATGATCTGCGGGACGGCGATGCCGAAAACACCCTGTCCCCCGCCGAGAAGGTCGATGATCTCCTCGCTGCTGCGGCACTCGTAAACGGTGGTGCCGTCGGAGACGAGGGTGATCTCCGCGATGTCGTTGACGCCGCGGTCGCGCAGCTTGTCCACGGCGAGTCGGATGTTCTGCAAGGAGATCCCGGTGTCGAGGAGTCGCTTGACAATCTTGAGCACGAGGATGTCTTTGAAGGAGTACAAACGCTGGGAGCCGGAGCCCTTGGCGCCGCGGATCGACGGGCGCACGAGGTTGGTGCGGGCCCAGTAGTCGAGCTGGCGGTAGGTGATGCCCGCGACCTGGCAGGCAATGGGAACGCGGTAGCCCACCTCATCAGAGGGGCCCACGTCGAACAAGGTCTCCTGGATTGGGGCTGCGTTGGCAGTCCCCTGGGGCTGGGTTTCGAAGTTCTCGCTCACGTAATTACTCCCATGAAGTTTGGATGTGGGCCTAATGCTTATTAAATGCCAAGCTTAGGCTGGGGTCAAGCCCACAGAGCGCAACACGCCGAACTTTAAACCCAAACTTTAACTTTAGGGTTCTTCTGTCCCATCCCCCCCACCGAGGTCGTTCTCGTCCACGCCCAGGTTGCGCATGAGCTGCTCAAACTCGTCGTCGCCCTGCGGCTGGGGCGCGTCGTCGTCCAAGCGCTCGTCGTCAAGCTCAAGCTCGAAGTACTGCGCGGCGTCCTCTGGCGACAACCAGAGCGACGCGGCTGAGATTACGGACTCATCGACCTCGAGCGCAAGGTCCAGCTTAAGCGCAACCGCGAGCGCATCGCAGGGGCGCATCTCCGCCGATGTCCCATCGCCGAAGTTGAGGGCGCAGGCGAACACGCCCTCGTGGTAGCTAGCGATCTCTACCGATTCGGGCCCGACCGCCATTGCCTGGGCGAGCTCGACGAGAGCGTCCGTGGCGTGGGGGCGGTTCGGGTGCCAGCCAGCCGCGCGGGCGATCAGGCGCGCACCTTCAACGGGCGGCAGCCACACGGGCAGGCAGCGCGACGTCCCCTCGACGAGCAGAACGGCGCAGAGGTATTTCTCGGGACCAAGCGGGTAGATCCCCGCGAGCTGGGCTATCGCCAATTGTTAAGCTCGTTCTTCACCAAAGACGCGTGGAGCGAGACCACAAGTGCGGTGAGCTGCTGGCCGATCTCCTCGGCCTTCTGCTCCGCGCTGACCTGGCGCGACTTCGCCACCGGCTGGGTGACGCGGGCGATCAGATCCGCCTGGCGCGAGGCAGTCGTGCGCAGCGTTTTCAGGTGACGCTCGTCGAAACCGAACTCCGCGAGGGCCGCCGCGGTGGACGCGATGTGCACGTCATCCGCCGTGAAGTGGCCCGCCGCGTCAGGCGTGACCAGCCCCGCGGCGATGAGCTGGTCGACGACAGCGCCGTCCACCTTCGCCTGCTCGGCGACATCGACGTCCGTTAGCTTGGTTGCAGCCGGCGCGCGGAAGTTCTCCGGGGAAATCATCGGCGCGCTATCAGCCGGTGACACGATCGCGGTGACCTGGCCGGAGTCCATCGCCTCAAGCTGTTCGCGGATCACCTTCAGCGGCAGGTAGTTGTCGCGCTGGGTGACCAGGATGTAACGCAACCGGTCGACGTCGGCATCGGTAAACCGGCGGTAGCCGGACGCGGTTCGCTGCGGGGTGATCAGCCCCTCCGACTCGAGGAAGCGGATCTTCGACACCGTGACATCAGGGAACTCTTCACGCAGGCGTTCCAAAACAACGCCGATCGACATTGTCTTGGCGGGCTTAGCAGCTTTGGCGGGCTGCTGCGGAGAGGTTTTGCGAATCGCGCTCACGGTGCTCAAACTTCGTACTCAGGCTCGGTTGGTTGGAAGCTGGGGCCTACTTGTCTTCGGAGATGAAGACGAGGCGGAATTTACCAATCTGGATCTCATCGCCGGTGGCGAGGGTCTGGGAGTTACGGGGCTCGCGGTTGACGTAGGTGCCGTTGAGCGAGCCCACATCTACTACCTCGAAAGAGCCCTCGTTGCGGCGGAACTCTGCGTGACGACGCGACACGGTGACGTCGTCAAGGAAGATGTCCGCCTCCGGGTGGCGGCCAGCGGTGGTGGTGTCCTGGTCCAGCAGGAAGCGTGCGCCAGCGTTCGGGCCGCGCTTGACAACGAGGAGTGCAGCGCCCTCAGGAAGATTCTCAGCGCCAGTTGCCGCGTTCGACGGCGCCGCGCCAGATTCCATTTCCTTCAGCAGGTCTGCGCGGAAAACCGAAGTGGTCTCTACTTGGGTCTCCGGCGCACCAGTGTTCTCGCTCATTATCTCTCCTGACGCTGTTTGTGAATGTCTGCGGATTTCTAAACAACTGCTTGCCATAGTACCGGCATCGCGTCCGCGGCGGGGGCAATGGCACTCGCTGTAGCAACACGTGCAGTTTACAACCGCCGCGCTTCGCCGCCGAACTCAACGGTTAGCGAAACATGTTGGCAACTCCCGAAATGAAGGAGTTTCCGCTACCCGCGAGCGGGTTGTCGCTAACCATGTACGTCCAGGTAGCGCTGGGTCGCTTCCAGCCGGCGTCGGCAAGGTGCGCGCCGGCCTCGTCGATGACGACATCGGCGAAGGTCTGCTCCGCCTTGTCGACGGCCCGGTTAGCGAGATCCTTGAACTCGCGCACCGCGATCCTGTGATATTCGTCAATCGGCGTTTCCCGGGCGATAGCGCGCAGGTGGATCGACTCGCGCACGTCATCCATGAGGGCAAGGTGCTCGCTCCACTCATCGTCGAGGTGGAAAAGCATGATCTCGCGGGCCGCCTGGTTGAGCACCTCCTCAGGCAAGTGCTCGAGCTCCGCGGCGCGCTGCGGGTTGCGGCGCGCGAGCTCCTCCCAGGCGGTCGGCGTGTCCAGCAGGGCCGCGCGGCGGGTATCCAGAATGTCGCGGTGGTCGGCGAGCAGCTTGTTGTACTTCCAGGTCTGGGCGTGGATCTCCAGCAGCTGCCCCTCGGTGACGCGCCGGCAGTGCTCGACGAAGCTGTGGACCCGGGGGTCGTCGATACGCCCGTCCGCACCCGGTCGCGCGGTCACGGAGCTGTCCGCGCCACCCACGACCACGACGTCGTCTTCCAGGGACACAAAGAACAGGGTCAGGCCCGGGTCCCCCTGGCGCCCCGCCCGGCCGCGCAACTGGTTGTCCAGTCGCGCGGTGCGGTGGCGCGCCGTGCCGATTACGGCCAGCCCGCCGAGGTTCACCACCTCCTCCCGCGCCGTCTCGTCGGCACCGCCGAGACGGATGTCGGTACCGCGGCCCGCCATCTGCGTCGACACCGTGACCCGGCCAACGTCACCAGCCTCGGCGATGATGCGGGCTTCCTCGGCGTCGTTTTTGGCGTTGAGCACGCTCGCCGTGATGCCGCGCTGCTCAAGCGCCTCCGCGAGCGCCTCCGATTCCGCGACGTCGTGGGTGCCCACGAGCACGGGCTGGCCGGTGGCGTTCAGGTGGGCGATCTCATCGACAATTGCCCGGTTCTTCTCCTCGGCGGTGGCGTAGATCCTGTCCGCCTCGTCGAAGCGCCGCGTCGGCGTGGCGCGCTCGATCACGGACACCCCGAGCCCGTAGAACGTGCGCAGCTGGTCGGTCGCCTCCACGGCGGTGCCCGTCATGCCGCAGACGATTGGGTAGCGCCGCATCAGCGCCTGCAGGGTGATCGAGTCGAGGATCCGGCCGCCCTCGGAGACGCTCAAGCCTTCTTTGGCCTCTACCGCGGCCTGCAGCCCGTCGGGCCAGCGCTGGAGTTCGGCGACGCGCCCGCGGGAGGCGTCGACAAGCGAGACCTTGCCCTCGTCGACGATGTAGTGCACGTCGCGGATCAACAGGGCCTTGGCGTGCAGGGCGAGGTTGACGCGCACGAGGGTATCGCCGACGTGCTCGGCGTCGTAGAGCGAGGTGATACCCAGCGCGCGCTCGACGGAGCGCGCCCCGTCGTCGGTGAGCGAGACGTTGCGGCCCTCGGCGTCGATTGCGTAGTCGCGCCCCTCGACGAGGTGCGACACCGCTTCGGTGATCTGCCCGGTAGCCTGCTGCGCGCCCACGGTGCCGGCGAGCACGAGCGGCACCAGGGCTTCGTCGATAAGCACGCTGTCCGCCTCGTCGACGAGCGCGACGTCCGCTGGGGCTTGGACCGTCTGGCTGCGGTGGGTGATCTGATTGTCGCGCAGGTGGTCGAAACCAATCTCGGCGACGGGCGCGTAGACGACGTCGCAGCGGTACGCCGCAACGCGCTCATCGCGTGTCGACGCCTCCGTCACCGCCGCCACGCTCAGCCCGAAGAACTCGACCAGCGGGCGCATCCACTGCGCATCGCGCTGGGCGAGGTAGTTGTTCACCGTGATCAGGTGCACGCGCTTGCCGGTCAGGGCGAACCCCGTCGCGGCCATCGCCCCGACAAGCGTTTTGCCCTCGCCGGTATCCATCTGAATCACGTCGCCCTCAAGCAGGCGCAGCACGGCTTGGCTCTGCACGTGAAACGGGGTCATGCGCAAGGTGCGCGTCGCCGCCTCGGACAGGCCGGCGAGAAACAGCGGCTTGTCGACGATCCCCTGCTCAGAGACCGCCGAGCGCACGGCGGCCGCGACCTCGTCGTCGCTACGGGAGCTCAGATCGGCGGCCAGCGCGCCTGCGCGATCGACGATGCCCTTCGACTTCTTGTCGGCTCGCTCGTTGGTCGAGCCCATCGCCTTCCAGAACCAGTCGAATGTGCCCATCCGCTCTCACCTGACCTTTCCGTCACCTGTTGGTGGCTAAATTCCTCGCTCGACTCTACGTCACCGCAACCCGTCGGGGTCACTACCTGCCGATTAGTTCTTCCGCGCGCCTGTGCGATAACCTTAACCACGTTGTCGCGCTCGTCGCGGCGCATTGATTACAACGGGCTATGGCGCAGTTTGGTAGCGCACTACACTGGGGGTGTAGGGGTCGCAGGTTCAAATCCTGTTAGCCCGACCAATCGGGTCGCACTCATTGGGTGCGGCCCTTTTTTATACCCGCACCTTCAGCGCGCCGGGCTTGATGTCAATTTCCACGGTGCGCACCCGGCCCACGGGGTCGCCGTCGACCTCGAACACTTCGGGTGAGGCGAACTGCACCGTCACCCGCTCCCCCTTGGCGTAGGTCAGCGCGTTCGGCGGGCGCGGCACGTTCATTTGCTTATCGACGTTGCGCGGATCCCGGTTCCACAGCCTTACCAGCGTGTTCACGCCGATCCCCACGCCGATGCGGATCCAGCCCCACGGGCTGCGCGGGGCGATCGCCACGAGGTCGAGGGCGCCGTCGTCAGGCACGGCGTGCGGCAACAGGGGCACGTTGGTGTAGACGTCGCCGCAGTTGCCGATGATCAGCGTGTGCAGCCGCTTCTTGGCCACGCGCTGGCCGTCGAAGGTAAAGGTGGCCTTCACGCTATTGCCGCCCCCGAGAGACCGGAGCACCCCCGGTACGTAGGCGAGCTGGCCGATCCGCTTCTTTAGGTCCTCGTCGGTGTTTTCCACCATCTGCGCGTCGATGCCCACGCCCGCCATGACGACGAAGCGCATCACGTCGTTGGAGTTGTCATCCCAGTGCAGCCTAGCCTCGCAGATGTCGATGGTGTCGTCGGTGCCGTAGAAGGCGCGCTTGACGGAATCCTCCAGGTCGAGGGAGAGCGCTAGGTTGCGGGCGAGCAGATTTCCCGTGCCCGCGGGAATGATGCCGAGTGCGACTCCCGTCGACGCCAAGGCGGAGGCAACGAGGCGCACGGTGCCGTCTCCCCCGGCGGCGAGCACGACGGAGGCGCCCGCCTGCGCCGCGGCGGTGGCCTGCGCGTAGCCGGAGTCTTCCGGGGTCGTTTCCACCCACTCGATGCGCATGTTCTCCGGCGCGTGGGTGGTAACGAGGGAGCGCAGCGCGCGCTCATCCACCTTGGCGGGGTTGTACACGACGACGGCCTTGTCTCGGTGCTGGGAGTCCACGCTGACCAATATATGTTGTTAGCCATGAAGCCCAGCCGGAAAGATTCTCCCGCGTTTCGCGATGCAGCGCACAGATCCGCCGCTGCGCTCGCGTTTACGCAGGGTGCGGGGCTTTACGACGACATCCGGCCGACCTACCCGGCGAGCGTCGGCGAGCTCTTAGACTCCCCCGCCACCGTCGCCGACATCGGCTGCGGCACCGGCAAGCTCACCGAAACGCTGCTCAGCCCCGGCCGCCGCGTCCTCGCGTGCGACCCCTCCGACGACATGGTCCGGGTCTTTGCCACCCGCCTGCCGGAGGTGCCCGTGTGGCGCGCCACCGCCGAGGCCACAGCGCTTGCCGACGCCTCCGTCGACGCGCTGACCTGCGCCCAGACGTGGCACTGGGTCGACGTCCGCGCCGCGAGCAGCGAGGCCGACCGCGTGATCGCGCCCGGCGGAGAGCTGCTGTTGTGTTGGAACACCCTCGACGTGCGCCACCCGTGGGTGCTGCGCTTAAGCCGCATCATGCACTCCGGGGACGTGCAGCGCGACGGCTTCTACCCCGAGGTGAACCCGCCGTGGGCGCTGGCGCGCGAGCACCGCGAGACGTGGCTGATGCCGATGAGTACCGACGGGCTGTTCCAGCTCATGGCCACGCGCTCGTACTGGCTGCGCGCCAGCGAGGCCACCCGCGCGAAGATGCGGGCGAACCTGACCTGGTACCTCTACGAGCGCCTCGGGTTTGATCCCGGCCAGGTGCTGCCGCTGCCCTACCGCACGGACGCCTTCATCTACCGCCGGCAGCGCTAGCGCGGCTTCTGGCGGCGCTCCCGGATCCGCACCGCCACGCGGATCGGCGTGCCGTGGTAGCCGAAGCGCTCGCGGAATTTCCGCTCAAGGTAACGCCGGTAGCCGGCGTCGAGGAACCCGGTGGTAAACAGCACGATTGTCGGCGGTCGCGTGGACACCATCGTTGTAAACAGCACGCGCGGCAGGCGGTTGTTCTTCATCGGCGGCGGGTTCGCGGCGATCGTCTCGCGCAGCCAGTTGTTGAGCTGGCCGGTGGAGATGCGCTTGTCCCAGTTCTCCAACGCTTCGGTCATGGCCGCCTCAAGCCGGTGCAGGCCGCGCCCGGTGTCGGCGGAGATGTTGAGCTTGGTCACCCACGGCAGGTGACCCATCATCTCGTCGAACTCGCGGTCGAAGTAGTAGCGCCGGTCCTCGTCCATCAGGTCCCACTTGTTAAAGCAGATCACCATGGCTTTACCGGCCTCGAGCACCATGGAGATAACGCGCTGGTCTTGCTCCGAGATCTCCTGGGAGGCGTCGATCAGCACGACGCACACCTCCGCCGCCTCGATGGTGCCGCGGGTTCGCAGCGACGCGTAGTACTCGTGGCCCTGGGCGTTTTTCACCTTCTTGCGCAGCCCGGCGGTGTCGATGAACTTCCACAGCGCCCCGTCGAGCTGGATCAGCTCATCGACCGGGTCGACGGTGGTGCCGGCGACGTTGTCCACCACCGAACGGTTCGAGCGCGACAGTTTGTTAAGCAGGCTTGACTTGCCCACGTTGGGCCGCCCGACGATGGCCACGCGGCGCGGACCCTCCGTAATCGAGTCCGCCGCGCGGGGCTTGGCCGGAAACAGGCGCAGGATCTCGTCCAGGACGTCCGCACCGCCGCGGCCGTGCAGTGCCGAGACCGGCCACGGGTCGCCCAGGCCGAGGGAGTAGAACTCCGCGACGTCGCCCCACTGCGACTCGGATTCGAACTTGTTGGCCACCAGGATCACCGGCACGTCCGAGCGCTGCAGGTTGCGCGCCATCACCGCGTCGGTCTCCGTGATGCCCGTGTGGGAGTCAACGACCATGACGATCACGTCGGAGGTCTCCATCGCGGCCTCCGACTGGTGCGCGATCGCGGCGTGAAGGCCGCGCGCGTCGGGATCCCAGCCGCCGGTGTCCTGGACCCAGAAGCGGCGCCCGTTCCAATCGCTGATGTAGCTCACCCGGTCGCGGGTCACCCCCGGGTGGTCCTCGACAACAGCTTCGCGACGCCCAATGAACCGGTTGACCAGCGTGGACTTACCCACGTTCGGACGCCCGACGATAGAGACGGTCGGCAGGGCCTCCTCCACCATCTCGGGGCCGCTGACACCGAACTCCTCCTCGAGCGCGGCCCATTCCTCGTCGCTGAGTTCGGAATCGTCGAACTCGGGCTCGCCGAAGTCGGCCTCACCGAATTCCGATTCGTCGAAGCTAGTCTCGTCGAACTCGATCTCAAACTCGTCGTGCTCGCTCACAGTGCGCTCCTTTCCACCAGGGCGATCAGGGCTGCGAGCACGTCGTCGCGGTCCATCTCGGAGGTGTCGATAATGGTCGCGTCCTCGGCTGGGACGAGCGGGCTGGTGGCGCGCGTGGAGTCGAGCTCGTCGCGGCGCTGCACGTCCGCGAGAACGGTCTCGAAGTCCGCCTCGCGCCCGGCCGCGATGTCCTGGTCGTAGCGGCGCTTGGCCCGGACCTCCGCTGAGGCCGTCATGAACGCCTTGACGGGGGCGTCGACCAGCACGACGGTGCCGATGTCGCGGCCTTCGACGATCGCGCGGTGCGCGTCGGCCGCCAGCTTGCGCTGCAGCGCGACGAGGTTCTCGCGCACCTGCGGGATGGCGGAGACCGCGGAGACGTTGCGGGTCACCTCGGGGCCACGGATAATGCCCGAGACGTCCTCGCCGCCGAGCAGAACCTCGGTGGAGTCGGGGTCGTCCGACACGGACAGGGGCAGCTCGCGGGTGGCGTCGATTACCGCCTCGGCGTCCGCGGGATCGACGCCTGCGCGCAGCACCGCGAGGGTGGCCACGCGGTACATCGCGCCGGTGTCGATGTACTTCGCGTCAAGTTCTTTCGCGAGGCGGCGGCATGTCGTGGACTTGCCCGTCCCGGAGGGGCCGTCGACGGCGACGATCAGCCCGCCGCTGGGCATGTTGGAAAGCGCCATTACATCTCCACCGCCTTGTACAAAGAGGTCAGCTCCGCCGCGTTGAGCGCGCGCAGCGAGCCGGGTTTCATGTCGCCGAGCTGAACCGTGTGCACCTTGGTGCGCACGAGGCGCTGCACCGGGTGACCGGCTGCCTTGAGCATGCGGCGCACGATGTGCTTGCGGCCCTCGTGCAGCTCGACGCGGATGATCGACTGGCCGTTGTGGGTGTCGACGATTTGGACGTAGTCGGCCTTCGCGGGGCCGTCGTCAAGCTCGATGCCCTCGCGCAGCGTCTTCACCAGGGTCGGCTTCGCCTCGCCGAGCACGGTGGCCATGTAGGTTTTCGCGATCTCGTAGCGCGGGTGCATGAGCCGGTTGGCGAGCTCGCCGTCGTTAGTCAAGATCAGCAGCCCCTCGGTGTCGGCGTCGAGGCGTCCGACGTGGAACAGGCGCTGGCCCGAGGCCGTTCGCTCCGAGAGGTAGCTGCCCACCGAGGTGCGGTCCATCTCGTCCTTCATCGTGGACTGCACGCCGCGGGGCTTATTGAAGACGAAGTACTCAAGTTCTTCGTTGACGTTGATGCGGGTGCCGTCGACGCGGATGACGTCGCGCGCGGGGTCGACGCGTATCCCCTGAGTGGTCACGCGGGTGCCATTGACCTCGACGCGGCCCTGGGCGATCATGATCTCAGCGTGGCGACGCGAGGCGACGCCCGCTTGGGCGAGCACCTTCTGTAGGCGCACACCCTCGGTGGCTGGTTTCTTTTCCGACGGGTCATCCCACCAGTTGTCCTCGAGCGGGTGGGGGGTGACGTTCTGTTTCTTCGCCGGCTTCGCATAGGAGATATAGAACGGGTCGTTCTTCTCTCTATCCGGTGTGCCGTCTCGGCGAGCGGGGGGAGTCATATGTGATCCTTTTGCAAGACTGTATGCGGTTATGAACTCTCACGACCCTACCAGGCATCTTCGATGGAGTCGATTTCCGGAAGCAGCGGGGCAAGCTCCGGCAACCGCTCGAGCGAGTCAATCCCCAGCAACTCGAGGAACAACTCGGTGGTGACGTAACGGCGCGCCCCCGTCGCCTCCTCGGGGTCGACCTCGGCGATCAGCCCGCGCAGGGTCAGCGTGCGCATCACGCCGTCGACGTTGACGCCACGCACGCCGGAGACCTGCGAACGGGTCACCGGCTGGCGGTACGCGACCACCGCCAGCGTCTCCAGCGCCGCGCGAGACAGCGTCGACTGGGTGCCGTCGAGAAGAAAAGCCTCGACCGCGGCGGCGTTGTCGGGCCGGGTGTACAGCCGCCACCCCTCGGCAGTCTCGCGCAGGTCGATCCCGCTACCCCGCGCGTCGAGTTCCTCGGCCCACAGCCGCAGTTGCTTCTCGACGTCCCCCTCACCCGCATCCACAGCCCGCGCCAACGCCCCGACGGGCGCCGGGGAGTCCAGAACCAGCATCACCGACTCCAGCCGCGAGCGCAGCTGCGAGACCATGGGGAGAGCGTCCATGCGCGCTGATTCTACGTCCAGTTGCTCGCCGCTACGACGGCCGGGTCGACGTCGCGGCCGGTCCAGGACACATCCAACGCGCCGAGCGCCTCTTCCTGGCGGGCGTCGACGGCGCGGGCCTTGAACAGCTCCAACAGCGCGAGGAACCGGCCGACGACCTCGATAGAGCGGGTACAGTCCCGTGTCAACGCGCCGAAGGTGACCCAGTTCTGCGCGCCGGCCAGCTTGAGCGCGGTGAGGATGTGGCCCGCCTGCTCGGGCACGGACACTGCCTGGGAGTGGACGTGGTCGGTGCGCACCTGTTCGGGCGGGCGGGGCCGGAAGACGCTTGCCGCCAGCACCGCGACGCTCGCGGGCGTGTGCCCGAGCGACACCGGCGGGAGCAGGTCGGCGAACTGCTCCTCCATCGACACCGCGCGCGGGTAGCGCCGTGCCGCCGTTTTCTGCCACTGACTGAATTGCTCTGCGACGCGCTGGTAGGCGCGGTACTGCAAAAGCCGGGCGAACAGCAGGTCGCGGGATTCAAGGAGTTCGAGCGTTTCGGCGTCGCTGGTCTCGCCGCGGGGCAAAAGGCGCGCTGCTTTGAGGTCAAGCAGGGTCGCGGCGATGAGGAGGAACTCGGTGACCTCGTCAAGCCCTGCGTGTTGACCCAGCGCGCGGGTATACGCGATGAACTCGTCAGTGACCTCGGCAAGCGCGACCTCGGTGACGTCGAGCTTCTTCGAGCTAATCAGGTTGAGCAACAGATCGAACGGGCCCTCGAAGTTGTTCAGCACCAGGGTAAACCCGGTGATCTCGGGCTGTTCTGCCACGGCTAGTTGTCCGTGCGCTCGAGCACCTCGAGCGCGAGGTTGCGGTACTGCTCGGCGCCCTGCGAGCGCGGGGCCCACGTGATAATCGGCTCGCCGGCGACGGAGGTCTCCGGAAAGCGCACGGTGCGGGTGATCACGGTGTCGAAGACCGTGTCGCCGAAGACCTCAAGCACCCGGTCCATCACCTCGCGCGCGTGGGAGGTGCGGCGGTCAAACATGGTGACCAGGATGCCCACGATCTCGAGGTCGAAGTTGATGCGGTCGCGCACCTTTTCCACCGTGTCCGTCAGCAGTGCGAGCCCGCGCAGGGAGAAGTACTCGCACTCCATGGGGATGATCACCCCGTGCGAGGCGGCGAGCGCGTTGACCGTGAGCAGGCCCAGCGACGGGCCGCAGTCCAGCAGAATGATGTCGTACTCCCCGCGCACCGGGCGAAGCGCCCGGGCCAGGGTGTGTTCCCGGCCTACCTCGTTAACCAACTGGATCTCGGCGGCGGACAGGTCGATGTTAGCCGGCACGAGGTCGAGCCCGGCGACGTTGGAGTGCTTGATCGCGGCGTGGATGCTCGCCGTGTTGTCGAACAGCAGGTCGTAAACGGTGATCTGCTCCTCGTCATGCGGCACGCCCAACCCGGCCGAAAGCGCGCCCTGGGGGTCCAAGTCAACGAGCAGGACTTTACGGCCCTGCTCCGCCAGGCACGCCCCGAGGTTGATGGTGGACGTGGTCTTGCCCACCCCGCCCTTCTGGTTGACCATGGAGATCACCTTCGCCGGGCCGTGGCGGTCGAGCTGCTTAGGCTGGGCAAACTCGCGCAAGGGCCGGCCGGTGAGGCCGACTTTCTCCTCACCAGCTTGATCTGGCTCGAACAACGACTCGCTGGTCATCGCCATTCCTTCCCCTTGTGCGCGCATGTTGGATCTTGCTCGACGTCAAGCTTACAACACTGTCATTTCGGCTGTACGCATCTTTCACGCGCGGGGATGAGCCATGCGCCACACCTCGCGTAGGTTGTCCGCGGTGACGTGTGTGTAAATCTGTGTCGTGGTCACGGAGGCGTGGCCGAGCAGCTCCTGGACGGTGCGCACGTCGGCTCCTCCCTCGAGCAGATGCGTGGCAAAGGAGTGGCGCAGGGTGTGCGGGGAGATGTCCTTGGCCAGCCCCGCCCGCTCGGCCGCGTCTTTGATAATCCCCCACGCGCTTTGCCTAGATAGCGCTGTTCCGCGCCGGTTGAGAAACAGTGCGTGCGTCGCCCCCGTCGCCAGCGCCGGCCGCCCCCGCACCAGGTAGGCATCCACCGCCTCGCGCGCGTGCGAGCCCAGCGGAACCAACCGCTGCTTGTCGCCCTTGCCGGTGACCGTGAGCACGTCCGCGCCGGAGGCCATGTCGTCAACAACTAAGCCCAGGACCTCGGAGACGCGTGCCCCGGTGGCGTAGAGCACCTCCACCAGCGCTTTGTCGCGCAGCTCGAAGGGGGTGCGCGTGGGGCAGGCGTCGAGAAGCCGCGCGACCTCGTCGATGCTCAGCGTGTCGGGCAGCTTCTCCCCCGCCCGCGGCGGCGCGACGGCAGACGCGACGTCGGCGTGGATGAGCCCCTCGGCGGCGGCGAACTTGTGCAGCCCCCGCGCCACCACGAGCGCCCTGCTCGCCGAAGACGCCGACAGCGGCTTCGCGTCCCCGACACCGCGGCGCAGGTCAGCGACGTATGCCTCGATGTGGTTGGTGGTGACGTCGTCAAGCTGGCGGATGCCCGCTGCCTCGAGCCAGGCGAGGTAGCGCTCGACGTCGCGGCGGTAGTTGCTCAGGGTGTTGGCGGACACCCCGCGCTCCACCGCGAGGTGGTTTAACCACATCGTGGCCACCTGGCGCAGGTTCATGCAGGCGGCCCCTACGACGGCTTCTTCAAGTCGCTGCCATTCGCCTTGCGACGCTCGGCCATCGAGGTCGGTCGCAGGTCGAAGGGCTCGGCGGTGCTGCGTGGCGACGCCACCCCGTCCGCAACTGCCGCTGCCGCCAACACCCCGGCGACCGCAATGGCGTTGGTGATCTCGCCGGCGAAAACCCGCGACCGGGCCTCATCGAGCGCTACCCACTCGAGCGTCATGTCGGCCTCCTCATCCTCGGCGTCCGGGCGATCCACCACGGTCAGATCGCGCGCACAGAAAACGCGCACCGCCTCCTCCGCGAACCCCGGCGAGGTCACGAGGTCCACCAGCACGCTCCAGTCGGATGCCTCAAGCCCGGCCTCTTCGTAGAGCTCGCGCTTCGCGCAGTCGAGCTCGGACTCCCCCGCCACATCCAAAATCCCCGCGGGCAACTCCTGCAGGCGACGCTTCACCGAGTGGCGGTACTGCGTCACCAGGGCAATGCGGTTGCCCTCATCGAGCGCGACGACCGCCACGGCGCCGAGGTGCTCGACGATCTCGCGCTTCGCATCGCCTCCGCCCGGCATGGTCACGGTGTCGCGGCGCAGGGCGAGGATGGGGGCGTCGACAAGCAGCTCGGAATGGGTCACGGTGAAGTTGTGCGGCATGTCTGTCAACTGTAGTTGCCCTACGGCAGCTCGTCGCGCAGGGTGAACACGGTGTTGACGCGGCCAGCCTCGGTGTCGGCGTAGTCGACGCGCGGCGCGCCCTCGCTCGCGGCGGTGCCCTCGCCCGCGACGACGAGCGTGCCCCCGGCGGCGTTGAAGGCCTGCGCCATGTCAGCGAGCAGCCGGTCGGCGTAGGGGGAATCCTGCGCGGTGGGCCCCGTCAGCAGCACGGCGGCGTCGGCCACGGTGACGGAGTCGTCGTAAGTGAGAAAACCCGCCTGCGCCAGCGTCTCAAGCAGGAACTCGCGATCAGTCGCGCTCGCCTCCCCGAGCCCCGCGGCCAGCGCCTCACCTGCATGAACGCCGGGCGAGCGGTTGTCCACGGACAGCTGCGCGCCGGCGGGCAGGGTACTGGAGATGATGGTGCTTAGCTCGTTTGCCGCGTCCTGGGAGGTGAACTTCTCCGTCAGCGTGATCGTGCCGGCGTTGTCGGCACCCGCGGTGTTGAGCAGCCAGCGCTGCTTGTCCGCGCTGTCGTCGTCAACACCCGCGGCGCGAATCATTACGATCGCGTTGCCCTCGAGCTCGCCCTCGACCATCTCCTCGGCCTTGGCCGCCAGCACCTCGTTCGCGGCGGCCGCCTCGGCCTCAGCGGACTGCTCCTGTGGGTCCCGGCTTTGCGCCTCGCTTGTCGACGCCCCCTGCAACGCCCCCATCGCTGGCGCGATGAGAAGCACTCCCAGAGCGAGACCCGCCGCAAGTCCCCAGCCGAGCCCCGCGGCAACGAAACCCGGTGCACCTGTGTTCTGCCTCATTTAGCTAAACCACCCCTGCACGCGCAGCGCGATCTGGTTCCACGTGTCGACCAGGTTCTCCGTAAACTCCCCCGGCCCGCCGAGGCCGACGATGAGGATCACCGCAGCCAGCGCCACCAGGATCCCAAGGATCGCCCACGCCCAGGCCACGCCGGAGCCGGAGGTCGTGCGGTAGAGGTTTTCGATGGCGGTCGAATCGACCAGGCGCCCCCCGGCTTTCAGCCGCGTGAGCAGGGCCGCCGGGGAGGCGTCCGCCGGGTTGGCAAAGATACGGTCAAGGTCGACCGGGTCGCCGACGGTGACAATCATCTCGGCATTGTGGAAGGTGGCCAGCAGGATCGCCAGATCGGTCGGCGAGTTCGTAGCCGCCGGGAACGTCATCGCTCCGACGCCCAGGTCCTGGATGCGCTCTAGGCCCACCGCGTGCCCATCGGGGTCAGCGGGCAGGATCACGCGCGCATGGCCGCGCAGGCTCTCCGCGGAGATGTCCACTGGGTCGCCGACGATGAAGTCGGGGTTGTAGCCCATGTCCACCAGCGTGTCGGCTGCGGGGCCGACACCGATGATCACCGGGGAGTATTCGCGGATAAAGTTGCGCAGGTTCTCAACCCGGGTCCGCAGCTCAGCACCGGCATCGGTCAGCGGGGAAACGACGAGCACCTTGCGCCCCGCCATCGCTTCTCCCAGCTCGGGCACCCCGACGCCGTCGATAAGCAGCGGCGATTCCGAGTGGATGAACTGGATGGTGTTGCCGAAGTAGGCCTCCATGTTGTCCACGAGGCTGCGTTGCGCGGCGGCGAAGTTCGCATCCACGCTGCCGCGATCGACAAACACGCCGTTGCCGGCGAGCTTCTTGCCCACGTAGATCGCGCCGTCGGCCCAAATCGTGGCCTTCTTGCCGCTGCGCAGCACCGAACGCGCCTCCGCGCCGGCGCCCTCGACGAGCGGAACTCCGGCGTCAAGCAACACGTGGGGGCCGTAGTTGGGAATCGAGCCGGTGGAGAAGCTCGCGAGGTTGACCACGGCGGCGGGTTTGGCGTCGGCAAGCAGCTCGGCCTCGCGACGCGTCATGTCGGGCGAGTCAACGACGGCGATGTCGCCGGCGGCGAGCTTTCCCAGGCCCTTGCCCTGCGGCGTGCAATCGCGGATGCGCCCGGTCAGCCCGGTGAGATCCGTGGCGCCCGAATTGGAAGCATTGACAGTCATGCGCGACATTATGCACGCTCAACCTGCAGATTTGTTCGAGGCGCGCGGGGTTTTAGCCCCGCATCTTTGCCACATCCTCGGCGGCGCGCTGCAGAAGCTCCGCGGCGTGCGCCCTGCCGGTCGCGGAGTCGTCCATGCCGGCGAGCATGCGCGCCAGCTCCTCGACGCGGTCGTCGCCGCTCAGCTCAGCAACTCCGGAGGTCACCGTGTCGTCGCCGACGTTCTTCGCCACGTGCAGGTGGGTGTCCGCGTACGCCGCGACCTGCGGTAAGTGCGTGACCACGATGACCTGGTTGTTGGTCGCCAACCGCGCCAGGCGGCGCCCAATCTGCACCGCTGCGCGCCCGCCCACGCCCGCGTCGACCTCGTCAAACACCAGCGTCGCGCCGCTCGTCGAGCCGCTTAGGATCACCTCGAGGGCAAGCATCACGCGCGAGAGCTCACCACCGGAGGCGCTCGTTGCCAGCGGCTGGGGCTCAAGCGCGGAGTTCGGCGCCAGCTTCAGCTCCACCGCATCAGCGCCGTCGCGGCTAAAGTCGCTCCCGCTCACCGCGACGATCAGGCGCGCCTTGGGCATCGCCAGGCCCTGCAGCTCGGCGGTGACCTTCTCCCCCAGTTCCTTCGCCGCCGCCACCCGCGCCTTCGTCAGCGTCGCCGCGCGGGCTGCCATGTCCTGCTTCAGGGCGGAGACTTTGGATCGCAGCTCCTCGACGGCCTCGGCCGAGGTGTCGATTTTGCTCAGTCGCTTGGCGGCCTTCTTGCGCCACGCAAGCACCCCGGCGATGTCGGGCGCGTACTTGCGGGTGAGCGTCTTGAGCTCCTGCTGGCGCTGCAGCATCCGCTCGAGCTCGTCGACGTCGTCAGGCAAGTCCGCGACGAAGCTGCCGAGCTCGGCGGAGACGTCGGAAAGCACCGCGGCCACCTCGCCGAGGCGGGATCCGAGTTCTTTGAGCGAGGCATCGCTTGACGACGCCAACGCGTCGGCCGCCACGCCCACCAGCGTGGAAGCGGCCGCGTCGTCGCCTGAGGAATAACCCCCGGCGGCCTCGGCGCCGTCGATCGCGGCCAGCGCGGCCCGGGCGGCGTCGCGCAGCGCGTCGACATCCTGGAGCCGGTTGATCGCCGTGACCAGGTCGGTGTCTTCGCCCTCTGTGGGGGCGACCTCGTCGATCTCCGCGAGCGCGAACGTGAGCTGGTCGACCTCCTGGGCGAGCTCGCGGCGCTTCTCCGTGCGGTCCCTTAAATCCTTGTCCGCCTCGCGCCAGGCCGACCACGCCGCGCGGTAGGCGTCGAGCTTGGCGCCGATCGCGGGGTCGAAGCGGTCGAGGGCTGCGAGCTGCTGGTCCGGCGACATGAGTCGAAGTTGGTCGTTTTGGCCGTGGATGGTCAGAAGGTGCCCCGTGAACTCACCGAGGGTGGCGGCCGGGACCGTGCGCCCGCTGATGTGCGCTTTCGACCTTCCCGTCGCCTTCACCGAGCGCGAGACGATATATTCGCCGTTCTCGTCGGCTTCGGCGCCAGCTCCCTCCGCCACGGCGGCAGCGGCACCCGCCTGCGCGGCATCGAGCCCGCCGACGCTAAACGCACCCTCGATGACGGCCTGGTCAGTGCCCGTGCGCACCAGCGACGCCTCGGCGCGCCGGCCGGTGAGCAGGCGCAACCCGCTGACCACCATTGTTTTGCCCGCGCCGGTCTCGCCTGTGAGCACGGTCAATCCGGCGGAAAGCTCCGCGGTGGCTCGCGGGATGACCCCCAGGTTGGTGATCGTGATTTCTGCGAGCATGGAGCTCCTACTTCTTCAGCGGTCCGCGCCAGCCGGACACCGGCAGCTGGAATTTGTGCACGAGACGGTCGGTGAAGGGATGCTCGTCGAGCCGTACCCAGCGCACAGGGCGGCGCCCTCGGACAGCCTCGACGCGCGACCCGGGTGGCATCTCGATGGTGCGGAACCCGTCGAGCACGACGTTCGCCTCGCCAGTGCTCGACTCCGACTCGACCGCCACCATGGAACGCGGGGAGACAACCAGCGGCTTGGTAAACAGGGCGTGCGCGTTGTTGGGCACGACGAGCAGCGCCTCGACCTCGGGCCAGAGCACGGGACCGCCGGCGGCGAACGCGTAGGCGGTCGAGCCCGTCGGGGTGGAGATGAGCACGCCGTCGCAGCCAAAGGACGACACTGGGCGGTAGTCCACCTCCAAGATGGCGTCCATCACCCGGGTGCGGTTGACGTTCTCGATGCTGGCCTCGTTGAGCGCCCAGCCCTTGCCAATCTCGTTGTTTTCCGTATCGGTGACGACGACGTCGATGGTCATACGGTCCTCGATGCGATACGTCCGGTCGATCACGCAACCGATCGCCTCGTCAAGGCTTTCCTGCTCCCATTCCGCGAGGAACCCGACGTGGCCCAGGTTGATTCCCAGCACGGGAACGTCCTGCTCGTGGGCGTAGTTTGCGGCGCGCAGGAAGGTGCCGTCGCCGCCGAGTACCAGCACCAGCTCGCAACCGGCGGCGGCTTCGGGGCCGTCCTCGGCGCGGTCAAGCTTCTGCAAGGCCGGCTCCTCGTCAACGGGGCCCATTCGGCCCTGGTCGAGCAAACGCACCTCGATGCCGGCCTGGGACAGAAGCTCGGCGGCACGAGCGGCGGCGTAGATGTTGCCCGCGCGGTAAGTGTGCGGGACAAGCAGGATCGTGCGCTCGATGATACCGGTCATAGTCTTACTTAAGGTCCTTCCTCGACGGCGCGTGCCACCAGTGCGTTCAGTGAGGCGTCGTCAAGCATGGATGCGTGCGCATCCTTGACGAGCCATAGGAAATATTCTACGTTGCCGCTCGGACCGGGCAGCGGCGAGGCAACCACGTCGCGCACGCTCAGCCCCAGCGACTGGGCAAACTGCGCCACGTGCGCGGTCACCTCGGCGCGTAGCTGCGGCGAGCGCACCACTCCGCCGCTGCCGAGGCGCTCTTTGCCCACCTCGAACTGCGGCTTGACCATGGGCAACAAGTCCGCCCCGGGCGCCATGCACTCCGCGATGGCGGGCAGCACAAGCGTCAGCGAAATGAAGCTCAGATCGCCCACCATCAGGTCGGCCTGCCCACCCATCATCTCGGGAGTCAGATGCCGTATGTTTGTCCGGTCGAGCACGCGCACCCGAGGGTCGTTTTGCAGCCGCCACACGAGCTGCCCGTAGCCCACATCCACCGCCACGACCTCGCGCGCACCCTTCGCCAGCAGCACGTCGGTGAACCCGCCTGTCGATGCGCCAGCGTCAAGCGCACGCCGCTTCTCGACGCTCAACCCACGCGCCTCAAACACATCCAGCGCCCCCAGCAGCTTGTGCGCCCCGCGCGAGGCCCACTCGTCGGCGTCCTCGACGTTGATCTTGATGGACGCCTCCGGCTCCACCACCGTGGCCGGCTTCGTGGCAACGAACCCCCCAACCTCGACGCGGCCCTGCTTGATCCAGTTCTGGGCCTGCTCACGCGAGCGCGCAAGTTTGCGCCGAACGATCTCGGCGTCGAGTCGTCTGCGTCCTGGAGCCATAGCAGCGGCCTCCTTTTACAAGCTAGCTATTCGGCGTTGAGCGCGTGGTTGAGCACAGCATGAGCCCTGTGCAGCTGGTCGGCTTCCTCAGCGAGTGTGTCCGCGGGCTCGTCGAGAATCTCCGCGATGCGTTGGGAGACCTCCTCGGGGCTTGTGTGCACACCGCGTGGGTCGCGCGGGATCGGACCTTGGTTTACCACCATTGCGCGGTCGCCTCCTCGGCGGCGTCCGAGTTGGGGCGCACGAGGGCCGGCGGCTCCTCCATGAGCCACGCGACTTCAAGAACCGTGCGCAGCGCCTCGGTGCTGGTCGCGCCCGGGTTTCCGCGGCTGAGGATGATGTCGTGGCCGTCGACGCGCGCCGAGAATCCGCCTTGCGCGCGCGGACGCAAGCTCTCCGGCTCGTGCCCTAGGGCCGCCATGCCATCCGCGATAAAGGTGGGGCGAAACTCCCTCGGCGCCTCAAGCAGCGCCAACGGCCCGGAGACGCCGGTGAGGACGTGCAGCGCGGGAATACCGGCAGCGACCGCCCCAGCGATGTCCGTATCCAGCCTGTCGCCGACCGCCAAGGGCCGCTTCGCCCCGGCACGCTGCGCTGCTTGCAGGAACATGGCCGGTTCAGGCTTACCGGCCGAGGTGGGGACAACGCCCGTGGCGGAGGTGACCGCCGCGACCATCGAGCCGTTGCCGACGAGCAAACCGCGCTCCGACGGCAGCGTCGTATCGAGATTCGACACCACGTACCGCGCACCGTTGGCGATGGCGAGCGCCGCCTCCGACAGCTGCGCCCACCCGGTTTCCGGGTTGTGGCCCTGCAATACCGCCACGGGCTTCTCGTCGGCGGACTCGACGACACGGAAACCCGCCTCACGTACCAAGTCCTTGAACGATGGCGCGCCCACCACGAGGATAGGGTCGCCGGCGTTGAGATTCTGACTCACCAGCGACACCGCGGCCTGGGCGGACGTGACGACGTCCTCCGGGCTCGCATCCAGCCCCGCCGCACGCAACTTCGCTGCGACGTCGGCCGGGCCGCGCGAGGCGTTGTTGGTGATGTACAGCGCGGGCAGTTGCGATGCGACGATTGACTCAACGGATCCCGGCAGCGCCAGCTCACCGGCCCACACGGTGCCATCGAGGTCGAGCAGGAGGGCATCGAAAAGCGAGCTCAAAGTCATAGAGCTCACCCTAGCTAAGCTCCTCGACACGGGCCGCGGCATCCGTCATTTCGTCCTGGTCAATCTCTGCGACGTGCTCGAACCACTTCTTGGCCTCGGCGTCGCGACCAAGCGCGAGCAGCGCGTCAGCATACGCGTAGGCGAGGCGCGCGGACTCGGGGTCGCGGGAGTCAAGCGAGGGGTTCAGGCGCTGCAAAGTGGCCAAAGCAGCCTCATGCTGGCCCAAGTCGTGGCGGGCGCCAGCCAGAACGATCCCTAGCTCGATCTTGCCGGCGGGGTCTAGCTCACTCGCCTCTGGGCCACGCCCGATCTCGAGCGCCTTCTCCGGCCGGCCGAGACCGCGCTCGGCGTCAGCCATCACCGCGAGCAGGCCGGGGCCACCCGAAATACGGCGCGCGGCACGCAGCTCCGCCAGCGCCTCCTTCCACTCACCGGCGTGGTACGCGACGATGCCGTTGGTCTCACGCACGACACCCACGCGACCAGCGCGGTTCTTCGCGGCGCGCGCGTGACGAAGCGCCGCGTGTGGGTCGTCGGCAAGCAACGTCGTAGCCATGATCATGTGCTTGGCCACGCGATCGGCGTTGTCTTTGGACAGCACGCGCAGGTCCTGCAGAACGGAGCGGTCGAGGTCGCGGACGTCGATATCGTCGGGAAGATCGGGCTCAGAGAGCTTCTGGTTCATCCGGTCTTCGCGGAAACCTTGGCGCTGCGGGTTGAAGCTATCCCTGCGCTCGCGACGATCGTCGCGGCCGCGGTGGCCGCCCTGGCCGCGCTGGCCTCGCTGCGAATCGCGGCCTCGACCGCTGCCCGAGCGACCGCGGTCGTCACGAGAGTGCGAACCTACATTGTCTGCCATTTAATGCCCTTCCTAAACGTAGCGCCCATTATAGGCTGTGCACGTTGCTGGACTTTAACGCGATGCGCCATTGGGAGCTCGATGGGGGTTGGATCGGTCTGTTGCGGACTCTGCCGTGGCGGAGTTGGTGGAGTTCGCAGTGCGGACTCGGTGATCGCGGTCGAAAAATTCGCTGCCGGCGGGCCAGCCCAAAGGCGGTTCGACACTGCCGTAGCGGAGTTGGTGGAGCCCGCCGTGCTGGCTTTACCGCGCGATCTCGATGGACCCGTTCCCAACTCTGCCGTGGCAGAGTGGGTGGAGCCCGCCAGTGGACTCAGCAAGGAGGGCCTCTCTGGATTTACTGGGCCGGCTAGCTTAGCGGCGGTTCGACTCTGCCGTGGCGGAGTCCGCGATCTGGCTAACTCCAACCGGCTGGACTCTGCCGTGGCGGAGTCCGCGATGCGGACCAGAGCGCCATCCTGACACTGCGTTGGCGGAATCGGTGGAGTCCGCCATGCGGATTCAGCTAGGCAGGGTGCTCCTCGATTGATTGGGCCGGCCGGTTCAGAGCCGCCTCGACTCTGCCGTGGCGGAGTCGGTGGAGTCCGCAATGCGGAGTGGCCGGGGGTGGAGCGCTCGTGGATCGAGCGATGCGTTGGTTCGAGCATCATCTCACTCTGCCGTGGCAGGGTCCACGATCTAGCTAACTCCAACCGCCTCGGCTCTGCCGTGGCGGAGTCCGCGGTGCGGATTAGAGCGCCATCCTGACTCTGCGGTGGCGTAGTTTGCTGTAGGAACCAATCAGGCAACCCATGTGTAGTGGGCAAAAGCAGAACGCACCCCCCGACCACCGGGTTGTTGCCCTTTGTTGGGGGCTTGCTTCCTGTGGTTGGGGGGTGCGATTGTTGTTGTTAAGTTGTTGGGTCGGCGGTAACTTACTCTCCCACCCCCTCCCGGGGGCAGTACCATCAGCGCGGGCGGGCTTAGCTTCCGGGTTCGGAATGGGTCCGGGCGTTTCCCCGCCGCCATCAACCACCGACACAATCGTGGGGTACACATATTTTATTGCTGTTGTGACACTGCCACCGTGCTGTTAACGGTGGTGGGGGGTGTGGTGTGTCAGATACTGCATAGTGGACGCGTCGCACACACACTTTTGGTGTGGTGTTTGTGTTTTTTGTTGGTGTATTAGTACCAGTCACCTTCAACGGTTGCCCGTCTTCTAGATCTGGCCTATCAACCCCATAGTCTGTGGGGAACCTCAAAAGAAACCTCATCTTAAAACAGGCTTCCCGCTTAGATGCTTTCAGCGGTTATCCCTTCCGTACGTAGCCAACCAGCCGTGCTCCTGGCGGAACAACTGGCACACCAGAGGTACGTCCGTCCCGGTCCTCTCGTACTAGGGACAGCCTTCTTCAAGTTTCAACGCGCGCGGCGGATAGAGACCGAACTGTCTCACGACGTTCTGAACCCAGCTCGCGTGCCGCTTTAATGGGCGAACAGCCCAACCCTTGGGACCTACTCCAGCCCCAGGATGCGACGAGCCGACATCGAGGTGCCAAACCATCCCGTCGATATGGACTCTTGGGGAAGATCAGCCTGTTATCCCCGGGGTACCTTTTATCCGTTGAGCGACACCACTTCCACACGTTGGTGCCGGATCACTAGTCCCGACTTTCGTCCCTGCTCGACATGTACGTCTCACAGTCAAGCTCCCTTGTGCACTTACACTCTTACACCTGATTGCCAACCAGGCTGAGGGAACCTTTGGGCGCCTCCGTTACTCTTTGGGAGGCAACCGCCCCAGTTAAACTACCCACCAGGCACTGTCCCCAACCCAGATCATGGGCCAAGGTTAAGGTATCCACTACGGTCAGAGTGGTATTTCAACAACGACTCCACCACCACTAGCGTGACGGCTTCACAGTCTCCCACCTATCCTACACAAACCGCACCGAACACCAATACCAAGCTATAGTGAAGGTCCCGGGGTCTTTTCGTCCTGCCGCGCGAAACGAGCATCTTTACTCGTACTGCAATTTCACCGGGCCTGTGGTTGAGACAGCAGGGGAGTCGTTACGCCATTCGTGCAGGTCGGAACTTACCCGACAAGGAATTTCGCTACCTTAGGATGGTTATAGTTACCACCGCCGTTTACTGGGGCTTAAATTCTCCGCTTCGAACCACAAGGGCTCTAACAGGTCCTCTTAACCTTCCAGCACCGGGCAGGCGTCAGTCCGTATACATCAACATCACGTCTTCGCACGGACCTGTGTTTTTGATAAACAGTCGCTCCCCTCTATTCTCTGCGACCCCCACCAGCACAACAACCGTAAAAGCTGCGCACCGGTAGAGGTCCCCCTTCTCCCGAAGTTACGGGGGTATTTTGCCGAGTTCCTTAACCACAGTTCACCCGACCGCCTTAGTATTCTCTACCTGACTACCTGTGTCGGTTTCGGGTACGGGCCGTGTACACACTCGCTAGAGGCTTTTCTCGGCAGTACAGGATCACCTACATCACCCCTTAAGGGGCTACGCATCACGCCTCACACTTTGTGACAACAAGCATTTCACTCATCGTCGTGCCACACGCTTACACCACAATCCAATAAGTGGCTAGGCTACCTCACTGCGTCACCCCATCACTGGGCTACTACGGTTCAGGCCCCACGCATCACACACCACCGACCAACCCCCGAAGGGATCATCATATGGTGCGGTCAGGGTGGTTAGTATCACCGATTCACCCTTGGGCGCATATACACGGGTACGGGAATATCAACCCGTTAACCATCGACTACGCCTGTCGGCCTCGCCTTAGGACCCGACTCACCCTGGGAAGACGAACTTGACCCAGGAACCCTTAGTCATCCGGCGGATAAGATTCTCACTTATCACTCGTTACTCATGCCTGCATTCTCACTCGTGTACAGTCCACAACCCCTTACAGTATTGCTTCACCCCATACACGACGCTCCCCTACCCACACAAAAATAGTGTGCCGCGGCTTCGGCGGTGTACTTGAGCCCCACTGAATTGTCGGCGCAGAACCACTCGACCAGTGAGCTATTACGCACTCTTTCAAGGATGGCTGCTTCTAAGCCAACCTCCTGGCTGTCTTCGCGATCCCACATCCTTTTCCACTTAGTACACCCTTAGGGGCCTTAACCGGCGATCTGGGCTGTTTCCCTCTCGACTATGAAGCTTATCCCCCACAGTCTCACTGCCATAGAACACTTAAACCGGCATTCGGAGTTTGGCTGACATTGCTAAGATGATAGTCCCGCTCAACCAACCAGTAGCTCTACCTCCGGCAAGTTACTACAACGCTGCACCTAAATGCATTTCGGGGAGAACCAGCTATCACGGAGTTTGATTGGCCTTTCACCCCTACCCACAACTCATCCCCTCAGTTTTCAACCTAAGTGGGTTCGCGCCTCCACAACCTCTTACAGCTGCTTCACACTGGCCATGGGTAGATCACCCCGCTTCGGGTCCAGGACATGCCACTAACACACCCTTATTAGGATTCGCTTTCGCTACGGCTACCCCACACAACGGGTTAACCTCGCGACATGCCGCTGACTCGCAGGCTCATTCTTCAAAAGGCACGCCATCACACACACGAGGTGCTCTGACGGATTGTAAGCGCACGGTTTCAGGAACTATTTCACTCCCCTCCCGGGGTACTTTTCACCATTCCCTCACGGTACTATTCACTATCGGTCACACTGAGTATTTAGGCTTACCGGGTGGTCCCGGCAGATTCACAGCAGATTCCACGAGCCCGCTGCTACTCGGGACACAATCAACGCACACATTGCATGTTTTCACGTACAGGGGCTCTCACCCACTACGGCGCACCATCCCAAGTGACTTCCGCTAACACACAACACACACGCACCAAGTCGACAGCCCTGGTAACAATCACATCCCACAACCCCACACACGCAACCCCTGCCAGGTATCACACGCACATGGTTTAGCCTCATCCACGTTCGCTCGCCGCTACTAGCAGAATCATTATTATTTTCCTCTCCTGCGGGTACTGAGATGTTTCACTTCCCCGCGTACACCCCCACACAAGCTATGAATTCACCTGCGGGTAACACCACACAACTGGTGCTGGGTTTCCCCATTCGGACATCCTCGGATCAACGCTTAGTTGGCAACTCCCCGAGGCATAACGCAGCCTCACACGTCCTTCATCGGCTCAGCATGCCAAGGCATCCACCGTACGCCCTTGATAAAAAACACTACAAAACACACACACAAAAAATAAAGATGCTCGCGTCCACTATACAGTTCTCACACACCACACCCCAACCCCCCCACCCGTGCACACACGCACACAAGCAAGAGACACCAGGATCACAAGGAAACAACACACGTGCTGCCCCAGACACCCAACAGCATGCCAACAACTTCCCACACAACCACACCCAACCACCACAAAAAACAGCAGAGTAGGTGCCAGCCGTACGCGTTTTTGTTTGCTTCACACGGTTCATCACATTCAGTGCACACCAACACGTGGCGCACCCACACACCACCAACACGCATCACAGGCCCACCATCGAAGTAGCACCCCACGTGCCAGTAGCGGGTGTCTCCACAACTGGACATTTCAATTAAAAAACAGGTGGCAGGCACACACTCGGCACCTCAACCACCACACCACACACCCCAACACAGTCAGAATAAGTGTGGTGTGTAAAAAATATAAGCTCCTTAGAAAGGAGGTGATCCAGCCGCACCTTCCGGTACGGCTACCTTGTTACGACTTCGTCCCAATCGCCGATCCCACCTTCGACAGCTCCCTAACAGGTTTAGGCCACTGGCTTCGGGTGTTACCAACTTTCATGACGTGACGGGCGGTGTGTACAAGGCCCGGGAACGTATTCACCGCAGCGTTGCTGATCTGCGATTACTAGCGACTCCGACTTCATGGGGTCGAGTTGCAGACCCCAATCCGAACTACGACCGGCTTTAGAGCGATTAGCTTCACCTCACAGTGTCGCACACGCGTTGTACCGACCATTGTAGCATGTGTGAAGCCCTGGACATAAGGGGCATGATGATTTGACGTCATCCCCACCTTCCTCCGAGTTAACCCCGGCAGTCTCTCATGAGTCCCCACCATCACGTGCTGGCAACATAAGACAAGGGTTGCGCTCGTTGCGGGACTTAACCCAACATCTCACGACACGAGCTGACGACAACCATGCACCACCTGTACACCAACCACAAGGGAAAACGCATCTCTGCGCCGATCTGGTGTATGTCAAGCCCAGGTAAGGTTCTTCGCGTTGCATCGAATTAATCCACATGCTCCGCCGCTTGTGCGGGCCCCCGTCAATTCCTTTGAGTTTTAGCCTTGCGGCCGTACTCCCCAGGCGGGGCGCTTAATGCGTTAGCTACGGCACGAACCCCGTGGAAGGGACTCACACCTAGCGCCCACCGTTTACGGCATGGACTACCAGGGTATCTAATCCTGTTCGCTACCCATGCTTTCGCTCCTCAGCGTCAGTTACTGCCCAGAGACCTGCCTTCGCCATCGGTGTTCCTCCTGATATCTGCGCATTTCACCGCTACACCAGGAATTCCAGTCTCCCCTACAGCACTCAAGTTATGCCCGTATCGCCTGCCATCCCACAGTTAAGCCGTGGACTTACACAAACGACGCGACAAACCACCTACGAGCTCTTTACGCCCAGTAATTCCGGACAACGCTCGCACCCTACGTATTACCGCGGCTGCTGGCACGTAGTTAGCCGGTGCTTCTTATCCAGGTACCGTCACTTTCGCTTCGTCCCTGACGAAAGGAGTTTACAACCCGAAGGCCGTCATCCCCCACGCGGCGTCGCTGCATCAGGCTTGCGCCCATTGTGCAATATTCCCCACTGCTGCCTCCCGTAGGAGTCTGGGCCGTATCTCAGTCCCAATGTGGCCGTACACCCTCTCAGGCCGGCTACCCGTCGACGCCTTGGTAGGCCATTACCCCACCAACAAGCTGATAGGCCGCGAGCTCATCCCATACCGCAAAAGCTTTCCAACCACACACCCACATGTGATTCCTATCCGGTATTAGACCCAGTTTCCCAAGCTTATCCCGAAGTACAGGGCAGATCACCCACGTGTTACTCACCCGTTCGCCACTCGAGTACCACAGCAAGCTGTGGCCTTTCCGTTCGACTTGCATGTGTTAAGCACGCCGCCAGCGTTCATCCTGAGCCAGGATCAAACTCTCCACAAAAAAGAAGAAATTCAGAACTCGTGAAAAGCCCAAACCCAACAAAAACAAACCACACCACCCCACAAGAAAAACCCGCGAGGCAGTACTGGCAAAACCTTCAATTCAAAAAATATTTACCGTGCAACCCCAACACAGACCATGCGCATCCGACGAGGAAAACCACACAACCCACGCACCAAACAGGGCCACACCCGCGATTCATTACGATCAAACCGCACACCATGACACAAAACATGCGCCACAGGGTGACATCGCCATCAAAGGTTCACGACACCACCACCAGCACACACCCACCCACACCACAGTGCAGGCCAGGCACGCCACAATGCACACCACAACAAACCACAAACAAAAACAAAAAAGTACATTGGCACACTATCGAGTTCTCACACAACACACCCGCAGTCACAACAACAACCGCGGAAAAATGAATCTACACAACCACCCAACACAAAGTCAAACAGCTATGAAATTCACCCACCACCAGAAGTTAACCCAAAAGCAACCTCAACAAGCAGCGGAACAACACCATAACCACCCCACCCCACACAACACAAATCCCCAGCACAAAGGGGTTAAGAGCGAGCGACGCTAGCCGCGCTTAACCCCGGCGAAGTTCTTCTTGCCTCGCCGCAGCACAAGCCAGCGCCCGTGGAGGAAGTCCTCACTCGCCGGGACGAAGTCCTCGGACTCCACGCGTTCGTTGTTTGCGTACACGCCACCCTCCTTAATCGAGCGGCGCGCCGCTCCCTTGGAGTCAGCGAGGCCCGCCCCAACAAGCAGGTCAACGATTGTTTCCCCGGCATCGGCGGGCGTTTCGTACACCTGCGTCTCTGAGACGGCCGATGCAAGGGTTCGCTCGTCAAGCTCGCGGAGGTCAGCGCGCCCGAACAGGGCCTGGGCCGCGAGCTCGGCTCCACGCGTCGCCTCCGGTCCGTGGACGAGGTCGGTCATCTCTTGAGCCAGGCGGATCTGCGCCTCGCGCTTGAACGGGCGCTCCGCAACCTCGGTCTCCAGGCGCGAAAGCTCTTCCTTGTCGAGGAAGGTGAACCACCGCAGGTAGCGGATGACGTCGGCGTCGGCCGTGTTCACGAAGTACTGGTACCAGGTGTACGGCGAGGTCATCTCGGGATCGAGCCAGAGCGAACCGCCGCCTGTGGACTTTCCAAACTTCTTGCCTTCGGAGTCCGTCACCAGTGGAACCGTCAGGGCGTGCACCTGCGCGCCGTCCATCCGACGGTTGAGGTCGACACCGCCGACCAAGTTCCCCCACTGATCCCCGCCGCCGATCTGCAGAACACAGTCGTGGTTGCGACGCAGTTGAACGAAGTCGTTCGCCTGCAGGAGCATGTAGGAGAATTCGGTGTAGGAAATGCCGTCGTTTTCCAGGCGCCGCTTTACCGTGTCGCGGCTGAGCATGGTCGATAGGGAGAAGTGCTTGCCCACGTCGCGTAGGAACGTGATCACGCTCATGTCGGCCGTCCAGTCATTGTTGTTGACCAGCATCGCGCCGTTATCGCCGTCGAAATCGACAAAGCGCGACAGCTGCCCCGAGATGCGCTGCGCCCAATCGGCGACAGTGTCATCCGAGTTCATGGAGCGCTCGCCCACGTCGCGCGGGTCGCCGATCTTGCCCGTTGCTCCCCCGGCGAGGACGATCGGCCGGTGGCCCGCCATCTGGAAACGGCGCAGCATGAGCAGCGGGACGAGGTGCCCCGCATGCAGCGACGGCCCGGTCGGGTCGAACCCGCAGTACAGCGTGATCGGGTTGCGCGTCTCCTCGCGGAGGTTGTCCAAGTCGGTGGACTGGTTGATCAGCCCTCGCCACTCGAGTTCGGCGATGATGTCCGTATGCGTTGACATGGAGTTTTGGGGGATCCTTCTAGACTGCGGCCGCGCTTAGCGGGCCGGGTACGTTTGGGCTTCGTCGATAAGCAGGACCGGGATGCCGTCGTCAATGCGATAGGCAACCCCCAGACGCTCGTTGACGAGCAGCTGCTCGGCGTCCTTGTAGACGAGTGGCCCCTTGTCCTGCGGGCACGCGAGGACGTCGAGAAGCTTGGGATCGAGACTCATGGCCGTCATCCTACTTAAAAGTCGCGCACTGGGGCCTGGGCCCACTGGCGGTGGTCGCGCGCGGCGTCGACGACTCGCTGCCGCTGCTCCTCCACCCGTGGCCTCGCTGTTCCCCCGCGGGTGCTGCGCGAGGCAACCGCCCCGTCGATGGTCAGCACCTCGCGGACCTCGGGCTTAAGCCGCGTGTCGACGCTCGCAAGCTCCTGATCCGTCAGCTCATCGAGGCCCACTCCCCTGGACTCGGCAAGGCGAACGCACGCTCCGGAAGCCTCGTGCGCCTCGCGGAACGGCACGCCCTGGCGCACCATCCACTCCGCCAGGTCGGTGGCGAGGGTGTAGCCGGCAGGCGCTAGCTCGCGCATCCGCTCCTCGTGGAAGGTCAGGGTGGACACCAGCCCGGTCAGCGCGGGCAATAGCAGCCGAAGCTGGGCCACGGAGTCGATCACCGGCTCCTTGTCTTCCTGCAGGTCACGGTTGTACGCGAGCGGCATCGCCTTGAGCGTCGCCATCAATCCGGCGAGGTTGCCAATGAGGCGACCGGACTTGCCGCGCGCGAGCTCGGCGACGTCGGGGTTTTTCTTCTGAGGCATGATGGAGGATCCGGTGGACCAGGCGTCGTCAAGCGTGACGTAACCAAACTCCGGGGTCGACCACGCGATGATCTCCTCCGACAGGCGCGAGATGTCAACGGCGATCTGAGCCAAGACGAACGCGGTCTCCGCGGCGAAATCGCGTGACGACGTCCCGTCCAGCGAGTTGTCACACGCGTCAGCGAAACCAAGCTCCTTGGCAACGGCCTCCGGATCCAGAGCGAGCGAGGACCCCGCCAGAGCACCCGAGCCGTAGGGCGAGATAGCTAGGCGCTTGTCCAGGTCGCGGATGCGCTCTAGGTCGCGCAGCAGGGGCTGTGCGTGAGCCAGCAGCGAGTGCGCGAGCAGGATCGGCTGCGCCGCCTGGAAGTGGGTCTTGCCCGGCATGATGGCATCGGGGTGAGCCGCTGCCTGGTCACTCAGCGCGTTGATCAGGTCTACGATCTCGAGCGCTATGTCGCGAACCGCGTCGCGGCACCACATCCGGAACATCGCCGCGACCTGGTCGTTGCGTGAGCGTCCAGCGCGCAGGCGGCCGCCCACCTCGGGCCCGACGCGGTCAATCAAGCCGCGCTCCATCGCGCCGTGGACATCCTCATCCGTCGGCAGCGGCCCGAACGAACCGTTGGCCACGTCGCGGCCGAGATCGTCGAGACCGTCGAGCATCGTGCCCAAGTCGCGATCGGACAGCAGGCCTGCGCGGTGGAGCACCTTGGCGTGCGCTTTCGATGCGAGAACGTCGTAGGGGGCGAGCACCCAGTCGAACTGAGTGGACACGGAAAGCGCAAACATCGCATCCGACGGGCCGCCGGAGAACCGGCCTCCCCAGAGGGCACCCTCGTTGGTCTTGTGCTGCTGCATCAACGCGCGCTTCCCCTACTTCCCGGCTTCGCGGTCGCGCTTGTTGGCGATCTGCGAGGACAGCCCGTGCAGGCGGACGAAGCCCTTGGCCAGGGTCTGGTCGAAGGTGTCTCCGGTGTCGTAGGTGGCCAGGTTGAAATCGTAGAGCGAGTGGTTGGAGCGTCGCCCGTTGACCGTTGCCGTGCCGGAGCTGAGCACCATGCGGATATCGCCGGTGACGTGCTCCTGGGTGGACTCGATAAACGCGTCCAGGGAGCGCTTCAGCGGGCCGAACCACAGGCCGTCGTAGACCTCCTCGGACCAGCGGGCGTCGATAAGCCGCTTGTAGCGCGCGAGCTCGCGCTCGACGGTGACGTCCTCAAGCGCCTTGTGGGCGGTGATCAGCGTCAGCGCGCCCGGCGCCTCGTAGACCTCGCGGGACTTGATGCCCACGAGGCGGTCCTCGACCATGTCGAGGCGGCCGATGCCCTGGGCGCCGGCGCGGCGGTTGAGCTCCTCGATGGCCTCGAGCACGGTGACCTGGCGGCCGTCGATGGCCACGGGCTTGCCGGACTCAAAGGAGATGATGACCTCGTCAGGGGCGTTACCGATCGCCGGGTCCTCGGTGTAGGCGTAGAGGTCCTTGGTCGGCGGGTTCCACAGGTCCTCGAGGAAGCCGGTTTCCACCGCGCGGCCCCACACGTTCTGGTCGATGGAGAACGGCGACGCCGCGGACTGCTCGATCGGCAGGTCCTTGGCCTCGGCGTACTCAATCGCCTTGTCGCGGGTCCAGGCGTAGTCGCGCGCGGGTGCAACGATCTCCAGGTCCGGGTCCTGGTTGAGGAAGCCGACCTCGAAGCGAACCTGGTCGTTGCCCTTGCCGGTGCAGCCGTGGGCGACGTGGGTGCCGCCGTGCTGCTGCGCGGCCTCGACGAGGTGCTTCACAATCAGCGGCCGCGAGATTGCGGAAACCAGCGGGTACTCGTTCATGTACAGGCCGTTGGCCTTGATCGTCGGCAGGCAGTACTCGTCGGCGAACTCATCTTTGGCGTCAATCACGATCGACTCAGCCGCGCCACAGTCCAACGCGCGCTGGCGCACGGATTCCATGTCCTCGCCGCCCTGTCCGAGATCGAGGGCAACGGCGATGACCTCGCCGCCGATCATCTCACCGAGGTACGGGATGGCGACCGAGGTATCGAGGCCGCCCGAGTATGCGAGCACAACGCGGTTAGTCATGAGCTGAAATCTCCTTGTGATAGTTAAAGCTTTTTGTTTAGGTTACCCGCCGCCCAGACACGGGCGGCGCGGCGGGAGCCTAGATGGCTCCGCCGGGGATAAAGAGCATCTCTGCGAGGTCTTTGCCGGCCGCAGGTTCGCGGGCGAGAACGAAGATCGTGTCGTCTCCCGCGATGCTGCCGGCGACCTGTTCGAGGCCGACGCGGTCGATGTAGCTGGCCAGATACTGCGCGGCCCCCGGCGGGGTGCGCAGCACGGCCATCGGGCCGGAGTGGTCGACGGAGACGACGAGCTCTTCGATCATCCGCCGCAGCTTCTCGCGCGGGCCGGTGACGGTGTCACCCATCGCGTCGTGAAGCGAGCTGACCACGTAGAACGCTCTACCACCGTCGGAGGGCCGGATCTTTCGGGCGCCGAGCTCGTCGAGGTCGCGAGACAGAGTGGCCTGGGTGATATCGATGCCTTCGTCGTTGAGCAGCTCCGAGAGCTGCACCTGCGAGAACACGCGGGCCGTGCCGAGGATCTCCATGATCCTGGCCTGGCGCGCGGTGCGTGATACCGGTATCGCCATTACTGGTTCTCCAGCAACCACACCAGCAGGGCTTTCTGCGCGTGAAGCCGGTTTTCTGCTTCGTCGAACACGCGGGAGGCGGGACCATCGATGACCCCCGCCGTGACCTCGTTGCCGCGGTACGCGGGCAGGCAGTGCAGGAAGATCGCGCCCTCGCCCGCCCGATCCATCACGTCTTGGGTGACCTGGTACGGCAGGAACGGGGTACGGCGGTCCTTGCCGTCGTTTTCCATTCCCATGGACACCCACGTGTCCGTGATCACGACATCCGCCCCAGCGACGGCCTCTAGATCCGAGGTAATGCTCACCGTCGCCCCGGTTTCGGCGGCGCGAGTCTGCGCCCGGTCGATGAACTCCTGGCGCGGCAGGAACCCTTCGGGCCCAACAATCGCGATGTCCATGCCGGCGGTGGCGAAACCAATCATGTAGGAATTGGCCATGTTGTTGTCGCCATCGCCGAGGTAGACGGCCTTCTTGCCGCGCAGGCCCGCCGCGCCCTCGTCCGGGCAGAGGTTTTCAATGCAGGTTTGGAGATCGGCCAGGATCTGGCACGGGTGCAGGTCGTCGGATAGCGCGTTGACGATGGGAACCGTCGCCGTCTCTGCCATCGCGAGCAGGTTGGAGTGGGCGTAAGTCCGCCACACGATCGCCTCGACGTAGCGCGACAGCACAGCGGCGGTGTCCTGGTAGGTCTCGCCCTTGCCCATCTGCGAGCTGCCCGTCTCGGTGACAATGGCGTGCCCGCCAAGCTGCGCGATGCCCGCATCGAAGGAGAAGCGCGTGCGTGTCGACGTCTTGTCAAACAGCACGGCCACCGAAAGCGGGCCCTCGAGCGGGCGCCGCGATAGAGGTTCGCGCTTGAGCTGCGCGGCGAGTGCCAGCACCTCCGCCTGCTCGGCGGGCGTGAGGTCGTCGTCGGCGAGGAAGTGTCGGGTCATCAGTGTGTGTCTCCTTCGGTAGCGGCGGCGATCGAGGCCGCGATGCGGCTGGTGGCCTCGCGGATCTCGTCGTCAGTGATCACCAGTGGCGGGGTCAGGCGCAGCACGCTTGACGACGGCGCGTTGAGGATCACGCCGTGCTCAAATCCGGCGGCGACCGTCTCCTTCGCGATCTCGCGCTCCAGCACGACGCCGAGCATCAGCCCCCGCCCGCGCACGGATTCCACGCCGTCGACGTCGGACACCAGCTCGCGCAGAAGCGCTCCCTTGCGCGCCACATCGGCGATGAAGGCGTCGTCCACGACGTCTAGAACAGCCAGCGCGGCGGCGCAGGCCACCGGGTTTCCGCCGAACGTCGTGCCGTGCGAGCCTGGTTGAAACAGCGCCGCGGCGCGGCTGCGGGCGATGGTGGCGCCGATGGGCAGTCCCCCGCCCAGGCCCTTGGCCATGGTGATCACGTCGGGAACCACGCAGGCGTGCTCGAAGGCGAAGAACGTGCCCGTGCGGCCGACACCGGTCTGTACCTCATCGGTAACCATGAGGATGCCGTGGTCGTCGCATAGCTCTCGCACGCCTTCGAGGAAGCCTTCGGGCGCGGGAATAACCCCCGTCTCGCCCTGCACCGGTTCTAGAAAGATCGCGGCGGTGTTCGCCGGGTCCATCTCCACGAGCGTGCGCAGGTAGTCGATGTCGCCGTAGGGGTACAACTCCACGCCGGCGGGCAGCGGCTCGAAGGGCGCGCGTTTCGCCGGCTGGCCCGTGAGCGCCAGCGAGCCCATCGTGCGGCCGTGGAAACCGTTGTGCGCGGCCAGCACCCGGCGGCGGCCAGTCAAGCGCGCAAGCTTGAACGCTGCCTCGTTTGCCTCTCCGCCCGAGTTGCAGAAGAAGACGCGCGCGCTGTCGTCGTCAAGCTTGGCCTTCAACCGCTGCCCGAGCTCCACCACGGGCTGGGAGGCGAAGAGGTTGGACACGTGGCCGAGGCTGGAGATTTGCCGGGTGACGGCGTCGATCACCGCTGGGTGGGCGTGGCCGAGCGCGTTGACGGCGATGCCGGCGAGCATGTCAATGTGGCTGCGGCCCGCGGCGTCGGTGACGACCGCGCCGCGTCCGGAGGCGAGCTCAATCGGCGGCGTGCCGTAGTTGTTCATCAGGGCGTCGCCCCAGTTGTCTAGCGCGCTCATTGCACGTCCTTCCTGAAAACAGTGCCCGCGGGGTAGGTAGCGGCGTCGTAGTCGTTCGGCAGGACCATCGTGCCGATCCCGCCCATGGTCAGAAGCTCGAGAATCACCGAGTGCGCGATGCGCCCGTCGATGACGTGGGCGGCCTTGACTCCCCCGCGCACCGCCGTGATGCACGCCTGCATCTTCGGGATCATCCCGGAGTCGAGCCCGGGCATCAGCGCCTCCAAGTCGCCCAGCTCGAGCTTGGACACCAGCGAGTCCTTATTCGGCCAGTCGGTGTACAGGCCTTCGACGTTCGTGAGCACGACCAGGCGCTCCGCGCCGATCGCGGCGGCCAGCTCGCCGGCAGCTTCGTCGGCGTTGATGTTGTAGACGTTTCCGTCGTCACCCGGGGCGATGCCACTGACCACCGGGATGCGACCCGCCTCGACGATGTCCATCACGGCGGACGGGTCGACGTCGACAATCGTGCCCACCAGCCCGATGTCGAGCTGCTCGCCGTCGCGCTCGATGAAGCGCTTCTTGGCACGGAACAGGCCGGCGTCCTCACCGGAGGTGCCCACGGCATAGGGGCCGTAGGAGTTGATCTTGCCCAGCAGGTCGCGCCCCACCTGGCCGAACAGCACCATACGGACCACGTCGAGGATCTCCGGAGTGGTGACGCGGAAGCCACCAACGAAGTCGCCTCCTTCCAGCCCGAGCCGGGCCAGCATGGCGGAGATCTGCGGGCCGCCGCCGTGGACCACCACGGGCTTCGCGCCGACGGTGCGCAGAAAGACCATGTCGGCGGCGAATGCGGCCTTGAGCGACTCGTCGATCATGGCGTTGCCGCCGTACTTGACCACCACGATTTTGTCGCGGTAGTGCTGAAGCCACGGCAGCGCCTCGGCGAGGACGTAGGCGCGATCAGCGTTGCTTAAGCTGCGGGTAGGTGACACGTTGTTGCCCCTCTTAGGTGCTGTATGCGGAGTTGATTTCGACGTAGGCGTGCGACAGGTCCGTCGTGCGCACGGTCGCGGTGCCGGGCCCGCCGGTGCCCAGGTCAACGCGCACGTCGACGTCAGGGCCGGAAAGATCCACCTCGCGCGCCCCTTGCGCACCCGTGGAGTCGACGCACACCGCCTGCGAGTTGAAGTAGACGGAGATGCGCTCCGGATCCATATCGGCCTCCGCCATTCCCACGGCGGCGAGGACGCGGCCCCAGTTCGGGTCGGAGCCGAACATGGCGCACTTGAACAGGTTGTCCCGGCCCAGCGTGCGCGCGGCGTTGAGCGCCTGCTCGTCGCTGGTGGTGCCCTCGACCGTGATGGTGACTCGCTTGGTCACGCCCTCGGCGTCGGCCTGCATCTGCGCGGCGATGGACTCGCATACTTCGAGCACCGCGGCGTCGAGCTCCTCCTGGCTGGGGGTGATCCCGCTGGCGCCTGAGGCGAGCACGATCACGGTGTCGTTGGTGGAGGTCGACCCGTCGATATCGAGGGTGTCGAAGGTGACCTTGGAGGCCTTCTTCAAGGAGTCGGCGAGGGCCTGCGAGCTTGCCGACGCATCCGTGGTCACGCACACCAGCATCGTGGCGAGCGAGGGGGCCATCATGCCCACCCCTTTGCCCATCGCCCCGACGGACCACCCGTCGCGCTCAGCGACGGCCTGCTTCGAAACCGTATCCGTGGTCATGATCGCCTCGGCGGCGGCCGGTCCCCCGTCGAGGCCACCGGTCTCCGCGTGCGCGGCGAGCTGCTCGATGCCGGCGCGAATCTTGTCCATCGGGAGAAGGTCGCCGATCAGTCCGGTGGAGCACACCGCGACGTCGGCCGCGTCGATGCCGAGCGCACGGCCCACCAGCTCGGCCTCTTCCCTGGCGTCACGGTCGCCCTGCGGCCCGTTGCACGCGTTAGCGTTGCCGGAGTTGAACACAACGGCCTTGAGCATGCCGTCGGCCACGGCCTCGCGCGAGACCTTCACAGGCGAGGCGACGACGCGGTTGCGCGTGAACACGGCTGCAGCGCCGAACTCGGGGCCCTCGTTGATCACCAGTGCCATGTCGGGCTTGCCCGACGCCTTGATGCCGGCCGTGGTGGCCGTGGCGCGAAAACCGCGCGGGGTGGTTATTCCCGTAGTTGTCATGGTGGGGGTCGTTTCTTTCGTTAGGGCGCGACAGCAGCGGTTGGCAGCCCGGCTGCCTCGTCCCACCCCAGCGCGATGTTCATGCACTGCACGGCGGCGCCAGCAGTGCCCTTGGTCAGGTTGTCGATCGCCGAGGTGATCAGCAGCTTGCCGGCTGCCTCGTCCACCTCAACTTGGATGTGACACATGTTGGTGCCTACGACGTTCTGGGTCTGCGGCTGGATCCCGGCCGGCAGAACCCAGACGAACTGCTCGTCGGCGTAGAACTCCGTAAACGCCTCGTGGGCGGACTCCGTGGTCACGCCCTCGCGCAGCGGCGCCGTAATAGTGGTGAGGATTCCGCGCGGCAGCGGTGCGAGCACCGGGGTGAAGCTCACCCGCACGTCTTCACCCGTGACCTCCCGGATGTTCTGGGCGATCTCCGGGGTGTGGCGGTGCCGACCCGCGGTGTTGTACGCCTTGAGCGAGCCCATGGTTTCAGAGCCCAGCAGGGACACCGCGGCCTTCTTGCCCGCACCGGACACACCGGTGATGGACACGATGCTTAAGTCCGGTTCAACCAGCCCGCGGGCGATCGCGGGAAGGGCGCCCAGCGTAGCCCCCGTGGGAAAGCAGCCGGGCACTGCGACGCGGCGCGTACCTGCGAGAAGCTCGCGACGGCCCGGGATCTCCGGGATGCCGTAGGGCCAGCTCCCGGCGTGGTCGTTGCCGTAGTACTTCACCCAATCGGCTTCGTTGGTCAGCCGGAAGTCAGCCGCGCAGTCGAGCACGAGCGTGTCCTCCGGCAACTGCGTTGCAATTTCGGCGGAGTAGCCGTGCGGCAGGGCGAGGAAGACAACGTCATGGCCTTCGAGGTTGTCCGGCGTGGTCTTCATGATCATGCGATCCGCCAAGGAGGGCAGGTTGGGCATGAGCGCCGAGACCTTCTGACCCGAGTTACTATTGGCGGTCAGCGCGCCAATCTCGAATTCACCGTTGTGGTAGGCGGGATGGTTGAGAAGAAGCCGGAGGATTTCCCCTCCGGCGTATCCCGTGGCACCTGCCACTGCTACTCTGTGTGTCATAGACGCAGAATAGCAAAATATGCGCTCGGCAGCAAATTATACACGCATCTGCGCGCCGAACCTCTGCTGCGCGACACCCGCCGCCGCGAGCCGCGCCTGCGAGGCCTCATCTTCGGTCAACGTGCGATCAGGGGCGCGGAACACCAAACCGAACGCGAGCGACTTCTTGCCCTCGCCGAGGTGCTCCGAGCGGTAGACGTCGAAAAGCTTCACGCTTTCCACAAGCTCGCCCGCACCCTCTTCGACCGCGCGGCGCACATCCTCGGCCGCCACGCCATCATCTACGACGAGCGCGATGTCCTGGTTCAACGCCGGGAAAGACGACAGCACGGGCGCCGGCAGCACCTCATCGAGCGGCAGGGCTGCCAGGTCAATCTCCATCGCGCACGTCCGCGCCGGCAGCTCGAGCGCCTCGAGGATCTCCGGGTGCAGCTCACCGGCAAAGCCGACGGTGACGTCCCCAACCTTCAGCGCAGCGCAGCGGCCCGGGTGCCACGGCAGCTCGGCCGCGGCCTCCACGCGCAGATCGACCCCGGCGGCGCGGGCCACGACGCGGGCGGACTCAATGGCGTCGGCCCACGTGTAGTCGCGGCCAGCGCCTAAGGGACCCGCGTGCTCCCACTGCCCCGCCGCCACCGTCGCGGCGTGCAGGTGCTGCTTCGGCAGAGAGTCGACGAGCTCGCGAATCGTCTCCTCGCTCGGCCGCGCCAACACGCTCGGCATCGGCGAGGACTCCGCTCGCTCTACCGCGACCTGCGCCACCGAGTACAGCGCCAGGTCGCGCCGGCCGCGCGCGACGTTGCGCCCGACCGCCTCCAGCATCGACGGCAACACCGTCGTGCCGATGAGCCCATAGTCCTTATCCAACGGGTTTTGCACGCGCACCGCTTTGCGACGCTCATCATCAGCCGCCAGCCCCCACACGTCGAACGTGTCGTTGGCAATGAACGGCGTCGGGATGACCTCCACGTAGCCCGAATACGCCAGGGCGTGCGTGACGGCGCGGCGGCGGCGCTGCAGCGGTGACAACCCGCGGCCACCGCGCGGGGCGGGAAGGATCAGCGGGATCTCGTCGAGCCCCTCGAGCCTGACGATCTCCTCAATCAAATCCACCGGCACGCTCAAGTCGGTGCGCCACGTCGGCGGATACACGGTCAGCGTCTCGCCGTCGCCCTCGACGCGGCAGCCGACCTCCTCGAGGCGGCGCACGACCGTGGCGCGCGAGTAGTCAACGCCGATGATCGCACCCGGGCGCGAGACCTCCATCTCAATCGCCGGGCGCTCCTGCACATCGCCCACGAGCGTTCGCTTGTCGACGACCTCACCACCAGCAAACTCCACCAAGAGAGCGCACGCCACATCGAGGGCGACCTCGACCAGGGCGGGGTCGACGCCGCGCTCGAAGCGTCGAGAAGCTTCCGAGCTCAACTTGTGGTGGCGTGCCGAGCGCGCGACCGTCAGCGCGTCCCACGTGGCGGCCTCGAAGTAGACGTTAGTGGTCCTATCCGAGATCTCGGAGGTCGTGCCGCCCATGATCGCGGCGAGCGACTGGATGCCGTTGTCGTCGGAGATGACCACGTCGTTCGGGGTCAGGGTGCGCTTCGCGTGATCGAGAGTCTCGAAGGTCTCGCCGCCGCTCGCGTTGTGCACGCGGAGGTTGCCGGCGACCTTGTCGGCGTCGAACGCGTGCATCGGCTGGCCGAGCAGCAGCATGACGTAGTTGGTTACATCCGTCGCGGCGTTAACGGAACGCACGCCGGACAGCATGAGGATGCGCTTGAGCCAGAACGGCGCCTGAGCCTTCGGGTCAATGCCCTCAACCTTGCGCAGGCCGAACCGCTGGGCCTTGGTTGACTCTTCGAGCGTGATGTCGATCAGCGCGCCGGTGGGGGCGGGAACGCGTGAGAGATCGATCCCCGCAACCGCCGGGTCGGTGGCGATATCGCGGTAGGCCAGGTCGAACGCGGCCGCCACCTCGCGGGTCAGGCCGCGCGCGGACAGGGCGTAACCGCGGTCCGGGGTGATATTGACCTCGAAGACGGTATCGGGCCCGCCAAGGACATCGCGCGCGTCCTCGCCCGGGCGCGCCGCGCCCTCTTCCAGCACGATGATGCCGTCGCTCTTCGCCGTGAACCCGAGCTCGGCTTCCGAGGCCATCATGCCATTGGAGATCTTGCCGTAGGTCTCGCGCGCGGCAATCGCGAACCCTCCCGGCAGGACGGCTCCCGGCAGCGACACCACAACGAGGTCGCCCTCGCTAAAGTTGCGCGCGCCGCAGACGATGCCCTGCGGCTCGCCGGTGCCGTTCGCCTCACCGACGTCGACCTGGCAGTAGCGGATCGGCTTCTTGAAGCCCTCGAGCTCCTCGATCTCCAGAACGCGGCCAATGACGAGCGGCCCGGTCGTCTCCGGCAGCGGCTCGAAGCCCTCCGTTTCAAAACCGACCCGCACGAAGCCGGCGTCGAGTTCCTCGGGCGACACCGACCAGTTGTCGTTTCCGGCGGCGCGCAGAAGCGTGGTAATCCACTGTTGGGAAATCAGCATTGTCTGCTCCTCGTTCGTCTTTTCTTCGCTGTCTTCGGTTACCTTCTACGCCTGCACGCCGAACGGCAGGGTGAAACGGACATCGCCCTCGACCATGTCGCGCATGTCCGAGAGCCCGTTGCGGAACTGCAGCGTGCGCTCCAGCCCCATGCCGAACGCGAAACCGGAATACTCCTGCGGGTCGATGCCGACTGCGCGCAGCACGTTCGGGTTGACCATGCCGCAACCGCCCCACTCGATCCATCCGGCACCGCCCTTCTTGTTGGCGAACCAGACGTCCACCTCGGCCGAGGGCTCGGTGAACGGGAAGTAGTTCGTGCGCATGCGCGTCTTCGCTTCCGGGCCGAAGAGCACCTTCGCCAGGTGGTCGAGGGTGCCGCGCAGGTGGGCCATGGTCAGGCCCTTGTCCACGGCGAGGCCCTCGACCTGGTGGAAGACCGGGGTGTGGGTCGCGTCGAGCTCGTCGGTGCGGAACACCCGGCCCGGGCACGCGATGTAGACGGGAACGTCGCGCTCCAAAAGGGTGCGGACCTGTACTGGCGAGGTGTGGGTGCGCAGCACCTGGCGCGAGCCCTCAGTGCCGATGTAGAAGGTGTCCTGCAGCGTACGCGCGGGGTGGTCCGGGATGAAGTTCAGCGCGTCGAAGTTGAAGTACTCCGCCTCGACCTCCGGGCCCTCGGCAACCTCCCAGCCCATCCCGAGGAAGATGTCGGCGATGTGCTCGGACAGGGCGGTGATCGGGTGCATCGCGCCGGTCTGGTGGCGCGTCGTGGACACCGTGACATCGACCTTCTCGTCCTTCAGGCGCTGCTCGCGGTACTCCGCCTCGCACACCTCACGCACCTGCGCATACGCCATTTCGACGCGCCCACGAGCCATGTTGACCAGCCGGCCCGTGTCTTTGCGCTGGTCCTTCGGCAGCTGCCCTAGCGCGCGGCGGGCCTGCGGAATAAACGCCTGCTCACCTAGGTGCGCGCGGTGCGCCTCCTCCAGCGTCGCGAGGTCGCTCGCCTGCTCAAAGGCGGCGATCGCAGCGTCGGCGGCGGCGTTCAGCGAGTTCTCGGACAGGTCTACAGACTCAGGATTGGCGGACACACTCGTCCCTTCTTAGGTCGACGGCTAAAACCGTTGTTTAGCTTACCTGCGGTCCCGACAACGCCTTCGAGGACTCCCACATGCACATCGCCGCGGCGGTCGCGATGTTCAGCGACTCGGCGTGGCCGCGGATGGGGATGGAGACGCGGTGGTCGGCGGCGTCGATAAGCTCCTGCGGCAATCCGTGGGCCTCGTTGCCGAACAGCCAGGCCGTCGGTTGCGCCACAACCTCCTGGGCGTCGTCGAGGCTGACCTCACCGCCCATTGTTGTCGCCGCGAGACTCAGACCGGCCGCGCGCAGCTGGCCGATGACGTCCGAGACGTTGCGCTCGCGCGCGACAGGCAAGTGGAAAATCGACCCAGCCGAGGCGCGAACCGCCTTGCTTGACTCGGGGTCGACGGTATCGCCGGCGAAGATCACTGCGTCCGCGCCGCACACGTCCGCAATGCGGATCAGCGTCCCGGCGTTTCCCGGGTCGTTGGTTTCCACGCACACCGCGACCAGCCGCGGGCCGCCGCGCAGAGCCTTGCCGACGGACCACAGCACCGGCGTGCACACCGCGAAGATACCCGTCGTGCTGACGGTGTCCGCCAGGTGGCGGGCAGCCGCGTCGGTAATCGCGTGCGCGTAAACGTCCATGTACTCCGCTGTGGTGAGGATCTCCGCGAACTCCACGGCCGCGGACTCGGTGACAAACACGTCCGTCGCTGCGCCCGTGGCCACGGCCGCCTCCACCGAGTTCGCTCCCTCGACGATGAAGCGCCCCGCCTTCTTGCGCGCCGCCGCGCGGTGCAGCTTCGCCGCGTTGACGACGCGCGGGGTGCGTTCCGTAAAAGCCTGAGTGAAGTCGAGTGCCATGGGCATTAACAGTACAGAAGCCGACACAGCACGAAACCCGCCGCGGCGCGTTCCTGTTGAAGGGAAGGCGCCGGGCGGGCGTCGTTTAAGCGAAATGCTCTTACGCGGCGTTGACCGGAGCGTTAACGTCCTCCGGGAGGGCGTTCTTCGCGACCTCGCAGATGGCGGAGAAGGTAGCGAAGTCGTTGACGGCGAGATCGGCGAGGATCTTGCGGTCGACCTCAACCTCAGCCAGCTTCAGACCGTGGATGAGGCGGTTGTAGGTGATGTCGTTCATGCGGGCTGCAGCGTTGATGCGCTGGATCCACAGCTTGCGGAACTCGCTCTTGCGCTTGCGGCGGTCGCGGTAAGCGTAGGTCTGGGAGTGCAGCCACTGCTCCTTCGCCTTGCGGTACAGGCGGGAACGCTGGCCGCGGTAGCCCTTGGCCGACTTGAGAATCGCGCGGCGCTTCTTCTTGGCGTTAACTGAGCGCTTGACACGTGCCATGAATCAATACTTCCTTGTCTTATCTGTGAAAAAGTTCTGGTTCTACGTGAGTGGCAGGTGACTTACGCCTTGCCGAGGAGGCGCTTCATGCGCTTGACGTCAGCCGGGGCGACGTCGGTGGTGCCGGACAGCTTGCGGCGGCGCTTCGAGGATAGGCCCTCGTTAAGGTGGCGCTTACCGGCCTGCTCGCGGCGCAGCTTGCCGGAACCGGAGATCTTGATGCGCTTGGCGGTGCCCTTGTGGGTCTTCTGCTTCATTGTGAAAGCCCTTCGAGTCGAAAACGAATTATCTACTTCTTAGCCTTGCGGGAGGGCCCGAAGACCATCGTCATGTTGCGGCCGTCCTGCTTCGGACGGGACTCCACTACACCGAGCTCGCCGATGTCGTCTGCGAGACGCTCGAGGAGGCGGTAGCCGAGCTCCGGTCGCGACTGCTCGCGGCCGCGGAACATGATGGTGACCTTGACCTTGTTGCCCTTCTCCAGGAAGCGCTCAACATTGGCCTTCTTAGTCAGGTAGTCGTGCTCATCGATCTTCGGTCGGAACTTCTGCTCCTTGACCACCGTCTGCTGCTGGTTCTTCCGGGCCTCGCGGGCCTTTTGATCCTGCTCGTACTTAAACTTGCCGTAGTCCATGATCTTGCACACCGGCGGCTTCGCGCTGGGAGCCACTTCGACAAGATCGAGGTCTGCTTCGTAAGCCAGCTTGCGGGCGTCGTCCGTACGGACAATGCCAACCTGCTCGCCGGAGGGACCGACGAGGCGAACTTCGGGAACGCGGATGCGTTCATTGATACGAGTGTCAGCGCTGATGAGAACTCCTAAGTCCTAGAAACAATGTTGATCGCTACCGAACCACCAGTGGCATGCGTCTCCCCCACACGAAAAAACCCGCGCCACCTAGATGAGGTGGTGCGGGAGCTCTTCCACACAGCACAGTGATAGATCGCTGCGCTACGCTTTACCCTTTACCAACCGGTTGACCGGCGGCCTGGGGTGGGAGTGACTCCACTTGCGGCTCGGGAACCACATAAATGTGACCCCAAGCGGTAGTGCACGCCACCTTATCACCCGTGGGTGCAATCAACCAAATCTGACTATTGCACGGCTAACGGCTACGCTACTGCGAGTGCAAGATTCTCCTGTTTCGAGCTCCAAGAACGTGAACTGGAAAATCGCCGCCCTCGGCGTCCTCGCGATTGTTCTCACCCTGGCCGTTACCCCTATGACGTGGCAGCAGCTGGCGGTGAACCTCACTGCGGTAGCCCTCCTGGCTTCCGCTCAGCGTTGGCCTATCGCTTCGGGAATTATCATGATCGGCCTCTTCATCTTTATTTCCGCAGCTGAAGAGGTTCGCAGTCTTACCATGATCCTTTCGGCCCCGTTTTTGGTATCTCTAGTTGCCATGGTCGGCAGGCCTAGAGCGGCTGCGGCGTTCGCGATTGCGATTGGGTACATTAGCGCAACCAGCCCCTTCACAGGCCGGTGGGTGCCCCATGACTTCACTGGTGTGGCGATATTTTTCGTCGCTCTAGCAGCGGGCTGGTGGGGCGGAATCTATCTTCGCCGATTACGCCTACAGCACGCCGCGAACCAACAGCGTCTCCGTGACGACATGGAGGAGCGCCGCGAACGCCTCGCCCAAGCGCTCCACGACTCGGTGGCGACGACTCTGACGTCTGTGGTGATGCGCGCTGAGACGCTCGCGCTGACCTCCTCGGGCAACGACGATGCCCGTGAAACCGCGGAAAACATCGCCGATGAAACCCGCCAGGCGATGCAGGATGTACGCCACCTGCTGCACTTCATGAAGGAGGACGATGGCGTCTCCCCCGCACCGTTGAACCGCACTATCGGCGAGCAGGTCCCCGTGACCACCCGCCTGCTGGAAAGCCACGGCTTCAAAGTCGAAGGAGCCGAGGCGGCGAAGGCGTGCCGATGGTCTTTCCCCCCTGGCTTCGAGCAGGTATTCACTGAGCTTTCCACGAACGCCATTAAATACGCCGAACCGGGCTCCGTCATCGAGCTGAAGATCCGCAAGACTGCGACGACCCTGAGCTGCAGCATGGCGAATTCCATGCGTCCCGGCAGGGGCCCATCTCACATGTCGTCTCGTCTCGGCCTACGAGAGTCGCGCGCACTCGTCGCCCGCCACAACGGGACTTTCAAAGCGAGCCGGGTTGGCGACCAATGGGTCGCGGAGTTCACGGTGCCCGAGCATTCCTTGCGACGCTAAACCCGAAAGGGTAGGTACTTTAGTACCCAATTTGCGTCGGGGACCCCCGAAAGTACTGAAGATGGGCCAAGATACAATGTGTTCATCACCGATTGAAAGGAACCGCTATTAAGCGTCGTTTCGCAGCCTCCCTCGCCGCCACCGCACTCTCGATCACGGCTCTGACCGGTATCGTCGCAACTCCCGCTGCTCAAGCAGTTACTGCGGGCGGGTCCACCTACACCACATACTCCGCGATTACTGACATCTTTTCCTGCAAGTACTACCCGACCCGCCCGTGGTGCTAAGCGTTTATGCTCTCACAGCATGACTGAGCCAATCCACATCCTGCTCGTAGATGACAACCCGCTCGTCCTGAGCTCGTTTCGTCACTACTTCAACAGCACTGACGACATCGTCGTGGTCGCAGAGGCATCGAACGGCGAGGAAGCCCTCGCCCGCCTTCGCGAGCACGACGTTGACGTAATTTTGGCAGATATTCACATGCCAACGATGGACGGCCCGACGCTGTTTGAAAACATCAACAAGCTCGACAGCCGCCCCATCTTCATAACCGTGACGGCGTTCGATTCGGACCGGACGATGATGCGCATCATCCGTCTCGGCGGTGCCGGCTACGTGCTCAAGAGCGAAAAGCCGCAGGTGCTTATCGACGCCGTCCGCGCTGCCACCGACGGCGGCATGGTGGTCTCGCCGCAGGCGATGACCAGGCTGGCGACGCACCTGAAAGACGATTAGAACACCGACACCTACGTTGACCCGATCAGCGAGGCGATGAAGCTGCAGTCCCTGAGCAAGTCGGAGCGCAAGGTGCTCGTCCTGCTGTGCCAGGGCATGTCCAACTCGGAGATCGCCCAGGATCTCGCGTACTCGGAATCCACAATCAAAAAGTACGTCTCCAACATCATGGACCAGTTCGGTGCGACCTCGAGGCTCAATCTCGTTGTCAAGGTGCTCAACGCCGAGTACTAGTTTTCCACTGCACAAATGAAAGAGGGCGCTCCGGCATGGTGCCGGAGCGCCCCCTTTGCTTTCGCTTAGCCGAAGACGGGTGCTTCGTCCTCGCGCAGCTCGGAGTAGCGCGACTCCGGGATGGTCGCCGAGTACGGCTTGCCTTCAGCCACCCACTGCTGGTCTTCCGAACAACGGACCTGACCCCTTGTTGGTGGACATAGGCTAGCCCCGGTTGACAGCCGGAGGAGGGTAGTCTCAGTTCATGCCTCGTAAGTCCTATACTGAGGAGTTCAAGCGCGACGCGGTCGCGATGTATGAAGACACAGACGGTGTGTCTCTTAATTCGGTTGCTCATGATCTCGGTGTTAACCGTGGCAGTCTCGCTGCCTGGGTCAAGCGCTATGGCACGGGCAAAAAAGCCCGCGCGATTGATGCTGCAGCTCGAGCCCGGACATCATCGGATTTAGAGCGGATCCGACAACTCGAGAAGCAGAACCGGCTTGTTCAAGAAGAGCGAGACATCCTTCGCAAGGCGGCGCAGTATTTTGCGAAAGAGATGGGCTTGTGATCCGCTTCAAGTTCATCCGGGACCATCGCACCGAGTATCCGGTCAAGCGGATGTGCCACGTGCTGAAGGTGCGGCGATCTTCCTATTACAAGTGGAAAAACACACAGGCCGCGCGCCGCCAGAAGGTTCTTGACGATGCTGTTGTCGGTGCTCGTATCCGCACTGTGTTCCGTGAGGAACACGGACTCTACGGAGCTAAGCGCATCGCCGCGGCGTTGAACGATCCTGATTCGGGGGCGCATGCGGTGGTCAATCACAAACGCGTTGCACGCATCATGAAGACTATGGGCATCCAGGGGTTCGAGAAGAAACGTCGCGTGCGCACCACCGTGGCAGATGCTGGCCGTGGTGTCTTTCCAGATCTTGTTTGCAGGCAGTTTCATGCCCCGGCGCCGAATCGCGTGCTCGTCGGCGACATTACCTACCTGCCGGTATCCGGTGGCGGCAATATGTATCTTGCCACCGTGATCGATTGTTATTCCCGCAGGCTGGTGGGATTTTCTATTGCTGACCACATGCGCGTCGATCTGGTTATCGATGCGCTGGACTCAGCACAGCGCGCCCGAGGCAGTCTGAAAGGAGCGATTTTTCATTCAGATCACGGCAGTGTCGGCGGATTCAACTGGTCGTCGCAACACCTTGAGGTGAGAAAGGTGTTCAAGGATGGCGACCAAGGACTGGAGCATGAAGACCAGCGAGGTCCCGGAGGGGATGCGGCGGCAGTGGCGCGCGGACCGGGCGTTGCGGCCAGCAATGCGCTCTCCGGGCAGACCGCAGCCATCGAGGGCGGTGCAGCGACAATTCTGGCGCCTGATCGCGGCCGGGGTCACGACAGCGGAGGCAGCGCTGGCGGTGGGGGTGTCGGTGCCGGTCGGATCACGGTGGTTCCGTCACGCTGGCGGTATGCCACCGCTGACGTTGACGGAGCCAACTGGTCGTTATCTCAGTTTCGAGGAGCGAGAGGAGATCGCGATCTTGCGTGCTCAGGGACGCGGTGTCCGGTCGATCGCGCGTACCCTTGGGCGGGATCCGGGCACGATCAGTCGGGAGTTGCGCCGCAACGCTGCTACCCGCAGCGGGAAGCTGGAGTATCGCGCCACGGTGGCCCAATGGAAAGCCCAAGAGGCCGCGAAACGACCCAAGACCGCGAAGCTGGTGGCCAACCTGCGGCTTCGCGACTATGTCCAGGACAGACTCTCTGGGAAGGTCACTGGCCCGGACGGGACGCCGGTGGAAGGGCCGGTCACGCCGACGTGGAAGGGGTTGAACAAGCCTCGTCGGCAAGATCGACGGTGGGCCACCAGTTGGAGCCCGGAGCAGATCAGTCACCGCTTGAAGCTGGATTTCCCTGATGATGAGTCAATGCGTATCAGTCATGAGGCGATCTACCAGGCGTTGTTCATCGAAGGCCGCGGCGCGCTGAAGCGTGAGCTGGTGGCTTGCCTGCGAACGGGCAGGGCGTTGCGACAGCCCCGTGAGCGTTCCCGGAACAAACCCGGCGGTCATGTCGGCGCCGAGGTCGTGATCAGCCAACGCCCCGCAGAAGCCGCTGATCGCGCTGTTCCAGGACACTGGGAAGGTGACCTGGTCATCGGGACCGGCCGCTCTGCGATCGGGACCTTGGTCGAGCGTCGCAGCCGCGCGACGATCCTGGTCCGCTTGCCCCGCCTCGACGGCTGGGGCGAGCACCCTCCGGTTAAGAACGGCCCCGCGCTGGGCGGCTACGGTGCAGTCGCGATGAACGCGGCTCTGGCCGCTGCGATCACGACCCTGCCCCAGCAGTTACGCAAGACGATCACCTGGGACCGCGGCAAGGAACTATCAGGACATGCCGCGTTCACTCTTGAGACTGGCACCAAGGTGTTCTTCGCTGATCCGCACTCCCCGTGGCAACGGCCCACCAACGAGAACACCAACGGCCTGCTACGTCAGTACTTCCCCAAGGGCACCGACCTGTCCCGCTGGAGCGCAGACGACCTCGAAGCGGTGGCCCACACCCTCAACAACAGACCCCGCAAGACCCTCGGCTGGAAGACCCCCGCCGAAGTCTTCGGTGAAGCACTACAATCCCTGAAACAGGCCGGTGTTGCAACCACCGGTTGAACCTGCCGTCTATACCTCGAAGGCATTTAGCTCACGATGCACGATGCTAGGGGTGACCCAATCGATGGCAGCGGTGGGAACCAGCGCAGACAACGCGCTAGCGGAGTCGTTCAACGCGACATTGAAACGCGAGGTGCTGCAAAACCGGAAATGCTTCGACTCACTGCTGCACGCCAGACGGGACGTCTTCGCGTGGTGTGTGCGCTACAACCAGAAGCGCAGACACTCATGGTGCGATTATCTGTCGCCCCTCGAGTTCGAAAACCGCACCTGCGGTAAACTCACCTTGACCGCATAAGTTCAATTCCCTGTGTCCACTTTCCAGGGGTCGGGCCCAACGGACGTTTTGCGCGTTAGTATCGAGCATCATGAAACCCCAGACCAGCTTGCCCTGGCGGCCGGGACCGAGCACGTAGGGGCCGACAGTCTGGCCGACCGACCAGTGCTGAACCCGCACGTAGTTCAGCCCGTAGGCCGTCGCTAAGTAGCGCTCGATCTCGCCTTTCGGGGTGATCGTCGCTGAAATCTCCAGGGTGGACGTGCGCGCCTCGGTGACCTTGTGCGTGACGGGCACGGGGATGGTGTTGCGGTTTGCCACGCTCGCCGCGTCGGTCTGTTCGAACCAGCGCCGCTGCGCGGTGACGTAGATCCCGCCCTGCCCTGGGGTCGCGCACCTAGTTCCGGGCTTGTAATCATCGTTCCATCGCTGCGGCAGGATGTACTCCGCCGGCGCGGAGGTCTCCGCGTGTGCGGCGGGTGCGGCGGCTAGCGCGACCGTGAGCGCGGTGATGGCGGAAGCGAGACGGCGGCGCATTAGCTGAACCGGATGTTGTCGCGGGTGCTGATCTCGACGGGGCGCTCAGCCGGCAGGGTCGCCGTGAAGGTCTGGCCCGTGCCGTGCCAGGTGCGGTCCTGGCCGCAGACAGTCTTCTCTCCCGAGAAATCAGAGACGACCCAGCCGGCGCGCATGACGGCGGTGGTGCCCGGTGCGATGTCGTACGGGCCGACAACCTCACCGACCTCGTAGGACGAGGACTTGGAGTAGCTGGTGGAGAACGAGATCTTGATCAGGTCGAGAATCGGGAAGTCGATGCCTGCGGAAACCTTCCACTCGTTGGACTTCTTCTCCGTGATCGTGCGTGTCAGCGGGAACGGCGTGGAGTTGTAGTTGGATACAGTCCACGTACCGGCGGAGGCATCAAAGTAGGTGCGGTCGATGCGGATGGTTTGGCCGCGGTCGCCGGGGTTCGCGCAGACCGCGCCGATCGTCGTCGGGTTGGCCGTGCCCATGTCGCGGACAGGAAGGGCGTTGGCGGGAGAAGCGGTGATGCCAGCGGCTGTCGCGAGGACGACTGCCGACGCTGCGGCGCGTGCGAAAATAGACATGTGTGGGGGCTCCTTAAGAGGGTGTGACTGGTTAGTAGAGGGTTTGGGTAGGAACACGCAGGTGCGCCCACTCGCTTGGGGTGACATCTTGAGTGCGGACGCTGCCATCGGGTGAGGTGATCGTCGCCTCGGCCCAGAATCCAGCGGGCGCGGTCGCCACCGGCTTCTGAGCGACCCGGTCGTACTTGCGGTTCGCTCCCGAGGTCCCGCACGAGTACTCCGAGTACTGCACGCGCATCATCGTGGTGCCGTACTCAACGCGCACGCGTTCGCCGGGCTGGAGGACTACCTGGTTCAAGGCGGTGCCGACGGGCATGTACGCGCGCTGGACGGCGCCGACTGACTCGAGCCAACCGGCGGACAGGCGGCCGCCGTTGCCGCGGTAGTTCATCTCTCCGTTGAACTTGGCGCCGACGACGTGATCCACGATCGGGGTGTACGTCTACTCGCCGTCGGACCAGTTCAAGAAGTCCTGGGAGTAGCCGGGCTTACGGAACGTCGGCGCGATCCCCGACAACTCGTGCGGGTACCACAGCGGAATCGCCGCGTCGCAACACGAGCCGAAGGCGGGCCAGCTTGCGTCGCGCTGCGGAGTGGTCACGGGGTTAACCACCCGGTCGTTGCGCGGGTCGGCGATCTTCTCCAGGCTCGGCCCCGTAATCGTGTTGTACGGCTTGTCGATGGGCTTGCTGTTGGCGCCCTGTGCGCGGGCAGGAACCTGCAGTGCCTGCTGATCGACGGTGCCGTCAGCGCGGATGATGTGCGCAAACGCGTACCGCTCTGCGGGACCGGTGCCTCGGCAGCCATGTTCTGGTAGAACCCGCCCTGGCAGGTGACCATCATCGAGATATAGTCTTTTTCCAGCACGCCGAACTCGACACGGAAGGTTTCACCCGGGGCGAGTTTGATCGGGCCAAACGTCTCCCCCTGCACCCAGCCATTGTCGGTGGTCAAGCCGATGTCGGAGCGGGCGGTCGTGCTCCACCCCGACGGCAGCTCCGCGCGAGAGTTCGCCGAGATCACGTGGTTGGTTCCGCTCTCCACCTCGGCCGTGTAATCCACTGATTGGCTCGTCGTGTTTTTAAACTCAAGCACACCATCGCTCAGGTAACGACGGGCGGTCTCGCCGTAGTGCCACTGCGGGTAGCCCTGCGGCATCGGGGGGATATCAGCGGCGGATGCGGGGACGGGCCCGAGCGCGACTGTGGCCGAGGCCGCGGTCAGCACCGCGATAATGGCTGCCTTGATATTCATAGTGCCCTTTGGTTGCCGGAATAAGACTTTTCAAAGAGTACGAATAAGAGGCTTGCCGCGGAAGCACTGAGAGGAGCCTTGGGACGAAAGTAGATCGGGCCAAAGCCGCGCAACGTGGAGCTTTGTTACGCGGCGTCTACTTTCGTCTCCACCCTTTGGGGGTGGCCGCCCTACGAGCCCAGAATGTTCGCTAGGAATTGGCCGGTAAAGGACTCTTCGACGGCCGCGACGTCCTCCGGGGTGCCCTCGGCTACGACGTTGCCGCCGCCCGAGCCGCCCTCCGGACCCATGTCGATAATCCAGTCGGCGGACTTGATCACATCCAAGTTGTGCTCAATAACAAGCACCGTGTTGCCCTTGTCCACCAGGCCACCCAGCACCATCATGAGTTTGCGGATGTCCTCAAAGTGCAGGCCCGTGGTGGGCTCGTCGAGGATGTAGATCGTGCGGCCATTGGAACGCTTCTGAAGCTCCGCGGCCAGCTTGACGCGCTGCGCCTCACCGCCGGAGAGCGTGGTGGCGGCTTGGCCGAGGCGGACGTAGCCCAGGCCGACGTCGACAAGCGTGCTCAAGTAGCGGTGGATGGACGTGATCGGCTCGAAGAACTCGGCGCCCTCAGAGATGGGCATGTCGAGCACCTCTGCGATGTTCTTGCCCTTGAAGCGCACCTCGAGCGTTTCGCGGTTGTAGCGCGCGCCCTCGCACACCTCACAAGGGACGTAGACGTCCGGCAGGAAGTTCATCTCGATCTTGATCGTTCCGTCGCCGTGGCACGCCTCGCAGCGCCCGCCCTTGACGTTGAAGGAGAACCGGCCCGCCTTGTAGCCGCGGACCTTCGCCTCTTGGGTTTCGGCGAAGAGGTTGCGGATCTTGTCGAAGACACCAGTGTAGGTCGCCGGGTTCGAGCGCGGGGTGCGGCCAATCGGGCTCTGGTCGACCTGCACCAGCTTGTCCAGGTGGTCGATGCCCTCAACCTTCTTTACCCGACCCGGCACCTGGCGGGCGCCGTTGAGCTGGTTCTGCAGAGTCTTCGCCAGGATCTGGTTAACCAGGGTCGACTTGCCCGATCCGGACACCCCGGTCACCGCGACGAGGACGCCCAGCGGAATGCTGACGCTGACGTTGTCCAGGTTGTTCTCGCGCGCGCCGACGACCTTGAGCATGCGCGACTTATCAATCGGGCGTCGCTCGGCCGGCACCGCGATCTCCTTGCGCTTGGACAGGTAGTCGCCGGTGATGGAGTTCTTCGCCTTCAGGATCCCGGCGGGCTCGCCCTGGTAGACAATCTCGCCGCCGTACTCACCGGCGCGCGGTCCGACGTCGACAAGCCAGTCGGCCTCGTTGATGGTGTCCTCATCGTGCTCGACCACGATCAGCGTGTTGCCCAGGTCGCGCAGCTTCTTTAGCGTGCGGATCAAGCGCAGGTTGTCGCGCTGGTGCAGGCCAATCGACGGCTCGTCAAGGACGTAGAGCACGCCCGCGAGCCCCGAGCCGATCTGGGTTGCCAGGCGGATGCGCTGGGCTTCGCCGCCCGACAGGGTGCCGGCGGAGCGCGACAGGGTGAGGTAGCTTAGGCCCACGTCGAGCAGGAAGCGCAGGCGCGCCTGGATCTCTCGCAGCACCGCGCCGGCGATCATTTCCTCGCGGTAGCCAAGCACGAGGTGATCCAGATACTCGGAGGCCTCCTCAATGGACAGCTCGGTCAGGCCGGCGATGGAGAGCTCGCCGTGGGTGGTCGAAGCAAGGCGAACCGCCAGGATCTCCGGCTTCAGGCGCGCGCCCTTACAGGTTGGGCAGGGAATCTCGCGGGTGTAGGCGAGCAGCCGGTCCTTCTGGTGCTCCGACTCGGCCTGCTCCAGCTTGCGTTCGAGGTAGCCGATCACGCCCTCGTAGGCGGCGGTGAACCCGCGCTGGCGGCCGTAGCGGTTCTTGTACTTGACGCTGACCTTTGTCGACGAGCCGTGGATCAGGTGCTTCTTCTGCGTCGCCGTCAGCGAGGAGAACGGGGCGTGCGCGTCGAACCCCTCCTCGCCCGCCAACGCCTCGATGAGCTTGACAAAGTAGCCCTTGTTCGGCGACGAGTTCCAGGGCTGGAACGCGTCGACGGCCGGGGCGTCCGGGTCGGGGACGACGAGGTCGATGTCGATTTCCTTGCGGGTGCCCAGGCCGTCGCACGCCGGGCAGGCACCGAAGGGGGCGTTGAACGAAAACGCGCGGGGTTCGTACTCCTCGACGTCGAGGCTGTGGCCGTTCGGGCAGGCCATCTTCTCCGAGAAGATGCGGTAGCGCTCGGGGTCGGATTCGTCGAGGTCGACGAACTCGACAGAGACGAGTCCATCGGCAAGCTTGAGCGCGGTCTCCACGGAGTCGGTCAGCCGCTGCTTCTGGCTCTCCTTGACCTGCAGGCGGTCGACGACGACGTCGATGGTGTGCTTGATCTGCTTCTCCAGCTTCGGCGGGTCAGAGAGCTGATGCGTCTCCCCGTCGACGGTGACGCGTGCGTAACCCTGAGCGGCGAGGTCCGCGAACAGGTCCACGAACTCGCCCTTGCGCTTGCGTACGATGGGTGCGAGGACCTGGAACTTGGTGCGCTCCTCGTGCTCGAGGATCTGGTCGACGATCTGCTGCGGGGTCTGGCGGCTGATCTCGGCATCGCACACGGGGCAATGCGGGGTGCCGGCGCGCGCGTAAAGCAGGCGCAGGTAGTCGTAGATTTCGGTGATGGTGCCCACGGTGGAGCGCGGGTTGCGGTTCGTGGACTTCTGGTCGATGGACACCGCCGGCGAGAGCCCATCGATGTAGTCGACGTCGGGCTTGTCCATCTGACCGAGGAACATGCGCGCGTACGAGGACAGCGATTCAACGTAACGGCGCTGGCCCTCCGCAAAGATCGTGTCAAAAGCCAGCGAGGACTTCCCCGAACCCGACAGCCCGGTGAACACGACCATCTTGTCGCGCGGCAGGTCAAGGTCAACGCCTTTGAGGTTGTGCTCGCGCGCGCCGCGCACGGTGAGACGGTCAGCCACCTTGTGTATTCCTCCGCTGTTCAAGTGGGTAAGCAACAGCCCCCGAACATACCAGCGATTGCACCCCAGCCGCTAAGCGAGTAGCTAGGCTGGCCCACATGAGCACCACGTTTACTCTTCACCAGATTTCCGTGTCCGACATGGACAACAACGTCTACCTCATCGCCAGCGAGGGCAAGGGCTTGCTTATCGACGCCGCCGCCGACGCCCCCGCCATCTTCCGGTTGGCCGAGGAGGCCGGCGTGGAGATCACTGACGTCCTGACCACCCACCGCCACAAGGACCACACCCGCGCGCTGCCGGAGGTCCTGGAGCGCACCGGGGCGCGCCACTGGGCGTCGTTCCTCGACGCGCCCGCGCTGCCCGCGCCGGTGGACGTGGAGCTGGGCGACGACGACGCCATCGAGTTCGCCGGCCAGCGCCTGAACACGATGATTCTGCGCGGCCACACCCCCGGCGGCGCGGCGGTGGTCGTCGATATCGACGGCACCCCGAACGCCTTCGTCGGAGATTCCCTGTTCCCGGGCGGTTTGGGCAAGACCGCGGGCGAGGGCGAGTTCGTGCGCCTGTTTAAGGAAGTGACCACCAAGCTTTTCGACGTCTACCCCGACGCCACCATCGTCCGTCCTGGCCACGGTGAACCGACGACCCTGGGCAAAGAGCGAGCCTCGCTTGACGAGTGGTGGCGGCGACGGTGGTAATTGTTTTTCGTTAAGATTAAGGGACAAGCAAGAAACAGATTCGAATACGAAGAAGGTTTGTCTATATGATCCGCAAGCTTGCACGCCCTATGCTCGCGTCCGTGTACGTGATTGATGGCGTCGAAACCGTCATTAACCCCTCCGCTCACCGCGAGAGCGCAGAGTCCGTGCTGACCAAGCTCCGCTCCGTCGTCCCCGCCCCGTACCGTGCGTACCTGCCGTCTTCCCCGGAGACCGCAGCGCAGATCGTGGGTGGCGTCAAGGCTGGCGCTGGCTCCCTGTTTGCGCTGGGCAAGGCACCGCGCACCGCGGCGACCCTGCTCGCCGTGACCGCCATCCCTTCCCTTGTGGGCCGCCACGCGTTCTGGGAGGCTACCGACGAGGATGAGAAGGCACGTCGCCGTAGCGGCGCCATCTCCGACGCCGCCCTGCTCGGCGGCATACTCCTCGCCACCGTCGACACCGCCGGTAACCCGGGCCTGCAGTGGCGCGCCAAGCAGGCCGCTCGCGTGGCCAAGAAGAACGTCCAGCAGGCGCTGCCGACCCAATCCGAGTCCGAGAAGGCTCTGAGCAAGGCTGGCGACTGGATCTCCGAGACCACCGACCAGGTCACCTCCTACGTCGACGACAACAAGGACGACTGGGCAAAGACCGCGTCCAACCTCGCGGAAGACGCAAAGAAGCAGACCTCGAACTTCCTGTCCTCCGCGTCGAGCTTCATCGACGACGCGACCACCCAGGCGCAGGAGGCCTACCAGGACGCGAAGCCGAACAAGCTGGAGCAGTTTGTAGCGAAGCGCAAGGTCAAGTCCACTGCAAACAACATCGCTGACACCCTGCAGTCCACCCTGGATGACCTCTCCCCGTCCGCTCTGGACAAGGTCAAGGCAAAGCGCAAGGCCTCCAAGGTGCAGAACCGCGCCCAGGACGCCGTGTCCAACCTGCAGGACGCGTTCTCCGATCTGGATCTGGCACCCTCGCGTCGCCAGAAGCGCAAGGCTGAGAAGAACGTCAAGCAGCTGCAGAAGCGCGCCGAGAAGGCCGTGAAGCAAGCTCAGAAGAAGCTCGGCTAGTCTTTCCGTCAGCGCAAGCGCTCACCCCGTCACCACACCGGTGGCGGGGTTTCGCCGTTGGTAGAATGGCGCTTTCTGTATTGACGTTATGACCCACCAAGGAGGCCCGCGGTTGAGTGGATCGCCGGAGATTGACCGGGAGCAGGCCTACGCGGACATGCTCTTTTCGCGTCTCGACGCCGAGGTGGCCGCCGCGCGCGCCCAGCTCGATAAGGTGCAGGCCGACGTCGACCCGGACAACCCCGACTCCGACGCGCTGGTGCGGCGCGAAACGCAGTATCACGCGCTCAACGCCAAGCTGGATACCCTCAACGTGGCCGAGGTGGGCCTCGTCTTCGGCCGCCTCGACATAGCAGACTCCGACGCCGACAACCCCGTCGAGGGCAGGCCCGAGCTGGACCGCCGCTACATCGGACGCATCGGTATGGAGGACCGCGCCGACAACTACCGCACCCTCCTGCTGGACTGGCGCGCCCCGATGGCCCGGCCGTACTACCTGGCCACCACGGCGCACCCGGAAGGAGTGGAGACGCGGCGCACAATCCGCATGCGGGGACGCACCGTGACCGCCGTGGACGACGAGGTGCTCTCCGGCGAGGGCGCCTCAGACAGGCTTTCCGACGTCGGCTCCGAGGCCGCCCTGCGCGCCGCGATGAACGCCGCGCGCACCGGCAGGATGCGCTCGATCGTCGAGACGATCCAGCGTGAGCAGGATGAGATCATCCGGGATGCCACGCGCGGCGTGCTCGTCGTCCAGGGCGGCCCGGGCACGGGCAAGACCGCCGTGGCGCTTCACCGCGTGGCGTACCTGCTGTACACGTGGCGCGAGCAGCTCTCGCGCGCGGGCGTGCTCATTGTCGGCCCGAACGCGACGTTTTTGGACTACATTTCCCGGGTGCTGCCCGAGCTCGGCGAGACCGGCGTGGTCCTGTCGACCGTCGATACGCTCGTGCCCGGCTTCACTCCCGAGTCACACCGGGAGTCCACGGCCGCGCGGGAGGTGAAGGGCTCGGCGGAGATGGTGACGGTGCTCAAGCGCGCCGTACAGCGGCTGGAAACGGTGCCGGACGAGCCGGTGGCCCTGCGGATCGGCTCGGTCACCATCGAGGCCACGCCCGCAATGATCAAGGCGGCCCGCACCCGGGCGCGCCGCTCGCGCAAGCCCCACAACGCGGCACGCCCCGTCTTCGCTGAGCACCTGACGCAGCTTCTGGCGGAGGCGCTCGCCCACCGCATCGGCGAGGACCCGCTCGGCGGCGTGAACCTGCTCAGCGCCGCGGACGTCGACCAGCTTCACGACGACCTCGCCGAGGAACCGCAGGTGCAGTCGCTTATCGACGCCCACTTCCCCGCCCTGGAGCCCACCTCCGTGCTCGAGGGGCTGCTGACCAGCCGGGAGGCGATCGCAGAGGTGGCCTCGGACTACGATGACTACACCCGCGAGGCGCTCTACCGCCCGCCCGGCTCCCCCACCACGCCCGCCGATACCGCCCTGGTGGACGAGCTGGCGGAGTTGATCGGTGTGCCCGACCCGGAGGAGGCGCGCCGCGCGGAGGAGGACGAGTGGCGCCGCCAGGTCGCCGAGGCGGAGGACGCGCTCGACATCCTGTCCTCCTCGGCGTCGACGGACAACGACGACGACCAGTTCGAGGCCGAGATCCTCTCCGCGCACGACATCATCGACGCCGAGACCCTCGCGCGCCGCCAGCGCGTCACCGACGTGCGCTCCACCGCCGAGCGCGCCCGCGAGGACCACACCTGGGCGTACGGCCACGTGATCGTCGACGAGGCCCAGGAGCTCTCCCCCATGGAGTGGCGGATGGTGTTTCGGCGCTCGCCGTCGCGCTGGATGACCTTGGTCGGCGACACCGCCCAAACCTCGGCTCCCTCCGGCACCGACGACTGGGCGGCCACCTTGGAGCCGTTCGTGGGCACGCGCTTCAAGGTCCACGAGCTGAGCGTGAACTACCGCACCCCGGCGGAGATCATGGTGCTCGCCGACCGCATCCTGGCTGAGATCGACCCGGAGGCGCAGCCGGCCACCGCGATTCGCTCCACCGGTCACCCGGTGCGTGTGCTGCCTTCGGGGGTACAGCCCCCGTCGCCAAGCGACGGGCGCACGAGTGCCGTGATCACCGCCGACAACGTCGCCGAGATCAAGGGCCTCGAGTTCGACCACGTGACGGTCGTGGAGCCGCAGGAGCTTATCGACGCCTCACCGCAGGGCTGGCAGGACCTGTACGTTGCCGTCACCCGCGCGACCCAGACGCTGACCGTAATCGGCGACGTCGAGGGCGGGCTACTTCACGGTGTGGACGATCATGACGTCACAGTCGGACTGCCGGGCGACGTCGGCGGGCACCGAGCCCAATAGCCTCCCGGTCAGCGTGTTGATCCCCCTGTTGCCCACAATGAGCAGATCCGCGTCAAAGTCGTTGACGACTCCCATGAGTGCCTCCACCGGGGTGCCGGCGCGGGTGGCGATCTGGACCCGCTGCGCGCCGGCGGAGCGCGCATGGGCCTCGGCCTCTTCGAGGTTTGCGCGGGCCTGCTCGTCACCCAGGATGGTCACCGAATCCATCCGCGGGGTGCGGGCCGCCTCCTCATCAGAGGCGTAGTAGGCCGTGGCGATGATGAGATCCGCGTCGAAGGCAGCGGCGATGCGCGCCGCCCGCTCGACCGCGAGCAGGGAGGATTTCGAGCCGTCGCTTCCGACGACAACGGTTGTGTAGTCGCGAGCGCTGATCGATTCCATGGTTAGTCGTGGCCTTCCGCGCGGGTGTCCACCAGCACGACGTCGACCGGGGCCTTCTTCGCCACATCACCGGGGATGTTGCCAAAGATCCGGCCCGCCAGGGTGCGCATCCCCTTGTTGCCCACGACGAGCAGGTCCGCGCCGGTTTCCTGCACTGCGTCGAGAAGCACGTTTGCGGGCATTCCGGGCTTGGCCATCAAGTTGATCCGCGGCGCCTGCTCCTCGCGGGCAATGTCCTCGGCCATGCCTAGGATGCGAGCGGCGTCGTCGTCGGTGACGATATCCACCTTCGACTGCTCGGCGTTGCTGGAGTTCAGCAGCGAGGTGTTCGCGCTGTAATGCGCGCAGATGACGGTCAAGTCGGCGTCGTACACCCGCGCCATGCTCGCGGCCGCGCGCACCGCCATGAGCGATGTCGCCGAGCCGTCCGTGCCGACTGCGATAGAAGAATACGTGTGCATATCTGCAATAAATCCTTTCCTAAACTCCGACTTCTTTCATACCACGCAGTTCCTTGCGCAATTCCGCGATCTCGTCGCGCAGCCGGCCGGCCAGCTCGAACTTCAGCTCGCGCGCGGCGGCTCCCATTTGCGCGGTCAGGTCGTCGATAAGCTTCTGCACGTCCTTGGACGTCATCGAACTCACATCGGGCTTCTCGACGACCGCGGCTTCGCCGCCAGACGCCTGATCGCTATCGGCATTCTCGTAGACCTGGTCGAGGATGTCCGCGATCTTCTTGCGCAGCGGCTGCGGATCGATCCCGTGCTCCGCGTTGTAGGCGAGCTGCTTCTCTCGGCGCCGCTCCGTCTCCTCGATCGCGTCGCGCATCGAGTCGGTGACTTTGTCGGCGTACATGATCACGGCGCCGGAGACGTTGCGGGCCGCGCGGCCGATGGTCTGGATCAGGGACTTCGTCGAGCGCAGGAAGCCCTCCTTGTCTGCATCCAGGATGGCCACCAGCGACACCTCCGGCAGGTCGAGGCCCTCGCGCAGAAGGTTGATGCCGACGAGCACGTCGTACTCGCCGAGGCGCAGCTGGCGCAGCAGCTCCACGCGCTGCAGGGTATCAATATCCGAGTGCAGGTAGCGCACCTTGATGCCGTTGTCGAGCAGGTAGTCCGTGAGGTCTTCCGCCATGCGCTTGGTCAAGGTGGTCACGAGCACGCGCTCGTCGCGGCTGACGCGCTGGCGGATCTCCTCGATCAGGTCGTCGATCTGGCCCTTCGTCGGGCGCACGTGCACCTGCGGGTCCACCAGGCCGGTCGGGCGGATCACCTGCTCGACGAACTCGCCGCCGGTGGCCTCGAGCTCGTAGTCCCCGGGCGTGGCCGACATGTAGACCACCTGGCCCATCCGCGCCTCGAACTCGTCGAACTTCAGCGGGCGGTTATCCACCGCACTCGGCAGGCGGAAACCGAACTCCACCAAGTTGCGCTTCCGCGACATGTCGCCCTCGAACATGCCGCCGATCTGCGGGACGGTGACGTGGGATTCGTCGATAATGGTGAGGAAGTCCTCGGGGAAGTAATCGATCAGCGTCGCCGGCGCAGAACCTGGCGGGCGCCCGTCCATGTGGCGCGAGTAGTTCTCGATGCCTGAGCAGAACCCGACCTGCTGTATCATCTCCAGGTCGTACTCCGTGCGCATGCGCAGGCGCTGCGCCTCGAGCAGCTTGCCGCGGTTCTCTAGGTCCTCCAGCCGGCCCGCCAGCTCGAGCTTGATCGCCTCGATCGCCTTTTCCATGCGTTCGTCGGTGGCGACGTAGTGCGTCGCGGGGAAGATGCGGACCTCCTCTTCCCTACTGAGCACCTCGCCGGTCAGCGGGTGGATGTAGTACAGCTCGTCGACCTCGTCGCCGAAGAACTCCACGCGCACCGCCACTTCCTCGTACGCGGGGATGATGTCGACGGTGTCTCCCTTGACGCGGAACGTGCCGCGCTTGAAGTCGATGTCGTTGCGTTCGTACTGGACGTCGACAAGCAGGCGAAGGAAGCGATCGCGCTCGATCTCCTCGCCCTGGCGCAGCACGATGGAGCGATCGAGGTAGGACTGCGGGGTGCCGAGGCCGTAAATACACGACACGGAGGCGACCACGACCACGTCGCGGCGCGACAGCAGCGCCGAGGTCGCCGAGTGCCGCAAGCGCTCAACGTCGTCGTTGATCGACGAGTCCTTCTCGATGTAGGTATCGGTCTGCGCGATGTACGCCTCCGGCTGGTAGTAGTCGTAGTACGAGACGAAGTACTCCACCGCGTTGTTCGGCAGGAGCTGGCGCAACTCGTTGGCAAGCTGCGCCGCCAGCGTCTTGTTCGGCGCCATCACGAGGGTCGGACGCTGCTGCTTTTCGATCAACCAGGCCGCCGTCGCAGACTTACCCGTACCCGTCGCGCCGAGCAGGACGACGTCCTTCTCACCGCGGTTGAGACGCTCGTCGAGCTCCTTGATCGCCGCGGGCTGGTCACCGGACGGCTGATAGTCGGAGATAACCTCGAAGGGCTTTTCGCGCCGCTCGATCTCGCCGACGGGGCGAAACTCTGAATGCGCGATAACCGGGTGCTCTGCCGCAAATGCCATGCACCCTAGTCTAGCCAGGTGCCGCTAGCGCACGACGCGCGCTGTGGCGTCGAGCCATTGCTGCAGCTCGCCAGCGTCCGCCCACATTTCGTACAGCTCGGAGCCGCGGGGCTGGATCACCTCTTTGACCTTCGACTCGACCCAGCGCCGGTCCTTGAACGCGAACTTGTACGCGCGGGCGGACTCGAAGCGCTGGTCCGGCACGAAGCCGTTCATCACCGCGGCGAGGACGACGAGGGCCTGGCCCTGCTCGCTGTCGAGTGGTGTGGTCTCGCAATCGAAACGGAATTGGTCCATGCGAAAAGTACCGTCCGCCAGCTGCTGAACGGTCTCCGTTGCGACGTCGTTGTCGAAGGGGCCCCAATTCCACGTACCCATGAGGAAACACATTAGGCCAGTCTTCTTAATGGGACTTTGCCAATAGTTTAACGGTTCATAACATCTTACCAATGCGCACGACGACTTCGTTCACCCGCTGTTTAAGCTCCTCGAGCGACCCGTTGTTGTCGATCACAACATCCGCCTTTTCCCTGCGCTGCGCATCCGAGATCTGCCTGCTGATGCGGTTGCGCGCGTCCTGCTCGTCGAGGCCCCTGCTGCTGACGAGCCGGCTCACGCGCTCTTCCGGGTCGACATCCACCACGATGGTCAGGTCCATCTCCTCGTCGAGGCCGAGCTCCACGAGCAGGGGCATGTCGTAAACGGCCGCGGCCGCGCCCTGCGCCTCCAGCACGTTAAAGCGCCGGTCCGATTCCGCGCGGATCGCCGGGTGGGTAATCGCGTTGAGAGTGCGCGTACGCTCCTCGTCCGAAAACGCCCTGCGGGCGAGTTCCGCGCGGTCGAGGCTGCCGTCATCAAGCACAATGTCATCGCCAAACGCTTTGGCGACTTCGGCCAGGACCGGCGAGCCTGGCTCCATGTTGTCGCGCGCGACCTGGTCCGCGTCGACGACCGGGTAGCCAGCTTCGCGCAAAAGCTTAGCGACGGTCGACTTACCGCTTCCGATTCCTCCAGTGAGCCCGATTTTTAGCATGGACCCATCCTAGACAACGAAAAAGGCCCCCGAAGGGGCCTTTTCACACGCGCAGACTACCTGCCGGTTTAGTTACCAGCGAGCTTGTCGCGCAGTGCAGCGAGCTGCTCATCAGACGCCAGCGAACCGCCGATGGACTCTTCCGAGTCGGAGGCTGCCGGAGCTGCAGCGTCCGCGGACTCGGAGGAGTAGTTCGACTGGTCCGCACCCTGCTCGGCTGCCTCTGCAGCAGCCGCGCGGTGGCGCTCGATCTGGGCAGTGTGAGCCTGGTGGCGACGCTCTGCCTCGGCGTAGCGTGCCTCCCACTCCTGGCGGGCCTCGTCGAAGCCCTCCATCCACTCGTTGGTCTCCGGGTCGAAGCCCTCCGGGAAGATGTAGTTACCCTGCTCGTCGTAGGAGTCGGCCATGCCGTAGCGGGACGGATCGAACTCCTCGGTGTAGTCCTCGTCAGCCTGCTTGAGCGACAGGGAGATGCGGCGACGCTCAAGGTCGATGTCGATGACCTTGACCATGACCTCTTCGCCGACGCCGACAACCTGGTCCGGAACCTCGACGTGGCGCTGCGCCAGCTCGGAGATATGGACGAGGCCCTCGATGCCCTCCTGGACGCGGACGAACGCACCGAACGGCACCAGCTTGGTGACCTTGCCCGGAACGATCTGACCCACAGCGTGGGTGCGGGCGAAGACGCGCCACGGATCCTCCTGGGTCGCCTTCAGCGACAGGGAAACGCGCTCGCGGTCGAGATCGACGTCGAGAACCTCGACGGTGACCTCGTCGCCGACGGTGACAACCTCGGACGGGTGGTCGATGTGCTTCCAGGACAGCTCGGAGACGTGCACCAGGCCGTCAACACCGCCGAGATCGACGAAGGCGCCGAAGTTGACGATGGAGGAAACGACACCCTTGCGCACCTGGCCCTTCTGCAGCTGGTGCAGGAAGTCGGAGCGGACCGCGGACTGGGTCTCCTCCAGGTAGGCGCGACGGGACAAGACCACGTTGTTGCGGTGCTTGTCCAGCTCGATGATCTTTGCCTCGAGTTCCTGGCCGATGTAGGGGTCCAGGTCGCGGACGCGGCGCATTTCGACGAGGGACGCCGGCAGGAAGCCGCGCAGGCCGATGTCGAGGATGAGGCCGCCCTTGACAACCTCGATGACCGTACCGGTGACGGGCTGGTCGTTGTTCTGCAGCTCCTCGATCGTGCCCCAGGCGCGCTCGTACTGCGCGCGCTTCTTGGACAGGATGAGCCGACCTTCCTTGTCCTCCTTGGTCAGGACGAGAGCGTCGACCTCGTCGCCGACCTCGACGACCTCATCCGGGTCGATGTCGTGCTTGATGGAGAGCTCGCGGGTCGGGATGACGCCTTCGGTCTTGTACCCGATGTCGAGGAGAACCTCGTCGTGGTCGACCTTGACGACGGTGCCGGTGACGATGTCGCCATCATTGAAGTACTTGATGGTCGCGTCTACTGCGGCGAGAAAGTCCTCAGCGCTGCCGATGTCGTTGATGGCAACCTGGGGTGCGTTGGAAGTGGGCATATTTGTTAAGTGCTCCGAAGAAATAGGAGATCGAAAGTGGACAGTGGCGCATCTCTCACGTGCAGTGATCTCATTTTGGGCACGGTTCAAGCCCTCCTACAAAGCTTAAAACCGCCCCGAAACGCAGATACGCCCTTGACATGCTAGTCTTTCGCGCTCTCAAGGGCAACACGGCCTCCCTTGCCTATCACGGTTACATCTCGACGGCCCCGAGCGCTGGGTAGGCAGCGAACTTACGCCGCACACCGGCATGGGCGTACTTGGGCACCCCTCCCACGTCGTCGATGACGAGTGTGCCGCCGGCACCTTTCCACGTCCCTCGGACAACACCGTCGACCACGATGGACTTGCGGAAGATTCCCATGTTGCGCGGGGCAAGGTGGGTGTGGACCTCCTCGGTCATCGCGAACAGGCGGTCCTTGTAACCGAGGATGTACTCGTCAAACGCGGGCAGCAGGTGCGGCTCGCGAAACGCCGAGGCTGGGGTTGCATCAAGCACCTCGGGCAGTGACGCGTGGAAGTAGTCCTCGCCGTCGCGAGTGAAGTCGTCGCCTAGATGCTCAAGCGCGGTGCGCACCTCACGTACGCCGAGCTTAGACCACCAGGTCACGTCTTCGCTGGTGACGGGCCCGTGCGTGGCGACGTAGCGGCGCACCAGCTCGTCGACCGCATCTTGGCGCTGCCCGTTGAACCGCTCCGCGATCCCGGGTGCTGCGGGCGCCGGGCCGAGTAGCTGGTTGCGTCCGAGGTAGGCGCAGGAGCCGTCGACAAGCAAGACGTAGCGGGAGCGATACACCATCGCATTGACGGGCTCCGGACTGTCCAGCACTCGGGCGACGATTGCCTTGTACTGGGCGTTGTCAACGGGCCCGTGTTCGAGGACGGCGTCGCGGATCGCGTCGATACGCGCGGGGCTCACCCCCGCGGCATCGGCATTGCGAAGCGCGCCAGCGACGCCGGGCTTGGCCAACAGTTCGGTCAACCAGCGCATGTCCGCTGCCAAGGCAACGAAGACGGTGCCGCGCATCGGGTAGGCTCGCACGATCTCGTGGCCATCGAGTGCGGCAGCGACCGAGTCGATGCCGCCGGCATTGCGCAGCGCGATCGAGGAAAAGACCATCGTTTCCTGGCCCTGCATCAGCCCGAACGCGCGCACCGCGTCCACGGCGCTGGGCCACCCGTGGCCCACGAGCCGCTGGGAAAGCAGACGCGCCCTGGCCCTAGTGCGCTGCTTCATCCCAGTTTTCACCCGTCCCGGCGGAGACCTCCAGCGGCACGCGCAAGGTAATGGCGGAGTCCATTTCGCGCTCGACGATCTCGCGTACCCCCGTCAGCTCCCCGGGCGCGACCTCCACGACGAGCTCGTCGTGGACCTGCAGCAGCACCCGCGATGCAAACGGCTCCAGCGCGCGGTCGACGCGGATCATCGCCACCTTGATAATGTCCGCGGCCGAGCCCTGGATCGGCGCGTTCAGTGCGGCGCGCTCGGCGTTTTCGCGGGCGACGCGGTTGTCGCTGATCAGCTCCGGCAGGTAGCGGCGCCGGCCGAAGACCGTGGAGGTGTAGCCATCGCGGCGCGCCTGCTCCACCACGTTGTCCAGGTAGCGCTTGACCCCGCCGAAGCGCTCAAAGTAGCTCTCCATGATGCTCTTCGCCTCGCCCGCGGAGATGGAGAGCTGGTTGGACAACCCGTACGCCGACAGGCCGTAGACGAGGCCGTAGGACATGGCCTTGACGCGGCGGCGCAGCTCCGGGGTGACCTGGTCGATGGGCACATCGAAGACGCGCGAGCCGACGAAGTTGTGCAGGTCCTCGCCCTCGCGGTAGGCCTCGATCAGGCCTGAGTCCTGCGACAGGTGCGCCATCACGCGCATCTCAATCTGCGAGTAATCGGCGGTAAGCAGGCATTCGTAGTCGGAGCCCACGGTAAACGCGGAGCGGATGCGCCGACCAGCTTCGGTGCGCACCGGGATGTTCTGCAGGTTCGGGTCCACCGAGGACAGCCGGCCCGTGGACGCGACGGTCTGCTTGAAGGTGGTGTGGATGCGCCCGTCGTCGGCGACCGCCTTGATCAGGCCCTCGATGGTGGACTTCATCTTCTGGTACTCGCGGTGTGCCAGCAGCTTGTCCAAAAACGGGTGGGGGTTCTTCTCCGCCAGGGCCTCGATCTCGCCAGCCGCGGTGGAATACCCAGTCTTGGTCTTCTTCGTCTTCGGCAGCCCCAACTTGTCAAACAGGACCACTGAGAGCTGCTTGGGGCTCGACAGGTTCAGCGAGGGCTCGTCGACAAGCTGGCGGGCCTCCTCCTCGACCTGGGTGACCTTGGCCGCGAAGTCCTTGAGCTGGCCCTCCAGCACGTCGACGTCCACGGCGATGCCGGCGTGCTCCATCTCCGCGAGGATCGATACCAGCGGCAGCTCGAGGTCGGCGTACAAGTCGTAGGAGTCGATGCCGCGCAGCTGCGTGCTGAGCTCCTCGGCGAGCTCGAGCACCGCCGCGGCCGCGTCCACCAGCGAGGTATCGCCGAGCAGGCTGAGCTGGTCGCCGCCGAGGTTGAGCTGGCGCTGCAGGTGGCGCTGGTACACGTCGCTGAGCTCGTAGGTGCGCTGGCCAGGCCGCAGCAGGTAGGCCGCGATCGCTGTGTCGTGCGCGATGCCACGCAGGGTGATGCCGCGGCCCTTGAGCATGTGGAACACGGTCTTCGCGTCGTGCAGGTACTTCGGATCCTCCGACTCGGCCCAGGCCTTCAAAGCGGAATCCTCCGCGGGAGTAAGCTCGGCGAGCTCCTTATGGACTCCGCGGCGCTGCTTATCGACGACCGCCAGCGCCGACGCATCTCCCCGCCCGGGAGCGCCGTTGCCGGTCACCACCACCGCGAGGCCCTGGCCGTCGCGCTCTGTGAGCCACGTATCCAGCGGCGCGTCGTCGATCTCTACGTCGGCGAGCTCGGCCGTCTCCGGCGCGGGTGCCTCTCCCGTCGTGGGCACGGCCGCGAGCACGCGCTCGCGCAGGTTGACGCCGAACTCCAGGTCGTCGAACGAGCTGGCAACCGCGTTGACGTCGGCCGGCTTCATCTCCAGGTCCTCCGGGCCGACCGGCAGCTCAACGTCCGTGACCATCTGCGTCAGCTCGCGGTTGAGCCGCACCTGGTCGATGCGCTCGCGGAAGTTATTGCCCGCCACGCCCTTGATCTCGTCCGCGTGCTCGATGAGCCCTTCGAGATCGCCGTACTCGGTGATCCACTTGGTCGCGGTCTTCTCCCCCACCTTGGGCACCGAGGGCAGGTTGTCCGACGGGTCGCCACGCAGGGCCGCGAAGTCGGGGTACTGCGCCGGGGTCAGGCCGTACTTCTCCTCCACGGACTCCGGGGTAAACCGCGTCATGTTGGACACGCCCCGCATGGGGTAGAGCAGCGTGGTGGAGGCGTCGACAAGCTGAATGTAGTCGCGATCGCCCGAGACGAGCACGATCTCGAAGTCGCCCCCGGCGCGCGCCTCGGTCACGAGCGTGGCGACGATGTCGTCCGCCTCGTAGTTCTCCTTCGACAGCGTCACGATACCGAGCTCGCCCAGGACTTCCTCGATGATCGGCACCTGGCCCTTGAACTCCGGCGGCGAAGCCTCGCGCTGCGCCTTGTACTCGGGGAAGCGCTCCGTGCGAAACGTTTTGCGCCCCACGTCGAAGGCGACCGCGGCGTGGGTCGGCTTCTCCTCGGCGATGATGTTGGCGAACATCGAGAGGAAGCCGTACACCGCGTTGGTGTGCTGGCCGCCCGAGGTGGAGAAGTTCTCCGCCGGAAGCGCGAAGAAGGCCCGGAATGCCATGGAGTGGCCGTCGATAAGCAAAAGGCGTTGAGTCACGCTGCCCAGTCTAGCCAGGCGCGCCTACCCCAGCTTCGCAGTGATCCACCTGCGGGAGGCGAAGATCGCGGCGCCGACGGCGAGCATGACCGCGGCGGTGGTGAGGAAGTACGTGCGTTCCGACGCCGCGCTCGACGGGTCGTAGAAACCCGCCAGCGCGCCCGACATGGCGGTGCCCAGTGCGACCGAGAGCAGCCAGAGCGCGAACGCGCGAGTGTGAAACGCTTGCGGGGCGACCAGCGTGGCCATCGAGTTGCCGACGGGGCTGAGCATGAGCTCGGCCATGGTGAACAGGAAAAGGATGACAACGATCGCCCAGAACGGCGTCGAGTTCGGCCCGCCGCCGACGAACGGGAGGAACACGAGCGTGGCCAGGCCGATGATGAAAAGCGCCAGCGAGAACTTCGTGGCGTACGACGGCTGGCGCGAGCCCAGTTTGGTCCAGACGACGCCGAAGACGCCGGCGAACAGGATCACAAAGAGGGGGTTCAGCGACTGCACCACGCCGGGCGGCAGCTCGTAGCCGAAGAACGTGCGGTTCAGGCGCTCGTCCGAGTACAGGGCGACGACCGTGAACTGCTGCTGGAACACCGACCAAAACGCCACGGAGGCGGCGAACATCGGAATGAAGCCGATCAGCCGCGAACGCTCCTCTCCGGTCACCAGATCCGAGCGGTGCATCTGCACCCACAGCGTCACCGCCGTCACTAGGGCTAAGACCACCACGATGGTGGACAGGTGCGAGAGCTTGACTACCCCGGTGGCGATGAGCACGGCCACGAGCGCGACGGCCGCGACCACACCGAGCGCGACCGGCACGTAACGGGAGCGCGGCAGTGGGTTGGCCACCTCATGGCCAGCGGTTTCCACGGTGTGGCGGCGCATCAGCACGTACTGCGCCAGGCCGATCGCCATGAGCACGGCGGCGGTGCCGAAGCCCCAGTGGAAGCCCTTCCACCCCCAGAACGCGTTGGTGATCAGTGGGCCGAGGAGCCCGCCGATGTTGACGCCCATGTAGTAGATGGAAAAGCCGCCATCGCGACGCTTGTCCTCACGGCTGTACAGGTCGCCGAGCAGTACCTGGGAGGTGGTTTTCAGCGCACCCGAGCCGACCGCGATGCTCACCAGCCCGATGCCGACGCCGCTGAAGCCGGGGATCACCGCCAGCGAGATGTGGCCGAACATGATCAGGATGGCGGAGTAAAACAGGGTCCGCTCCGCCGACAGGATGCGGTCGGCGACCCACGCCCCGGCGACGCTGGTCAGATACACCAAGCCGCCGTACGCACCGACGATGGACAGCGCCGCTTCCTGGCTGAGCCCGAGCCCGCCGTCCGACACGGAGTAGTAGAGGTAGAAAGCGAGAAGCGCCTGCAGGCCATAAAAGCTGAAGCGCTCCCACATCTCCACGCCGGCGAGATTAGCCAGGCCCCACGGGTGGCCGAGGAACTGGCGCTCGCCGTCGCGTGGCCGCGTTGCTGATTGATTGCTCATCGGCCTAGTGCATCACTGCGTTTTGCCCTGCCCGTGAAAGGGGTACCGACTAGTATCGTTCAACTTAGGCGCATAGACCGATTTTTACGTTTTGTGGCCGGGAAATATGTTGGGCTTCTGAATCGTTGCGAAGTGGTGAAACAGTTTATTTGTCAGTTTCCAGTAGACCGCTTGGTTCGCTTGTATCTCATCATCGTGGAAGGAAAGCCAGTGAAGTAGTTCGGCTTCGGTGCGCAGGTGCTCACCGGCCTTGTAGTCGGCCTCATCCTCGGGTTCATCGCCCGTGCCGGGGATGTCGAGTGGCTCGGTGGGATCTTGAACTGGACCGGCTCCACGTACGTGCAGCTGTTGAAGCTTCTGATTCCGCCGCTCGTGTTCACCGCGGTGGTGACCTCCGTGGCCAACCTGCGCAAGGTGACCAACGCCGCGCGGCTCGCGGGCAGACCCTGATCTGGTTCGCCATCACCGGGTTCGTCTCGGTGCTCATCGGCATCGCGGTCGCGCTGGTCATCCGACCGGGCGCGAACTCCACGGTGGATCCTTCCGCCGCGGCCGAGCCCTCGTCGTCGGGCTTCTGGCTCGCCTTCATTAACTCGGTGGTGCCCGAGAACTTCCTCGGCATTAGCGCTGATGTGGCTAACGACGGCGAGCTCTCCATCGGGTTCAACGTCCTGCAGATCCTCGTCATCTCGCTGGCGATCGGCATCGCTGCTGTCAAAGCCGGTGCGAAGGCGAAGCCGTTCATCGCGTTTTCCGAATCCCTGCTCGAGATCATCCAGGTCGCGCTGTGGTGGGTCATCCGCCTCGCCCCGATCGGCAGCGCCGCGCTGATCGGCAACGCCGTGGCCACCTACGGCTGGGAGGCGCTCGGCTCACTCGGCATGTTCGTGCTGGCCATCTACGTCGGCCTTGCGCTGGTGATCTTCGGCTTCTACCCCGCCCTGCTCGCGCTCAACGGCCTGCCCGTCGCGGACTTCTTCAAGCGCGTGTGGCCCGTGACGACGCTCGGCTTCGTCACCCGTTCGTCCCTCGGCGTGCTTCCCGTCAACCAGCGCACGGTCGAGAAATCCATGGGCGTGCCCAGCGAGTACGCGTCCTTCGTCATGCCCTTGGCCGCCACCTCCAAGATGGACGGCTGCGCCTCGATCTACCCGGCGGTAGCGGCGATCTTCGTCAGCCAGTTCTACGGCATCCCGCTGGGTATCGCGGACTACTTCCTCATCGTGCTCACCGCGGTGCTCGGCTCCGCGGCGACGGCCGGCACGACCGGCGCCACCGTGATGCTCACGCTGACGCTGTCCACGCTGGGCCTGCCGCTCGCGGGCGTTGGCCTGCTGCTCGCCATCGAGCCGATTGTGGACATGGGGCGCACCGCCGTTAACGTCACCGGTCAATCGCTCGTTGCCACGATCGTCGCCAAGCGCGAGCAGATCATTAACCGCTCAGCCTGGGAAAAAGTCAGCGCCTAGTTCACCGTCGACGGGACCGCGAGCCACAGCGCGTTACCGGAGGCGTTGGTGTACGTGTCGATCGCGCGTGGAATGTGATTCGGAGAGGTCACGAGCACGCCGACCGGCATGACGTTGCCGGAGCTTCCGGCACTGTCCGCGGTGGCCTGGGCGTTGCCTACCGTCGAGTAGGCGGTGGTGTCAACGTGGATGCGGGCGGGGTCCACCAAGGTCCTGACTAAATAGTCGCGCATGTACTCCGCCTCCGCCTGGCAGCCGGGCTGGGTGTGCCCGCCGGTGACCACGATCGGGTTGGCGGGGTGCAGCAGCGCGACGCCACGGGCGGTGGCGAGGCGGTCATCGAGGACCGCCGGGGCCGAGCAATCAGGATTCAGGCGCGCTCCCAACACGACGATGGGGACGCGGGAGTCGGAGAGCACGGCGTGGGCCGCGGCCACACCGAGCGGCGAGGCCTTCAGGCCCGTGGCCAAGTCGTTCAAGCCCGCCGCCTGCGCGTTTGCCGGAGCGAGCGTCGCCACGCATGCCGCGGCGAGTGCCGCCGCAATCGTACGCCGCATAGTAAAGCCAGTTGCCACCTTGGGACTCCATTCTGTCGCCACTTTTGTTGACACCGATTGTCAAACCGCCGCCAGTCTAGCGGCCCGCTTGAGCCGGGGGTAGTCCTGGGTGAATATTATTCCCTTTCCGCCTGTACGCGGTCCAGCTCGGCGGCGATGCTCGGCCACAGCTGGTTGAGAACGTGGTCCCAGGTCAGGACCCCGCGCACCACTGAGCTGTCGGCGTCGTCGGTGACCACCACGACCTGTTCGTTGCGCATCCGCATCTGCTCCAACGCGTCCGAAATAGACGTCTGCGCCGGCAGCGTGAGCGCCGGGCGGGAGAACTGAGCGGCCGGCGCCTCGGGGGCGGCGCGTAGCGTGTCTCGGACGTGGACCACGCTGGGGCCGGCGTCGAGAAGCACGCGCAAGTCGCCGCTTTTCAACGCAGCGCGCTGCACGACGGCCACGGTGGCGTCGCGGGGCAGCGTCCGCGGTGCAGTAACCACCGCGCCAACGGTCTCGCGCTCGAGCTCGATGACGCCGGTAATCTGCGCGGCGGAAGCGCTATCCAGCGCGCCCGTCTCTCGCGAGTGCTGGACCAGGAGATTCAGGGTTTCGTAGTCGTAGCCGCGCGCCGCCGCGCGATCCACGGGTTCCTCCCCCGCCTTGACCACCAGGCGGTTCGCCACCCGGTTGATCCACGTCAGCAGCGGCCGGAAGATCGCGATGAACCCGCGGGCGGGGATCGCGATGAAGCGTAGCGCCGTGTCCGGGTGCGTGATCGCCCAGGACTTCGGCGCCATCTCGCCGATGACGAGGTGGATAAACGTGACCACAAACAGAGCGAGCACGAACGACACCACATCCGCCGCCGTGTACGGCAGGCCAAGTGCCGTAAACATCGGCATCATCGCGTCGTGGACCCAGGGTTTCGTGATCGCGCCGAGCGCGAAGGTGCAGACCGTGATGCCGAGCTGCGCGCCGGCGAGCATGAGCGTTAGCTCATTGAGGCTGCGCAGCGCGGCGCGTGAGGCCGCCGAGGTTTCCGCGGTCTCTTCGAGGCGGTGGCGCCTCGCCGCGAGCAGCGCGAACTCGATGATGACGAAGAACGCCGACAGCGCAATCAGCACAATTGTCGCGGGCAGGGCTATGTACCACTCGGTCACTGTTCGTCCCCTTCTTCCTCAATGAGCGTGAGCTTGACGACGCCCGGCACGTGCCTTTCCACACTTTCAACCTCAGCCCTCAAAATGCGCACCGGGGCTTCGTCCCCGTCGAGGTAGTCCTCGGGCTCCGCGGCGAGTTCGATGTCGTGTGTCTCGCCGGAATCGACGAGCCCGCCTGCCTCCGCCAGCACGAGTCCGGAGATGGTCTCGAAGTCGCCGGCGGGCAGGTCGTGGCCGATGGTGCGTTCGACCTCGTCAAGGGGCGTGTCTCCCCCGACGATCCACTGGTTCTCCCCCGCGATCGCGATGTCCTCGGATACCGGCAGGTCGTGCTCGTCGGCGACATCGCCGAGGATTTCCTCGGCCATGTCCTCCTGGGTGATGATGCCGATGAACCCGCCGTACTCGTCGATGACGCTGGCGAGCCGTTCGCCTTCGCTGCGCAGCTGGGTCACGGCGTCGGGCAGGCTCATCAGCTCTGGGACGACGACCGCCGGGCGCATCAGGGCGCTGACGGGGGTGGCGTCGGGAAGCTCGGTGCCCAGCACGTCGAGGAGGTGCAGCACACCGACGGGCACGTGCTCTTTGTCGATGATCGGGTAGCGCGTGTGGGCGCTTGCCATCAGCTCGCGCGCGTGGCCAATGGTGTCGTCGGGAGCGAGGACGTCGGCACGCGAGCGCGGGATCATGGCGTGGCCGACGTTGCGGTCAGGGAAGTCGAGCAAGCGATCGAGGATCATGAAGGTGCGGTCGTCGAGGTCGCCGCTCTCGCGCGATTGGCTGAGGATGTGGTCGAGGTCCTCGGCGGTGGCGGATGAGTCAATGTCTTCGACCGGCTCGATGCGCAGTAGCTTCAGGAAGGCGTTGGATGAGACGTCGAAAAATGTGATCAGCCAGCCGGTGAGCTTGAGGTACAGCGCGGTCGATGGCGCGAGCGCGAGCGACGACTTCATCGGCGCGGCGATGGTGTAGTTCTTGGGAAAGAGCTCGCCGAAGATCATTTGCACGATCGTCGACAAGGCCAGGGCGAGCACCGTGGCGACGCCGATGGAGACCGCCGGCGGAAAGCCCACTCCCCCGAGCAGCTTGCCCAGCGCCTCACCGACAAGCGGTTCCGCGACGAAACCGACGAGCAGGCCGGTGACCGTGATGCCGAGCTGGGCGCCGGAGAGCATGAACGACGTCCGGTCGGTGATCTTCAGCGCTTTGGCGGCCTTGGCGTCCCCGCCCTCGGCACGGGCCCGCAGTTGGGTGCGGTCGACGGACATGTAGGCGAATTCCTGGGCGACGAAGTAGCCGTTGGCCACAATGATCACGCCGATAACGAGAAGGCCAATAACCAGAGCACCGACTGCCGCTAGCACGAGCCCACCTCCCCCGCGCGTGCGGTGCGTTTACAACAGGTGGGCCGTTCAGGGGGCTCCATTCGGAGTATTAACCTCTTCTGTAGATGGGCGGCCTTGCGCATCGCTGATGGGGCCGCGTAGAGAACGATCAGCAGTGTACAGGTTTTCGGTCATGTTGGGAAGCGCTGAGCATCTCACTTAATTGAGGTGCACAATGAGTGCATCCATTGCCTACGCGTAGGAGTCCGCCAATGAATCCCCGCCTCGTCCGCGCTGCTGCCGCCGCGTTGTGCGCCCTGTCCTTGGCTTCGTGCACGGCACCGGCGCCCCCAGAAACTTCAGAAACTTCAGAAACTTCGCCCTCGCTTGCCGACGCCTATTCCAACGTCCTCGATAATCCCGAGGCGTACGAGTACAACTTGACCTCGGGCTTCGAGCCTGCGGGGACCTACTCCTACGCCCTTGCCGAGGTGACGGGCGATGATTCACCGGAGCTGCTGCTGCAGGCGGACGCGAGCGACTACTGGGCGCCTGTCACTGTGTTCAGCATGCCCGAAAGCGGGGCACTTTTTAATACCCAAGAAGTGCTGATTTCCGGAGCCGGATCCGCGGGCGGGGGCCGCGCGGCTGTTGCGTCGTCACGCTCGGGCAGCGGACTTTACCAGCTCACGTGGCAGTCAGTTGCGCAATCTGTTGATGTCGAGCGCTTTGCCGTCGAGGACCAAAGTCTGGTTTCGGCAGGCGCGAAAACGGCCGTGGCGAGCGGCGACGTCTACGCCGACGACCGGGCGGAGATCACCTGGACCCCGAGCACAGACCGCAGCGTCCTCGATGCGCTGGAAAGTGGCACGTGGGCTCCGCCGACTTCTTCGCCTACGCCGGAGGCCTCTGCCGTGGTCAAGCGCTGCGGGGCCGTCCCCGGCCAAAGCGTTTACACCGGCACCACGGAAACGTCGTGCGAGTTCGCCATTGAGGTGGCTAGGGCCGTGATTCAGAGCCACGGAGGACCGAGCTTCGCGGTTGAGGCTCGCAGCCCGATAACCAAGGCGTCCTACTCGATGAGCTGTCAGTCTTCTGGAACCGAAATCACGTGCACCGGCGGCAACAACGCAAAGGTCGTCCTTCGCGCGGGTGAAGACCCACCTGCCGAAGCGAGCGGGTTAGACGTGTACGAGGGCACTGTTGTCAGCATGAGTACTGCTGAAGTCCTAGACGGGAGGCCCGCGCCCAATAACGACAATCCGAACAACGAGTACATTGTGCTCTTGTTTGATTCGCCACAGGACGTGACGGCACAACGGCTCAGCGGGGAAAGCGACACAGAGCAGAAAGCGTTACTCGCTCTCGGGGACAAGGAGATTACTCCGTACGGCACTAGCGACGAAACCGGCCCGTGGCTCGATTACGTTGGCAAGCGCGTACGCCTAAAAGTTGATCCCACGACGATGTATTTCCCATCGGATGCGAGCCTTCCGTTGGGCGCACCTCGGGTTGGCGAGCACACGGCTTACAGCATCGAGGTGCTGTAAACATTCTTAGCCGGAGTTGGAGTCTGGGTTGGTGGTGGGTTTGTGGGGGAAGGTCATGCGGTATTCCTGCTCGAGGCGTGTCAGGGCTTCGATGCAGGTGTCGTAGTTGCCGGTGGTGTCGTAGGCGTCGAGGATTGTGTGCCCTTTCGCCAGAAACGTCGCGACGCGGTCACGCAGGACACGTCGCTGGTCGAGGCTGTGGTTCCACCGGGGGTTGTCCGCCCCGAGCTGGGTGGTGATAAACCCATCGGGCTCGGTTAAGGCGTAGGTGCCGTCAGCAAATAGCCAGACGATGTCGCCGGTGGTGGGGTCGGGAATGTAGTAGGCACGACGATCCGTTTTCACGTTGTGGTGACGTTGACACAACGAGAACAAATTCGCTGGGGTTGTGCTTCCCCCGTCGGCGTAGGGGACGCGGTGATCAAGCTGGCAGTGCTGTGCATCGCGGGTACAGCCCGGCCAGACGCAGGTGCCGTCGCGGGCAATAGCGAACGCTTTGATCCGGGCCGAGGGAACATAGCCGTCGATCTCGTGGCCGGCAACATCACCAAGGTCCACGATGCGCGAGGCGTACTGTTCGGCCACAGCACTGCCCTCAGCATCGGTCCACCCCGTACCGGGGAAAAACACTGATGCACCGTCGACGATGTCACCATCGGGGCCCAGGGGTGCGAACCCGAAAATAGTCACCGTGGGTTGTGCGGTGAGTTCACCGGTGAGGATCAGGCGTGCTGCTTCGTCTTCGGTGATGTTGTTCTCTTGTGCCACGTGTGTGCGGTATTGCCGGATCAGGGCGTGGGTGGTGTTGTCGCACTCAATTGTGGTGCCGGAGCGTGCACCGAGCTCATAGTCGTAGATGACGAACGCGTCTTGTGGGCGGGTGCGGCGTTTGCGTTTAGCCGCGTCGTAGCCCACGGTGTTGTCGAGCTGGGCGATGAGCCGTCTAAGCCGGTGCACGATTGCTTTCGGTGTCAGCAACGGTTGGTTGGGTTTCGTGGCGGTAAACACCTCCACTAGGTACGCGTCAATGTGGGCGTAGACCTCGGTGTCGACGCCGGGGCCAAGTTCCGCAATGGCGGTATCAATGCTGGCAAGGCGTTTGATGTCTAACAGTCGTGTGGTGTGTTGAATCTGGCGCAGCCCGGGCAGGTCGATCAGGCGTCGGTAGGCGAAGATGGCTTTTTCGACTGCTGCTTTGCTCTCCCCGATCGCGTGTTGGATGTGGGTGATCTCTACTTCGAAGTCGTCGACCACATGTGCCGTCTCGGCCCAGGTGGAGAAGATCTCGTATTCGATGTCGCGTTTGTGTTGGCCCAGGCGTGCCAACGTGTCGTTTGGTCGTTGTGTGCGGAAGAAATGGTCATCCCCCGTGTGCGTCGCATCCATGTGCGCCCCCCTTTCAACACCTGCCATTATAATCGCACAGGCATTCGTGTGCAATGGTTCGGGCGTGGTTGTGTGCACACTATAGTGACACACGTGTGCTAAGCGGTTACACCGCAATTGGGTCGTCGATAAGCAAAAGGGGCTTCATCCCCTCGGCGTAGAGTGGCCTCGAAAGTTCGCACTCATAGCGATCATGGCCCTCATCTTGGCTGCTCTAGCCTTCGAAACCTTCAGCGGCTCGGTGATGCCTAGCACGATTCCTAGCTCTCAAGCGCGACGGCGGTCGAATAAATCCAGCCAACCCGCGGAAAATGGCCGCTTCAACTCACAAGTGCCCCAGGTGAGACTCGAACTCACACTGGACGGGTTTTGAATCCGTTGCCTCTGCCAATTGGGCTACTGGGGCGCGGGAATAAAGCTTAGCGCAGCTGCGAGCGCTGGAGGAAATCCCCCGGGGCGAGGGGCGTCGATACGCATCTAGCGTAATAAGTAACTAATGCGTAGCCTTGCAGAGGTGACCACCATCGAGCGAACGTCTCGCGTTTTTGACCGCGGACCCCGCCCATCGACGCGCGGCTGGGCCCACCTGATTGCCGCGTTTGTGGCGTCGATAAGCTCCGCGGTGCTCATCACTTTCGCGTGGCTGACTCTGCGGCCCGTCGAGGCGCTGAGTGTGAGCGTGTACTGCGCGGGGCTGATCCTGCTGTTCGCGGTGTCGGGGCTTTACCACCGCGGCCCGTGGAAGTCTGCTGCAACAGTCCAGTGGTGGCGGCGCGCCGACCACTCCACCATCGCCATCTTCATCGCCTCGACGTACACGCCGCTGTGCATCATCCTGCTCGAGCCGCCCTACTCGACGTGGATGCTGGTCATCGCCTGGGCGGGCGCGGTGCTGGGCGTCGTGTTGAATATGGTGTGGATCAACCACCCCCGATGGCTCGACGTGCTGGTGTACATCACGCTCGGCTGGCTGGTCCTGCCCATCCTGCCCGTGCTGCGCACCGAAGCGGACATGGCCGTTATCCTTTTGCTGTTTTTTGGCGGCGTCGCGTACACGGTGGGCGCGGTGGTCTACGGGCTGAAGTGGCCAGGCCGCGAAGCCCGCTACTACGGCTACCACGAGCACTTCCATACGCTGACGATCGTCGCGGCCGCCCTACACCTGGTGGCGATCTGGATCATCGTCGTTCAGGCAGGCCAGCCCACCTAGAACCAATTGGGCAAAGCCCAGCAGCGCTGGTTATTATGCAGCAATGCGTAAGTCCTACAGTTTCGCCGCGGTCGTCGGCAGCGCCCTGCTGCTGACCTCGTGCGTGACCAACACCGAGGGCGGAAACCCCGAAGGCTGGGAGCCCGTCGAGGTGGAAGCGGTGCCAGAGATCGCCGCGATGGTGCCCGAGAGGGTCGCGGCGGACGGCAAGCTGTCGGTGGGCACGAACCCACCGTTTGCCCCCTTCGAGTTCAAAGACTCCACAGGCAACCTCATCGGCGTCGAGCTCGACCTCGGCCAGGCGTTAGCGCAGGTCATGGGCCTCGAGTTCGACCCGCAGGAAATGGATTTCTCCATGATCCTGCCCGCGGTCCAAGCCGGCAGCCTGGACGCCGGCATGTCAGGGTTCACCGATACCGAGGAGCGCCGCGAGTCCTACGACTTTGTCAACTTCCTCTACGCCGGGATCCAGTGGGCGCAGCAGCCGGGCAACGACGTCGACCCGGCGAACCCGTGCGGGCTGACCGTCGCCGTTCAGCGCACCACGGTTTCCGAAACTGACGACGTCCGCCCGAAGAGCGACGCCTGCGTCACAGAAGGAGACGACCCGATCACCGTTTTGTCCTTCGACACCTCCGACAACGCTGCGCTCGCCGCGCTGACAGGCCGTGCCGACGCATTCAGCGCCGACTCCCCCGTCACCGCCTGGGCCGTCGAGCGTTCCGACGGCGATCTGGAGCTGGTGGGCGACATGTTCGACGCGGCCCCCTACGGCATCGCGGTGAACAAGGGCTCCGAGCTCGGCCCCGCGCTGGCCGCCGCGATGCAGCACCTCATCGACACCGGGGAGTATGCCCGCATCCTCGGGCAATGGAACATCGACTCAGGCCTACTCGACGAAGCGCTGATTAACGAACAGCCCCAGCAAGGAGCAGCACAATGACAACTACACGACCCGAGCGCATCGAGGCCAAGCCCCTGCGCCACCCCGGGCGCTGGATTTTGGCGGCCATCATCATCGCGTTGGCGGTGTGGTTCCTCATCGGCGCGGCCCGCAACGACGCCTACGGCTGGGACACCTACTTCCGCTACCTGTTTGACACCCGCATCGCCGTCGCCGCGCTGCACACCCTGGCGATCACGATTTTCGCGATGGTGCTCGGCGTGATCGGCGGCGTGATCCTCGCGGTCATGCGGATGTCCCCCAACCCGGTGTTCAAAACGGTGTCCTGGGTGTTCCTCTGGATCTTCCGCGGCACCCCGGTCTACGTCCAGCTCATCTTCTGGGGGTTGATCGGCTCGATCTATGACACCATCAACCTCGGTGTCGCCGAGATTCCGCTGGAGCCGTTTACTTCTTCGGCGTTCTTGCTCGCCGTCGTCGGCCTGGCGCTCAACGAGGCCACCTACATGGCCGAGATCGTCCGCTCTGGCGTCTCCTCGGTGCCCGAGGGGCAGATCGAGGCCTCCAAGGCGCTGGGCATGAGCTGGTCGCAGACGATGACGCGCACGGTTCTGCCGCAGGCAATGCGCATCATCATCCCGCCGACGGGCAACGAGTTCATCTCGCTGCTGAAAACGTCTTCGCTCGTCGTCGCGGTGCCCTATTCTTTGGAGCTCTACGGTCGCTCCATGGACATCGCCGCCGCGCTGTTCGAGCCGGTGCCCATGTTGCTCGTCGCCGCGACCTGGTACCTGGCGATTACCTCGGTCCTCATGGTCGGCCAGCACTACCTGGAGAAGTACTTCGACCGCGGCGCGAAACGCCAGCTCACCGCCCGCCAGCTGGCCACGCTTGCCGACGCCGAGGGCACCATCCCGGCCAACGTTCAGCTTGTCGACGCCCCCGAGCCCAAAGGACGCTAACTTATGACTACTCCCATGATTCAGGCCGAGAACGTCTGGAAGTCCTTCGGCAGCCTTGACGTGCTCAAAGGCATCGACCTCACCGTCGAACCCGGCTCCGTAACCTGTCTGATTGGCCCCTCCGGCTCCGGCAAGTCGACGTTCTTGCGCTGCGTCAACCACCTAGAAAAGGTCACCGCGGGTCGCCTCTACGTCGACGGCGAGCTCATCGGCTACCGCGAGCGCGGCGGCACCCTGTACGAAATGTCCGAGCGCGACGCCGCGAAGCAGCGCCGCGAGATCGGCATGGTGTTCCAGCAGTTCAACCTGTTTGGCCACCGCACCGTGCTCGACAACATCATGGAGGCGCCGATCCACGTCAAGGGCGTGCCCGCCGCCAAGGCGAAGGAGCGCGCGCTCGAGCTGCTCGCGATGGTGGGCCTCGAGTCCAAAGCAACCGCGTACCCGATCCAGCTTTCCGGTGGCCAGCAGCAGCGCGTCGCCATCGCGCGGGCGGTGGCCATGGAGCCCAAGCTCATGCTTTTCGACGAGCCCACCTCCGCGCTCGATCCCGAGCTCGTCGGCGAGGTCCTCGGCGTGATGAAGGAGCTTGCTCATAGCGGCATGACCATGCTCGTGGTCACCCACGAGATGAATTTTGCCCGCGAGGTCGCCGACCACGTCGCGTTCATGGCGGATGGGCGGATCGTGGAGTACGGCACTCCCGCCGAGGTGCTGGACAACCCGCAGCAAGGCCGCACGCAGGCGTTTTTGTCAACGCTTTTCTAGGCACCCTGGCGGTACTTTTCCTTCATCGCCGCCAGCGCGACGTCGGGCACGAGCCCGGTGACGTCGCCGCCGTACTTGACAACCTCCTTGCACAGCGAGGAGGAGGTGTAGCCGAACTTCTCGTCGGTGAGCAGGAAGTACGTGTCCACCCCGGAGAGCCTGCGGTTCATCTGCGCCATCGGCAGCTCGTACTCGTAGTCCAGCGAGGAGCGCAGGCCCTTAACCAGGGCGGTGATGTGGTGGGCGGTGGTGTAGTCGACCAGCAGCCCGCCCCAGAAATCGACGCGGATGTTGGGGACGTCGGCAAGCACCTGCTCGATCAGCTCAACGCGCTCGTGGACGGTAAAGAGACCGGAGGTTTTCGCGGGGTTGCCGGTGACGAGGACGACGACCTCGTCGAAGTGGCGCGCGGCGCGGGTGAAGATGTCAACGTGGCCGTTGGTCACCGGGTCGAACGAGCCTGGGCACAATGCTGTGGTCATGGGGTGGGGTCCTTTCGGGGGCTGGTGTAGACGGCCATATCCATACGCGCGATGCCGTACAGGCGCTTCTTCAGCTTCTGGGTCGTCGGGGTAAACGCCTCTGGCCAGGCGGTTTCCGGGCTTTCGCGGTGGCGCTCGACGACGACCACGGCGCCGTCGACAAGCGCGGGCTCAAGGGCTGCGAGCATCTCGGCGACGGACTCGTCCGCGAGGTCATAGGGCGGGTCGGCAAGCACCATGGAGAAGTGGTTGCGCGGCGCCCGGGCCAAATAGGTGGACGCCTTGACCGGCTCGACGTGCACGTTCGGGTGGCCGACGACGGAGGCGTTGAACTCGATGACCTTGACCGCGCGCGGGTCGTTCTCGACGAGCACGACCTCCGCCGCACCGCGCGAGGCGGCCTCGAGGCCCAGCGCGCCCGAGCCGGCGAACAGGTCAAGCACCGTCTGGTCGATCAAACCAAAGCGCACCTGCAGGGAGGAGAACAGACCCTCGCGCGCGCGATCGGAGGTCGGGCGCGTCCCCTCAGGCGGTACCTTAATTTCGCGCCCGCGCGCCTCGCCGGAAATGATGCGGTTCATGCACCCCACCTTAACCGGTGTCAGCTTTTGTCCAGATATTCCCACTCCTCCGGCACCGTGGACATCAGCGCCTCCATCGCTGCGCGCGCCAGCTGCGGGTGCTGCTCGACGAAGCGCTCGGCGTCGTCGTAGGCGCGCTGCACGATGTCGTAGTCGTCCACCAGGTTGATCAGCCGCAGCGTGCGGTGGCTGCCGGACTGGTTCACGCCCAGGATGTCGCCCTCCTGTCGGGTGCGCAGGTCGAGCTCCGCGAGAGCGAAGCCGTCGGTGGTGGCAGCGACCTGGCAGACGCGCTCGAACGCCGGGGACTCCTCCTCGGCAAGCGTGTGGAACAAACACAGCGACTGATTGCCGCCGCGGCCAACGCGCCCGCGCAGCTGGTGGAGCTGGCTCACACCGAAGTGCTCCGACTCGCGCACCATCATCACGGTCGCGTTGGGCACGTCCACGCCCACCTCGATGACCGTGGTGGACACCAGCACGTCGATCGCCCCGGCGGCGAAATCCTTCATCACCGCGTCCTTGTCCTCGCCCTTCATCCTGCCGTGGAGAACGCCGACCTCGAGGTCGGCGAACTCGGTGGCTGAGAGCATCGCGGCGGTGATGAGCACGCCGCCGTCGCCGTCGATACGCGGGCAGACAATATAAGCTTGGCGCCCGGCCTGGGCCTCCTCACGGATCTTCTCCCAGCCGCGCTCCACCCACGCGGACTTGAACTGCGGGACGACGGAGGACTGGATCGGTTTGCGCCCGCCGGGCAACTCGCGCAGGGTGGAGATTTCCAAGTCACCGAAAACGGTGATCGCCATGGTGCGCGGGATCGGGGTGGCCGTCATCACCAGCACGTGCGGCGGGTGCTCCCCGCCCTTGGCCCGCAGCGCGTCTCGCTGCTCGACGCCGAAACGGTGCTGCTCGTCAACCACCACGAGGCCGAGGCGGAAAAACTCCACGCCCTCCTGGATCAGCGCGTGGGTGCCCACCACGATGTCGGCCTGGCCGGAGACGATGTTGAGCATCGCTTCCTGGCGCTGCGCGGCGGTCATCGACCCCGTCAGCGCCACAACGCTCGTGGTCAGGCCGGCGCGCAGCACGGTTTCCTGCAGCGAGCGCGCGTGTTGCATAGTCAGCACCTCCGTGGGCGCGAGCAGGGCGCACTGGGAGCCGTTATCCGCCGCCTGGAGCATCGCCAGCAGGCTGACGATGGTTTTGCCGGAGCCGACCTCGCCCTGGAGCAGCCGGCTCATCGGGCGCGGCCGCGACATGTCCGCGGTGATGTCGGCCAGTACCTGTTTTTGCCCGTCGGTCAGGGGAAACGGCAGGTTGCCCAGCAGCTGGTCGAACTGCCCGCCGCGCACCGGGGGCAGCGCGGTCGCGTCCTCGAGCAGGCGATCCGCGCGGCGCACCGCCATCACCAGCGCGATGCCGCTCGCCTCCTCGTACTTCAACCGGCGACGCGCCGCGTCCGGGCCGGCCGGGCCGGGCTCGTGGATCTCCCGGATCGCCTTGTTCAGCGACGAGTAACCGATCGGGGTAAAGCCCAGCGGCTCCTCGACCTTCGGCAGCGTTTTGAGCACCGCGTGCACCGCGCCCATGATGGTCCACGTGCTCACCTTCGACGTCGCCGGGTACAGTGGCAGCCACTCGCGGCCGGAGAGGATCTCCTCCAAGTCGCCAAAGTGGGACAGCTGCTTGAGTGCCCCGGTTGCCTGGGTGGGGCCGTCGAGAAGCACGAAGTCCGGGTGCTGGAGCTGGGGCGCCGAGCGGAAGAAGCTGAGCTTGCCGGTGAGCATGACTCGCTTGCCTTCGGTCAGCGCGCGCATGGCGAAGCGGGAGCCGAAAAAGGTCGCGCCGATGCGGTAGCGGCCGTCGTCGACGGTGATTTTGTAGATCGGCTTGCCCTCGCGCGGGATGAAATGGGTATCAATGACGCGGCCGATGATGCTGATCGTGTCGCCCTCGCGCGTGCCTTCGAGCTCGCTGCCCGCGCCGTAGTGCAGGTACTTGCGCGGGTAGTGGCGCAGCAGGTCGCCGCAGGATTCGATGCCGAGGTGCTTGTGCAGGGCGCGGGCCTGTTTTAAGGGAATGACCAAGTTAAGCGGCCGCGGATCGATGGTCCCCAACACTGCGCTACTCCACCCCGATCTCCGCTATCGCACCCAAGCTATCGGCCGGGTAAATGCGCACCTCCGCGCCCAGCGTGGTGGACAGCAGGTCGTGGTCGAGCGAGGGGATCTCCACCGGGTCGTAGAGCACGGAGATCAGTTCCCCGCCGCCCTCGAGCAGGTGCGCGCAGGCCTCGGCGACCGCGTCCTCGGGCGCGCCGCTGGCGTGCTCGACCACGGCCGTGCGCATCTCCTCGGCCGCCTCCGCCATCGTCTCCGCCGCGACATCCATGTCGAGGGCGGCGTCGTGTACTGCAAGCGCCGCGATGCCCGTGACCAGGCGCACGGTCGGCAGCGCCGTGAAGTGTTCGACGGTTTCGCTCGCCGCCTTAACGCTCGCCACACCCACGTCGCTCATCAGCCCGTTGGGCAGGAAGATGACCTCGCGCGGGCGGGCCTCAGCAACCGCCGCGAGGGCAGCCTCGACGGTGGCGGCCTCGTCTCCTTCTGGGGCGATGGTCGTGGCCCCGGCCTCGGAGTACAGCTGGGTGAGCGAGCCCGGCGGGGTGATCGCCACGATAAGGCGATCGGTGGGCGCGGGATTTTCGATTTCGGGCAGGACCTCAAGGCGCAGGTCGGATACCTCGCCAAGGGCGAAGCTCGCCTCGATCAAGGCCCCGGCGTTGACGGAGTGGACGTGGACTTTTGCCTCGGTGTCGCTCGCGCGGGCGATGAGGAGGCTGTCACCCCCGGCGTCGACAAGCGTGCGCTCAAGCTCGTCGACGGGTCCGGAGAACATGAACATGATCTCGAGATACGCGGGGGCGCCGTGGCCCTCCTCGGCGACCGGCACGGGAGCTTCGCGGGCTTCCTCACCCGTGACCTCGGCGAGCAGCTCGTCGAGCAGGATCACCAGCCCGGTGCCGCCGGCGTCCACGACACCGGCATCGCGCAGGGCCGCGAGCTGCGACGGCGTGCGCTCCAGCGCCTCGCGCGCGGCCACCGCCGCCGCCTCGACCACCGTGTCCAGGGGTTGGCCCTGGGCGTCGTGGGCGGCGTCCGCGGCGGCGCGCAGCACGGTGACCACCGTGCCCTCCACCGGATCGGCGATCGCGCGGTCGACGAAGTCCACGCCGGAGCTCAGCGCCTGGGCCACCACGTCGCCGGTAACTTCCCCGCGGCCCACGGATTGGGCAACACCCCTGATCACCTGGGAGAGCACGACACCGGAGTTGCCGCGCGCCCCGCGCATGCTGCCCACCGCCAGCGCCTCGGCCACTTCGGTCATCGAGGCCGACTCGTCGAGCTTCGCGGCCTCGCGCACGGCCTCGGCCATCGTGTGCGCCATGTTAGAGCCGGTGTCCGCGTCCGGGACAGGGAAGACGTTGAGCTGGTTGATCTCCACGCGTCGGCGATCAAGTTCGGATGCCGAGCGCTGAGCCCACGACAGGAGGTGGGCGCCGTCGAACATTGGCTCGAGCGCGGGTGGGTTAGCCATGGGACCCGAGTTTACCCCGGCGCCGATTAACCGCGCGAGGCACTCTCACCACGACCAGTCAACCGGGTCCGCACCCTGGCTGACCAGCAGCTCGTTCGCGCGGGAAAACGGCCGGGATCCGAAGAACCCGCGGCTGGCCGATAGCGGCGAGGGGTGCGCCGACTCGATCCTCGGGGTCTCGCCCAAGAAACGCGCGGCGCTCTGGGCGTCTCGGCCCCACAGAATGGCCACGAGCGGGGTGTGGCGGGCGGCGAGCGCCCGGATCGCCGCCTCCGTCACCGCCTCCCAGCCCTTGCCGCGGTGCGACGCCGGGGAGCCCGGGCGCACGGTGAGCACCCTGTTGAGCAGCAGGATGCCCTGGGAGGCCCAGCTGCTCAAGTCCCCGTCGGGGCGCGGGGCGATCCCGAGGTCGTCGTGGAGCTCTTTGTAGATGTTGACCAGCGAGCGCGGCGGGGCGACCCCGGGCTGGGTGGAAAAGCTCAACCCCATGGGGTGTCCGGGAGTCGGATACGGGTCTTGGCCGAGGATGAGCACGCGGACTTCATCGAAAGGATCCGCGAACGCGCGTAGGATGTCGTTGCCGCGCGGCAGGTACTCGCGCTCGGCGCGCAGGAAATCGCCCATCGCGTGGATCTGCTCGGCCACGGGCGCGAGAGGCTCCTGCCACGAGGCGTGGACGGGCAGGCGCGTCATGAGAAGCTCTCCCATCCTTGGCTGTACGCCGGGGTGGAGCCGTCGACAAGCACGCCCGCTCCCTTGCGAACCTCGCCGACGGTGCGAAAGCCTACCGGCGCGGAGCCGTCGATCGTGCCGAGCAGCGTGTGGTCCTCGCCGCCGCTGAGCACCCACTGCCACGGGTCGACGCCGAGCAGCTCGCCCGCGGCGATTTGCAGCTCGTCCGGCGCGATCGCCGCGGAATCGAGGTCGATGAGGACCTTGGAGCGCTCCGCGAGCGTGCCGACGTCATGCACCAGCCCGTCGGAGTTGTCCGTCATCGCGGTCGCCCCCGCCGCACGCGCGATCATGCCGCGCCCCGGGGTCAGCTCGGGCGCCTGGTAGGCGTGCACCAAGGGGTGCAGGTGCTCCGGGATCTCCGTGCCGGATTGCAGCAGCGCAAGCCCGGCGGCGGAGTAGCCGATCTTGCCGTGGGCGACGAGGCGCTGGCCCGCGCGCGCCCGGGCGAGCTCCAGGGCGGGCAGGCTGCCTCCGAGCGAGCCCACCGCGGAGATCGACAGCACGAGCGAGGCGCCGCTGGTGACGTCCCCGCCGACGAGCTCGGAGGTGTACTCGCCCACCTTCGACTGGATCCCCGCGGCGAACTGACGCACCACCTCAAGCGGCAGCTCGGGCGGGGCGGAAAACGCCAGCACCGCCGCGATCGGTCGCGCCCCCATGGCCTCGATGTCGGCGAAGTTCTGCACCACGGCCTTGCGCCCCACCGCGAACGGCGTGGTCAGCTCGGGGGCGAAGTGGCGGCCCTGAACCAGCATGTCGGTGGTGACCACGACGCGGGAGTTCGGCACTGGCGGGGTCAGCACGGCGGCGTCGTCACCGTTAAAGGGCGACGGCGCCTCGCCGAGGATCGCGCGGATGACCTCGTGCTCACCCACCTCCCCCAGCGTCGGGCCGGTGGCGGGAAAGCCTGTCTCAATCACGGGTGACGTGCGCCTTTCGTTAGACTGCCTAATCATGAGCAAGGATTCCGCTACCCCGATTCCCAAGCCATTCATCGTTATCAGCCTGGTCCTCGCGGTGGCGCTGATCGTCGGAGTCCTCGCCGGAGCCAAAGTCTACTTCAACCGCGTTGCGCTAACGCCGGTGTCCATGCCCGAACTGCCCTCGCCGCTGGCCGATTCGCCGGAGTGCACCTCGCTTCTCGACGCCCTCCCCACCACGCTCATGGGCCACAGGCGCGCCGAGATCGCCGAGCCGGCACCCCCGGGTGCCGCGGCGTGGCAGTCGTCGTCCACCGAGCGTGTCACGCTGCGCTGCGGGGTGGACATTCCGCTGCAGTACACCGAGTACACCCCGACGTTCGAGGCCGGCGGGGCGCAGTGGATGCGCATCGACGATCCCATCGCCGGCTCAAACCTGACCACGTGGTACACCACCGACCGCTCCCCCGTCGTCGCCGTCACGGCGAACGGCGGTACCGGCGACGCCGCACGCGCGCTTGCCGACGTTAACGCCGCTGCGTTGCCGGAGGCGACCCATACTCCCGCCCCCGCCCCGCTTTCGCAGCTAGCCGATGGCCCCGCCACCGAAGCGGGTACCTGCGACGCACTGCTATCCGCCCTGCCGCAGTCTCCCGCCGAGGGGTACACGCGCCTCAACGTCGAGCAGGAACGCACCGTGGCCTGGCAGGCTGAGGGCAAAGAGCCGATTCTTCTGCGCTGCAATGTCGCTCCACCGGAGAACTACGAGCCCGGCCTGCAGCTCTACCAGATCAACGGGGTGACCTGGTTCGAGGACACCCAGCTCGCGGGCAACCCCGGGGCGTCGACCTGGTTCGCGCTCGGCCGCGACACCGTGCTCGCCGTGCACCTGCCGCAGGGCGAAGGCAACTCCGCGGTGACCGCGCTGTCGGAGGCTATCGAGTCGTCCGTGCCAGGGCGGTCTGAATAAGGGTGTGCAGTAGCTCGGGGTAGCTCACCCCCGAGGCCTTCCACACCTGCGGGTACATCGAGATCGGGGTGAAGCCCGGCATGGTGTTGATCTCATTGAGCACCGGCCCGCGCTCGGTGAGGAAGAAGTCCACCCGCGATAGCCCGCGGCAGCCGAGTGTGCGAAACGCCGTGATGGCGAGCGAGCGAATCTGCTGCGTGACTTCCTCGCTGTACGGCGCGGGGATGGTGGCTGTCACGCCCTCGTCGAGGTACTTCGTTTCAAAGCCGTAGAAGCCTTCCTCGCCGTCCTCGGTGCCGTTGAGCGTGGCGGGCACGGAGGCCTCGACGCGGCCGTCCGGGTACTCGAGCACGCCGACTTCCACCTCGTCGCCGACGAGCTCCGCTTCGACAATCGCCTTGGTGTCGGACTCGAGCGCCGTAGCGATCGCGTCGTCTAGCTCGGCCCAGTCGCTGACCTTGGACACCCCGATCGACGAACCGCCGCGGGCGGGTTTGACGAATACGGGCAGGCCGAGGCGCTGCTTGGTGGCGTCGTCAAGCGACTCGCCGCGACGCACGATGACCTCGTCGGTCACCGCGATACCCGCAGAGGAGACGAGCCGCTTGGTGTATTCCTTGTCCATCGCGCACGCGGAGGCGAGCACGCCCGGACCGACGTAGGGCAGGCCCGAGAGCTCGAAGAAGCCTTGGATCGTGCCGTCTTCGCCGTACATGCCGTGCAGCACGGGGAAGGCGACGTCGACGACCTCGAGGACCTCGCCCGTCGCGACGTCCGAAATCGTGCCGCGGCGCTGCGGTGTGGCGGTTAGAACCACTTCGCGGCCCGGCGCGACCTCGGGCAGCGTCGCGCCGCCGACAGGGTCGATTCTGCCGGTGACCCACGCGCCCTCGCGGGTGATGCCGATGGGGACGATCTCGTAGGTCTCCTTCGGCAGCTGCGCCATAATTGCCCCGGCGGAGATGCAGGAGATGGAGTGCTCGGTGGAGCGGCCACCGTAAATTACTGCTACACGAATCACGTGTCGAAGCCTACAAGGCGTTACTCGGATTTCTTCGAGCGACCCATCAGCGCCACGATGACGTCTGAGACCCCTGCTCCCTCGTGGCACACCGCGCGCACCGCGGTGGTAATCGGCATGTCCACGCCCGCTTTGGCGGCGAGCTGGTAGATCGACTGCGAGGAGATCACACCCTCGGCGACCTGCCCCTTGGTCGCCGCCTTGGCCTCCTCCAGGCTCGCCCCCGCGCTCAGCGCCGCGCCGAAGGTGCGGTTGCGCGACAGCGGGGACGTGCACGTGGCCACCAGATCGCCCATTCCCGCGAGTCCCGCAAACGTGCGCGGGTCGGCGCCGAGCTCGAGGCCGAGGCGCGTGATTTCCGCCAGCCCGCGGGTGATCAGCGTCGCCTGCGTGTTGCTGCCCAGGTTCAGGCCCGCGGCCATGCCGCAGGCGAGCGCGATGACGTTCTTGCAGGCCCCGCCGAACTCCGCGCCGACGACGTCGGTGTTGGTGTACGGGCGCATGTAGCGCGTAGAGCACGCCGCCTGGATTAGCTTCGCGCGGTTGAGGTTGGTGCACGCGATCACCGTGGCCGCGGGTTGCTCCTCGGCCACTTCGCGGGCCAGGTTGGGCCCGGTGAGCACGGCGATGCGCTCCTCGTTGGCCCCAGTGATCTCCGCGATGATCTGGGACATCCGCAGATACGTCCCCTGCTCGATACCCTTGGAGATGGACACTAGGGTGGCGTCGGCAGGAAGCAGCGGCTGCCAGGCCGAGAGGTTCTCGCGCATCGTCTGGCTCGGGACGGCGAAGACGACGATGTCGGCACCGTCGAGCGCTTCGGCGGCATCGGCGGTGGCCACGAGCGCTTCCGGGAGCGTGATGTCAGGCAGGTAGTCGGCGTTGACGTGATCGGCGCTAATCGAACTCGCTAGCTCCGCGCGCCTCGCCCACAGGGTGACCGCGTTGCCGGCGTCGGCGAACACCTTCGCCAAAGCCGTGCCCCACGAGCCCGCGCCCATGACAGCTACGTTGACCATCGCTCCCTCGCTTTCTCCAAGTTGTTGATATCGCCCCCGGGGCATGTACCGACTAAGATTAGCCGGATGTGTCGGCGGGGTGAGTTCGCACTCCCGCAAAGTGTGCGCCACAATGTGTCCATGGCATCTAGGGCGACAATGCACGAGACAGACAAGGACGACCGCGGGGAGATGTTCCTCACCGGCCGCCACCAGGAGATCCCGCGCCACCCCGAGCGCGAGTTCGACAAGACCACCCTGGCCGCGGGCGCTGTGCTGTGGCGCGGCACCCTCCCGGAGCCGGGCGAGGGCTCCACCCTGGACGGTGTCGAGGTCGCCTGCATCCACCGCCCACATTACGACGACTGGTCGCTGGCCAAGGGCAAGGTCGACCCCGGTGAGTCGCTGGTGGCCACCGCCGTGCGCGAGATCAAGGAAGAGACCGGCTACGACATCCGCTTGGGCAAGCTTTTGGGCAAGACCATCTACCCGGTGAAGAACACCACCAAGGTGGTCTACTACTGGACGGGCGAGGTCACCGGCGGCGAGTTCACGCCCAACAGCGAGGTCGATGAGATCCGCTGGCTGCCCCTCGATGAGGCCAAGGAGCTGCTCACCTACGACCTGGACCGCCAGGTGCTCCAGAAGGCGGAGAAGCGCTTCCGCCTGCCCGCGACCTCACGGATCTTGTACGTGCGCCACGGCCGCGCCCACGACCGCGAGAAGTGGAGTGGCGACGACAACTTGCGCCCGCTGGACAAAAAGGGCCGCCACCAGTCCGAGATGCTGGTGCCCATGCTCGCCCCGTTTAACCCGCAGCGCATCTTCTCCGCCGAGCCCGACCGCTGCCAGACCACCGTCGCCCCGCTTGCCGACGAGCTCACGCTCGACGTCGAGGTCAACGAGCTGTTCGGTGAGCTCGCCTGGGCCGAGAACCAGGTGGCCTGCAAGCAGGCCTTCGCGGACGTCATCGCGCTCGGCGGGGTCAGCGTCATCTGCTCCCAGGGCGGGATCATGCCGGACATCATCGCCTGGCTCTCCGACACCGGCAGGCTGCCTATCGACGGCCCCATCAACGTCAAGAAGGGCGGCGTATGGGTGTTGTCGTTTAGCGGCGACGACCTCACCGGCGCCGACTACATCCCCTCGGCCCTGCCGGTGCGCTAGGGCCTGAGGTTCTATGGCCGAGCACGTCACACAGGATCGCATCGAGGCGCTGCTGACGGATCTGAAACTGAACCACTTCCGGGACTCCTTCGACGGCATGACCCGCACGGGGTTTCCCGGCCTGGTGTGATACTTCGACGTCAACCCCCGGGGCTTCAAGGTCACCACCCACTGGCTCGGCGCGGCCACCACCCGCCACGAGGCGATCGAGCTGGGGCTGGTGCTCAACCACGAGCTGCGCCACGTGCGCGCCCACCCGGTTGCGCGCGGGGACGGCAAGACCTTTGTACTCTTTGAAGTGCCGTCTCTCACCGCCGGCGCGGTGACCGACACCCAGCTCCGGCAGGTGATCGAGTTTTACTTCTCCACCATCCACCGCGCCAGGGACGTCCTGGAGCGGCGCGTGCCGCACCTTGCCAGCAAGGGGTTCCCGCGATGACCGCGCCGAACCACATCGACCTCAACCTCGTTAGCGACAGCCTGCGGGCCAGCAACATCGCGTTTCGGGAGACTGACGAGGTAAACGTCATCCTGGCCACCACGTCAGGCATCGCCTTCGAGATCCGCTACGAGCAACCGCACATCTCGCTGGTTAGCACCGTCGCGGTGGAAGCGATCAGCAGCGAACGATTCGCCGAGGTGCTCGGGTGGGTGCAGCTCTACAACTACACGTCTTCGCTGCCCTGCGTGGTGGCGCTGAAGGACGAGCGGCGTCGCCTCACCGTGCTCGAAGTTAAGTACGACATCCCCGGGGCTTGGCAGTACACCGATCGGCAGTTCACCGAGTGGCTCGGCAACGGCATCAGCGGAGTGCTCGACGCCGTGCGCGCCTATGTGGCGGCTTTTTCTTAGACGCTGGGCTTGAACGAAGGCCGCTGCGACTCGAAGGCGTCGATCGCGGGCTCGTCGCGAAGCGTGAGCCCAATGTCGTCCAGGCCCTCAATGAGGCGCCACCGGGTGTAGTCGTCGATGTCGAAGGTGTAGGTGTTCTCCCCGACGGTGACCGTGCGGTCCTCGAGGCTGACGGTGACCTCCATGCCCGGGTTCTGCTCGAGCTGCTTCCAGATCAGCTCGATGTCGGACTCGCTCATCACGCCGGCGAGAAGCCCCGCCTTGCCCGCGTTACCGCGGAAGATGTCAGCAAAGCGCGGGGAGAACACGGCGCGAAAGCCGTAGTCGCCCAGGGCCCAGACGGCGTGCTCGCGCGAGGATCCCGTGCCGAAGTCCGTTCCGGCGAACAGCACCGAGCCGTCCTTGTAGGCGTCCTGGTTCAGCACGAAATCCGGCTCGTTGTCGCGCCAGTTGGAAAACAGGCCGTCCTCGAACCCGCTGCGGGTAACCCGCTTGAGGTAGCGCGCCGGAATGATCTGGTCGGTATCGACGTTCGAGCGTGTCAACGGGACGCCAACACCGGTGTGGTTGGTGAACTTTTCCATTCTCGTGTGCTCCTTCTTAGAGGTCGGCGGGGCTGGAGAGGTGGCCGGTCACAGCGGTTGCGGCAGCGACCAGCGGGGACACCAGGTGCGTGCGCCCGCCAGGTCCCTGGCGGCCCTCGAAGTTGCGGTTCGACGTCGAGGCGGAGCGCTCCCCCGGCTTGAGCTGATCCGGGTTCATGCCCAGGCACATGGAGCAGCCGGCGGTGCGCCACTCCGCGCCGAACTCGGTAAACACCTTGTCCAGGCCCTCCTCCTCGGCCTGCTGCTTAACCATGGTGGACGAGGGCACGACCATCATGCGGGTGCTGTCTGCGATGCGACGGCCCTTGAGGATCTCGGCTGCGGCGCGCAGATCCTCGATACGGGCGTTGGTGCACGATCCCAGGAACACGGTGTCGATCTTGATGTCGCGCAGCGGGGTGCCGGGGGTCAAGTCCATGTACTTCAGCGCCTTCTCTGCGGCGCGTTTCGCGGTGTCGTCGCCGAAGGACTCCGGGTCCGGCACCGATTCTGCCAGCGGCAGGCCCTGGCCGGGGTTTGTGCCCCAGGTGACAAACGGGGTGAGCGCGGAGCCGTCGATCTCCACGACTGTGTCGAAGGTTGCTCCGTCGTCGGTGGGCAAGCTCTTCCAATACTCCACTGCGGCATCCCAGTCTGCGCCGGTGGGGGCGTACTCGCGGCCCTTGACGTACTCGAAGGTCTTCTCGTCCGGGGCGACCATGCCGGCACGCGCACCGGCCTCAATCGACATGTTGCAGATGGTCATGCGAGCCTCCATGGACAGCTTGCGCACGGCCTCGCCGCGGTACTCGATGATGTGGCCCTGGCCGCCGTTGGTGCCGATCTTGGCAATAATCGCCAGGATCAGGTCCTTGGCGGTCACACCCTCGGCGAGCTCGCCGGAGACCTCGATGGCCATGGTCTTGAACGGCTTGAGCGACAAGGTTTGCGTCGCCATGACGTGCTCGACCTCGGACGTGCCGATGCCCATTGCAATGGAGCCGAACGCCCCGTGGGTGGAGGTGTGCGAGTCACCGCACACGATGGTCATGCCGGGCTGGGTGATACCGAGCTGCGGACCGACGGTGTGGACGATGCCCTGCTTCACGTCGCCCATGGAGTGCAGGCGCACGCCGAACTCCTCACAGTTCTTGCGCAGTGTTTCCACCTGGATGCGTGAGGTCGGCTCCTGAATTTCGAGCAGGTTGCCAGTTTTGATACCCAGGGTGGGCACGTTGTGGTCCTCGGTCGCCAGGTGCTGGGCGGGGCGGCGGATTGTCCGTCCCGACATACGCAGCCCGTCAAAAGCTTGCGGGCTAGTGACTTCGTGGAGGAGTTGAAAGTCGATGTAGATCAGGTCAGGGTCGCCGTCTGCCCCCTTTGTCACCACGTGGTCCCGCCACACTTTCTCGGCGAGTGTCAAAGGCTTTTCTGCCATCGCTTTCCTCCTCTGGTAGTCACAAACATTCCCATTATGCGGAATGCTAGTATCCATCGTGTGAGACAGTATAGCGAAGACTCCGGCATTAAAGTGCTCGACCGCGCCATCGCCATCGTCCGCTCCGTCGCCATGGGCGACAAGTCGCTGGCGAACCTAAGCGAGGATACTTGCCTGCCCCGAGCCACGACACACCGCATCGCCACCGCGCTCGAGGTACACCGCGTGCTCACACGCACCCCCTCCGGCGAATGGACCATCGGCCCCGCGCTCGCCGGATTTTCCGCCAAGGCGTCGCCACGCCTTCTGGCCGCGGCCGAGCCGATCATGCGCGAGCTGGTCACCACCACCGGAGAATCCGTCCAGCTTTACGTCCTCACCGGCAACACGCGCACCTGCATCGCCGCCGAGGAGCCGCCGAGCGGGCTGACGTACACCGTGCCGGTCGGCTCGCAACTGCCACTGACCGCGGGCTCGGCGGCGCGCGTCTTCGCCGCCTTCGACCTGATTGCGGACCACCCGTTTCCCGAGCCCGAGCTCGACCGGGTGCGCAGCGAGCACCTGGCCGAGTCCGTCGCCGAGCGCGAGATCGGCCTGGCCAGCGTGTCCGCCCCCATCATGGACTCCGCGGGCCACGTGCTGGCGGTGCTTTCGGTATCGGGCCCCGTCGAGCGCCTCGGCCCGCGGCCGTGCGAGACGTGGGGCAACGTCGTCAGCGCCGCGGCCGGGCGCCTGAGCAGCGCGCTGTAGGAAATACATCCCCCCAGTGCGATACTGCTCGGAAGCGTTAGGAACTTTCGCGCCCCCACATCCGACTACCTATAAAGCCTTCTTTACGAATCGCGGCTTTTGTGTGTATCAGACAACCTTGTCCGCCTCTGATAGTTAAACCAGCTAGGAGCCAGCACCATGGAGCTTGATCTCGTCGATCTCTCCCGGTGGCAGTTCGGCATCACCACCGTCTACCACTACATTTTCGTTCCGCTCACCATCGGGCTCGCCCCGGTGGTTGCCATCATGCAGACACTCTGGCAGGTAACGGGCAAAGAACCCTGGTACCGCGCCACGCGATTCTTCGGAAACCTGTTTCTGATCAACTTCGCCATGGGTGTGGTCACCGGGTTGGTCCAAGAGTTCCAATTCGGTATGAACTGGTCCGAATACGCCAGCTTCGTCGGCGACGTCTTCGGCGCTCCCCTCGCCTTCGAGGGCCTCGCGGCGTTCTTCTTCGAGTCCGTCTTCCTCGGCGTGTGGATCTTCGGCTGGGGACGCGTCCCCCGCTGGGCGCACCTGGTCTCAATCTGGATCGTCGCCGTGGCCGTGAACGTCTCAGCCTACTTCATCATCGTGGCCAACTCGTTTATGCAGCACCCCGTCGGCGCGCGCTACAACCCCGAGACCGACCGCGCCGAGCTCATCGACTTCGCGGCGCTGCTGACCAACCCCACGGCAGTTCAAGCCGTGCCCCACGCCATTTTCGCCGCCTGGATGCTCGCCGGCACCTTCGTCTGCGGCATCGCCGGCTGGTGGATGGTGCGTGAGGCGCGCCAGGGCGACCCCGACAGCACCGCGGCGACGATCTGGCGCACCTGCACGCGCTTCGGGGCGTGGATCATCCTCGTCTCCTCAATCGGAGTTGCCTTGACCGGGGACGCACTGGCCAAGCTCATGTTTGTCCAGCAGCCGATGAAGATGGCCTCGGCGGAAGCGCTGTGCCACACCGAGACCGATCCGTACTTCTCGATTCTGTCGGTGTCGACCATGAACAACTGCGAAACGGCGATTCACTTAATCGGCGTCCCGTTCGTGCTGCCGTTCCTCGCGGAGGGTCGCTTTAGCGGCGTGACCCTGCAGGGCGCGATGGACCTCAACACGCAGTACCAGGAGCTTTACGGGCCGGGTAACTACATCCCGAACCTCTTTGTCACCTACTGGTCCTTCCGCCTGATGATCGGTTTCATGGCCGTACCCGCCATCATGGCGGTCGTCGCCCTGTGGAAGACCCGTAAGAAGCGCGTCCCCTCCGAGAACTGGATCCAGATCGCCTGCCTGGCCGCGCTGCCCGCGCCGTGGATTTCCAACTTCTCCGGCTGGATCTTCACCGAGATGGGCCGCCAGCCGTGGGTGGTCCACCCCAACCCATCGTTCCAGGGAGTCGACGGACCCAACGGGGAACAGAACCTCCATATGATCGTCGACTTCGGCGTCTCCGACCACCAACCATGGCAGGTGTTGTTAAGCCTCGGGGTGTTCACCGCCCTCTACGGCATCCTCGCCGTGATCTGGTTCGCGCTGATGCGCCGCTACACCCTCTACGGCCTCGACCAGCCGGGCATGTCCGCCGGCGACGCGGCCAACCCGGCGGCGGCTTCTTACGGCCCGGCCGACGACGCGGAGCTCGAGCCGCTGAGCTTTGGCGTGACGACGTCACCGGGGCGCGGCGATGGGGCATCGACAAGCATTCGCGGAGATAAAGGAGAGTAGCTGATGGATCTCAACACGATCTGGTTTCTGGGGATTGCCGTGCTCTTCGCTGGCTTCTTTGTGCTCGAGGGTTTCGACTTCGGCGTGGGCATGCTGCTGCCGTTCGTCGGAGGTGACACGCCCGAGGACAACGACCGCCGGCGCACCGCGCAGGTGAGCACCATCGGGCCGCTGTGGGACGGCAACGAGGTGTGGCTCGTGACCGCCGCCGCGGCCATCTTCGCGGCCTTCCCCGAGTGGTACGCAACCCTGCTTTCGGGGTTCTTCTTCCTCTTCGTGCTCATCCTCGTCGGCCTGATTGTGCGCGGCGTCTCCCTCGAGTGGCGTGTAAAAGGCAAGACTGCCCAGTGGCGCCGCCGCTGCGACATCGGCACCACCTTCGGCTCCTACCTCCCGGCTTTTTTGTGGGGCCTGATCTTCACCAACCTCGTCGCCGGCGTGCCGCTCAACGACAAGGGCCGAATCAGCTCCTTCACCGACGGCTTTGTCGGCCTGTTCAACCCACTGGGGCTTGCCGGTGGCCTCGCTTTCGTGCTGCTCTTCGCGCTGCACGGCGCGATCTTCGTCGCGTTGAAGGCTCACGAGCCGCTGCGCGGCCGCGCCCGCACCCTGGCACTGCGCTGGCTCGCCGCGCCGACCGCGATCGTCTCCCTGCTGTACGTCGTGTGGCTGCAGAACGTAGCCGGGGCGCAGTGGACTTGGATTGCCGTGGCGGTGGCGGCGCTTGGCATCGCCGCGGCGATCGGCGCAACCTTTGCCAATCGCGATGGGTTCGCCTTCGCCGCCACGACCATAGCCATCGCCGCAGTCTGCGTGGTGCTGTTCGGCTCCCTGTTCCCGGACGTCATCCCCTCGACCAGCGCCCACCCGGGGTGGGACATCTACTCCGCGGCATCGAACCCGTACACCCTGAGGATTATGAGCTGGGCCGGGATCATCATCCTGCCCGCCGTGATCGTCGCGCAGGCGTGGTCCTTCTGGTCCTTCAGGCAGAGGGTGAAGGTGTAAGAAGCACCGTGGCCTCCCCTGTCGACCCCCGCCTTGTGCGGTTTGCGCCCCCGGTGCGCCGGTTCATCCTGCGCACGGGAATCGCTCAGGGGGTCACCACCGCTCTCGTCGTCGCGCGAGGTGCGCTCCTTGGTGTGATCGCGGCCTCCGCCGTTGAGGGGCGCGACGTGAACTACGTATTGCTGTTCGCAGCGCTCGCCGCTGTGATCCTCGCCCACAGCGCGGCGGCAGCGGCGGCGCAGCGCGCCTCGCTCCACGCCGCTGGCGCCACCATCGACGTGCTGCGCAGCAAGGCGCTGACCGCGCTGGCGCGCCAGGATCCCCGCGCCGTCGAGCGCGACGCCGCCCTGTGGCGCCACGTGCTCACCCGCGGCATGGACGACTTCAGGCCCTACCTCACCGATTTCCTGCCCTCGCTGGTCGCAGGGGTGATCGCAACGCCGATTGCGCTGGTCGCGGTGTTCTCCTTCGACGTCGTCGCCGGTGTCTTCGCGCTGGTCACCCTGCCGCTGATCCCGGCGTTTATGGTGCTCATCGGCACGCTCACCGCCGCGCGCACGGAGCAGCGTCTGCGTGTTTCCACCGCGCTCGGCCACCAGATTGCGGACTTGCTGCGTGGAGCGCCGACGCTGCGCGCGATGCAGGCGTCGACACGCCCGGGCGAGCACATCCGCGACGCCGGTGCGCGGCACGCGGCCTCCACGATGGGCGTTTTGCGCCTGGCGTTCCTGTCGTCGTTCGCGCTCGAGTTCCTGGCCACGCTGTCCGTCGCGCTGGTCGCGGTGAGTATCGGCCTGCGCCTGGTCTACGGCGACATCAGCCTGCTCGCCGGCCTAGTCGTGCTCATCGTGGTGCCCGAGGTGTTCAACCCCGTGCGCAAGGTCGGCGCGAACTACCACGCCGCCGCCGACGGGCTCGAGGCGGTGGATAAGGTGCTATCGCTTATCGACGCCCCCACCGCCACCGCTGGCTCCTACCTCACGCCTGCTCGGTCCGGCGTGGAGGTGGACAGCCTGAGCGTTACCGGGCGCGACGGCACGCTGCCCCACAACCTGTCGTTCCGTGCCCACCCCGGCGAGGTCACCGTGCTGCGCGGGCCGAACGGGACGGGCAAGTCCACGACCTTCCTCGCCATACTTGGCGCGCTGCCCGATACCGACGTCAGCGGGCGCATCGCCGTGGGCGGCGAGGTGGCCTTCCTCGCGGCGCGGCCCGCGACGGTGCCCGGCACCGTGCGCGAGAACCTCGAGCTCTTCGGCGCGCCCGTCACTCCCACCCCGCTGGCCCCGACGGTCGAACCCGAGCGCTTCATCGACCCTGCCTCGCGCGGCGTCTCCGCGGGCGAGCTGCAACTGATCGGCTTGACCCGCACCCTCGCCTCGCCCGCGCCGATTGTGCTTCTCGACGAACCCACCGCGCATCTGTCCCCCGAGCGCGTCGCCGAGGTGCTCGACGCGATCCGCGACGCGGCCGAGCGCGGGCGCACGGTACTGGTCGCCAGCCACGACATGCGCGTCGCCGAGGCCTCCGACAAGGTGGTGGACCTGTGAGAAACGCCATATCCTTGCTGCGGGTCGCGGGGGTCAAACCCGGGGCCGTTGCGCTGGCGGTCGCCGCCGCAGCGGTGACGCTGCTGTCCGCGCTGAGCCTGACGGTGCTGTCCGGTTGGCTGATCACCCGGGCGTGGCAGATGCCCCCGGTGCTGCACCTGTCGGTGGCGATCACCGCTGTGCGCGGATTGGGCATCTCACGCGCGGTGTTTCGCTACGTCGACCGGATCGTCGCTCACCAGCTGGCGCTGGGCGCGCTAAGCGAGCTGCGCGCGAAAGTCTACGACGCGCTGGCCTCGTCCGCTGCGACCTCGCGCGGACAGGGCCACGTCTACGTGGTCGACGACACCGAGCGGGTCACGGACTTTCTGGTGCGCAGCCACATCCCCCGCCTCGTTGCGGTGGTGGTCTCGATCGCCGCACTTGCGCTCGCGGCGTGGCTGAGCCCGCCGGCCGCGCTGGTGATGGCAGCAGCGCTTTGCGTGACCGGGTTCGTGGTGCCGCGCATCGCCGCGCGCTCGTATCGCCGCGCCTTTGAGGTGGAGAAATCCGCCGAATTCGCCGTCGGCCTCGACCAGGTGTTGCAGCACCGCGTGGAGTTCGCCGCGGCCGGTCGCGCTGAGGCGCTGGTCGATGACGTCGCTCGGGCGTCGCAACGCGTCACGCGCGAAAGGCTCGCGGCGCAGAGCTCAACAGTTGCGGCGGAGACGATCCAGACCCTAGCCACGGGCGCGGCGGCGCTTGGAGTGACCGCGATCGCGGTGGCCACCTACAGCGGGGAGCCGACCTGGCTGGGCATGCTGGTGATGCTGTCGCTGGCGGCGTTCGAGTCGCACGGGCCCCTGCCCGCGGCCGCCCGCCACGCCGACGACGCCTCTCGCTCGGCCGCGCGCCTGAGCGCGCTAGTGAACACACAGCGCGCCGCCGTCGCCGGCCCCGTGGAATCCGACACCGTCGAGGCGCGCGACCTGCGCACCATCTACGGCGATACGGTGTGGAACTTCCGCGTCGAGCCCGGCGAGCGCCTGCTCGTGCGCGGGCCCTCGGGCTCGGGCAAGACGACGATGCTGGAAACGCTCGCGGGCCTCGTCCCCGCCGCCTCGGGTGAAGCGCTCGCCCCGGCGAACGCTCGGTTCTACGCCGAGGACGCGTGGGTGTTCTCGACATCGGTGCGCGAGAACCTGCGTGTGGGCACGCCTTCGCTTGACGACGCCCTCGCCGCGCAAGTCCTTACCGCCGTCGGCTTCCCCTTCGAGCTCGACTTCGTTCTGGACAACGGCGCCGATTCGCTCTCCGCGGGGCAGCGACGCCGCCTGCTTCTTGCCCGCGCGCTGTGCAGCGACACCGACGTGTTGCTTCTCGACGAACCCACGGCCCACCTCTCCCCCGACGACTCGGCGACGCTGACGCACATGCTGCTCAACTCGCCGCTGCCCGGGCCGAAGCCGCAGCGCACCGTGATCGTCGTGGCGCACGAGAACTAGCTGGGCTGGTCGATGGCGTCGAGCTCGCCGGAGGGCCACACCACGTTCTTCGCCAGCGGGATCTGGTGCGAGGCCGACTCCAGGATGTGCATGAAGTAGCCGGCGGTATTCGGGATCGCGATGATATCGCTGGCCGAGACGCCCTGCGGGAAGCGGATCCTGCGGCGCAGGATCACCTCGTCCTCGATGCAGTAGGCGCCGACCAGGAAGGCCTCGACCTCATCTGACGGCGGCGTGCGCTTGACCAGGATCGGGTCGACGAGGTAGTCGTCCGAGGTGGTGCGGCACTGGGTGCGGTTCATGTGCACGCCGACCAGGGGCACGCCGTCGCTACGCGTTTTCACGAACGCGACTTGGGCGAGGATGAGCCCGCAGCCGTCGAGAAGCGAGCGCCCCGGCTCGAGGTGGAGCCTTAAGCCCCGCTCGCGCAGCTCGTCCGCAACGCCGCCGCCTAAGACCTCCTCGAGCCACGCGCCGCGGGTCGGGTGTTGGTGGTAGGGGTAGGTCGTGGTCAGCGGGTCCGCCTTCCAGGTGAACGGCTCGGCGTAACCGGCGCGCTGCGCCGCGATCGCGGCCTGGTAGTTCGCCCACTGCTCGGCGTCGTCGATGTAGCTCATGGGCACCCCGCCGCCGATGTCGATGAACTCGGGGGCGTGGCCTGCGGCGCGCAGGGAGTCGATAAGCCGCATGCACTCGCGGATGGTTGCGGATCGATCCGCCGCCGCGTAACCGTGCAGGTGCGCGTGCACCCCGACGACGCGGACGTTGCGCTCGATCGTACTGAGGTGCTCGGCCCAGGCCGTGAGTCGCTCACCGAAGCGCGTCGGGGCCATGGTGGAGGGGTCCGGGGCGAGGCGCGGCGCGACGAGCGCGGTGTTCTCGCCGGCGAGAGCCACGACCCGGTCGTATTCGTCGCGGTTGTCCACAGAGATCACCGCGGAGCCCTCGATGGCCAGGCGCAGCAGATGGTCGGTCTTGATCGCGGCGGAGACGATGATGCGCTCACCGGCCACGCCGCGGCCGAGCACCTGGCGCAGCTCGTCATAGCTGGCCACGTCCACACCGTGGCCCGCGTCGCGCACCGCGTCGACGAAGACCAAGCCCTTGTTCGCCTTGCGCGCGAAGAACACTTTGACCTCTACCCCGCAGCGCTTGCCGGCCTCGACGAGCTCGTTGATGTTGGACTCCATCGGGCCGGGGTCGAGCACGTTGACTGGGCTGGCGTAGGTGTCCAGCAGGTCCTGGCAGGCCTCGGGGTTGGCGACCAGGTCGGCGGCCCAGTTTTCCGTTCGCGCGGTCAGCGGCGGGGCACCGTGGACGCGCCCGGGGTGCGCCATCGCGGCCGCGGAGACCCGGTCGGCCCACGCGGGGATGACCTCGTGCTTGTCGCGGCGCAGCGTGTCGTGGCCGAGGATCCAGCCCTCGTTCATCCGCCCGGCTGCGGCCAGGTGGGACTGGCCGTCGACCGTGCCGTCGCGCGCGACTTTCAGGCTCACGCCGTCGTAGGTGCCGGCGAGGCCCGCGGCCACGAGGTCGCCCACGAGCGTGCCCTCGACGACGCCCGGCGCGGCGGTGACCGAGTCGACCATGACGCTGGCCCCGACCTCTTTCGCCAGCTCCGCGAGGTCCTCGTCGCCGCGGCTAAGGACGTCGGTACGCACGCGTCCGGCATCGATGGCGTCGACGAGATCGCGGGCCGTTTCGGGCGGAGGGCCGAACGCGACGCGCTCGAGAACACGGGTGAGCCGGTAGAAGCGCTGCCCGCCGAGCGTGTCGCGCCCGCCGAAGGAGGCGCGCTGGATGATCGCGGGGTAGAGCGCGCGCCAGACGTAGCCCACGGCCAGTGCCGCCGTCCACGGCCGCTCACCCGTGGCTGCGGCCAGCGAGGCGCGCAGCTCGGCCACCGCATCGCCGGTAAAATCCTCGCCCGCGATGACCACGCCCACGTCCCCGCTGCCGCCCTGGGCGTCGAGGACCACCCGCGCCGCCTCGGTGAGCACGGAGACAAACTCCTCGTAGGAGGCGCTGGTGGTGATCGCATCGCTGAAGCGGCCCAGGTCCGGTTCACACGCAGGATAGGCCTTGACCTCCATGAACCGCCCCGAGCGGGTCACGGGGAAAAACGCCCGCGCCGGCGCGTAGCGCACAACGTCCATAAACGACAGCGCCGCCCCGCGCACCAGCACGACGTCCTCGGGCGCAATCGCGTCGAGGTTGGTGTGGGGGTAGGCCGCGATCGCCCCAGCAACGGGTGTCGCCTCGGCGTGTCCGGTGCACAGCAGGACTTCGTCGAAAAGGGAGCCGTGCACCGCGAAGCGGTCGCCGACCGCGACGAGCTCGGTGACTTTGAGGTCACGCACCTCGACCGTGCACCCGCGCGGGACGTGCTGGACAAGCGCCTGCCACGACCGTGCCAGGAACCGCCCGACCTCGCGCCGCGGGGCGAACGGGTCGCTCGCGCCGCGCCACTCGTTGAAGGACCCGAGCCGCGTTTCAATCACATGGGCTGGGACGTTGAGCAGCCACTGCTGCGGCACCGTCGGCTGGAACGCCCCGATCCCGCTCGCCGAATCCAGCGGCCCGTCGTTGAACACAGTCAGATCGATGCGCGCGCCGCGCTGGCGGGCGTGCTCCATCAGCTCCTCGGCCGCCCACAGCCCGCGCGGGCCTGCGCCGATGATCGCTACCTTCACTTTTGCCACTACCGTCCTCGGTTGATGTTGTGCGTCGTCTCGCAGATAGCTTAGTCATACACTCTGGCGCATACCCGGTAAGTCGTGGTAGCGTCTGGACCTAGCTCATCCGCCGCGCCTGAAGGCGGCGTCGATGGGCAGCAAGATACTTTCGGGACACATCTACACGATTGGAGAGGACGACATGCGCGCATACCTGCAGCACCTGTCGCGATTTTACCTGCTCCAACAGCAGGCTGTGTCTCACGGCCCCGGCCTTGTGCGCGTAAAGAGTTAAAAAACCACCGCGCCCGGCATCGTGAGACGCACACATCCACGGTGCCGGTTTTTCATTCCCCCTTGTGGCGGCACTGTGGGTACGACGTACCCGAAGGTGCACCAGAATGTCACGCCACGAGTGAAGGAGATTTCCATGGCACGCAACAAGCGGGGCAGACCCAGTAGTAAAAACCGGTTCTCCTCGCGGCCCGTTAATACCAACCACCACGTCGAGGTTTTCGCCTCGCTTGTCGACGACAACGTCACCGAGCAGGCCAACCAGCTCGCCCGCCTGCCCTTTGTCCACCCGCACGTCGCGCTGATGCCAGACGCACACTACGGCATGGGCTCCGCCGTCGGCACCGTCTTCGGCACCATCGGGGCCGTGATTCCGGCTGCCGTCGGCGTCGACATCGGCTGCGGCATGATCGGCGTGCGCACCGGATTCACCGCCACCGACCTGGCTGGAGGCGATCTCACCCGCCTACGCGACGCGATCGAGGCGGCGATCCCGCTGTCCCCCGGCAACTACAACGAATGGATCCTCGGCGGCAGCGCCGAGGCACGCACCCGGGAGCTCGCCGAGCTGGCCGAAGACACAGGCGTTGACTTGTCGCACTCCCCGAAGTGGCGCCAGCAGCTCGGCTCGCTCGGCGGCGGCAACCACTTTATCGAGCTGTGCCTCGACGAGGAGGACCGAGTGTGGATGTTCCTGCATTCCGGCTCGCGCGGGGTGGGCAACAAGATTGCTCAGAAGCACATCGCCACGGCCCAGGAGCAGTGCGATAAGCACTGGGTACTGCTGGAGAACCGCGACCTTGCGTACCTCGTGGAGGACACGGCCGAGTTCGACTCCTACATCGCCGATCTCGCCTGGGCGCAGCGCTTCGCATGGCTCAACCGCGAGGAGATGATGGACCGCTTCGCTCGTGTGCTGGGAGAGTTCGTCGGTGCCGAGGTGGCAGAGGCCGAGCGGATCAACTGCCACCACAACTACACCCAGGTGGAGGAGCACTACGGGCAGAAGGTGTGGTTGACCCGCAAGGGCGCGATCCGCGCCGACGAGGGCGTCAAGGCGCTCATCCCTGGCTCGATGGGAACCTCGAGCTACGTTGTGTCGGGCAAAGGCTTCGCCCCGGCGCTGCGCTCGGCACCGCACGGCGCGGGCCGACGCTTCTCGCGAACCGAGGCCCGCAAACGGTTCACCGCCGCGGACCTGGACGAGCGCATGGGCGGGATTGTCTACCGCCCCGGCGACGCGTGGGTGGATGAGATCCCGGATGCCTACAAGGACATCGACCAGGTTATGGTGGACGCGGAGAAGCTGGTCAGCGTCGAGCACAAGCTGCGCCAGATCCTCAACGTCAAGGGCACCTAGTGGTCAGTGACGTTTTCCGCGACCCACTCGTCGTTGTAGATGGTGTCCAAGTAGGCGCGGCCGTCGTCGTGGAAAATGGCGACGATCTCGGCTCCCGGATTGTCACGCGCGAGCTTATCGACGCCCCACGCCACCGCCCCGCCCGACGCTCCGGGCAAAAACCCGGTGGCGTGTGCCGTTGTTCGCGCGGCGTTCACCGCATCGCGGGCATGTACTCGGATCACCTCATCGGGCTCGTTGAGCGTGGAGAGTTCGGTGACCACTCCCGCGCCGTAGCCGGGCAGGACGCGAGCTCCGCGAGCGCCGTCAAAAAGCACAGAGCCCTGCGCATCGATCGCCACGACGCGGGTGGGTAGCTTGTGCTTGGCAACGTAGCGCAGGCAGCCGCCGACCGTGCCCGTGGTGCTCACCGCGACGGCGAGGATGTCGGGGGCGTGGCCGAGCTGCTCGACGATCTCGCGCATCGTTCCTTCCTCGTGGGCGCTGAACGCGGCCCGGTTGGAATACTGGTCGAGGTTGATCGCACCGAGCTCATCGACGAGCGCGGCCACGAGCGCGCGCCTGGCCACGAGCCAGTCCCCCGTTTCCAAGTCGGGCCGCTCAACCTCGTGGATCGTGGCACCGAGGGCGCGGATGTGCGCCAGCGTTGAGGCGTTGGTGCGCCTGTCGACCACGCAGTGGAACTCCCATCCGCCGAGCACCGCTTCGCGGGCGAGGGCGACCCCGAGGTTGCCGGAGCTTGATTCGACGACCACGCTGTCTTTCGTGAGCACGCCGCGGCGCTGCGCGTCACGAACGAGGGCGCGCGCGGTGCGGTCCTTCGCGCTGCCGCCGGGGTTGAACGACTCGAGTTTGCCCCACAGCGGCCCGGCCCCAGGCGGTCGCAGTTGATCGAGGGCCACGAGCGGGGTATTTCCGATGGCGGAAAGCACGCCGGGCAGGGGTTCTAATGACATAATTACAACCTTATGCGTTTTCCGGTTGCGGCGAGCGCACGGCGCGTAACTTTACTCGCTAATGGTGAGGAAGTCTCCCGTAAAGATGTCGGAGGAGATGTAGTAGGTCTCCATCGTCCCATCGAGCATGACCAGGTTCTCCGACAGGGCATCGGGCGTTCCCGCGCCGACCTGCTTGAGCTTCTGCGCGAGCTCCTCGCCGACCATATCCGCGTTGAGCTCAATCGGCACCGGCAGGGCAATGCCGGCGATCTGAGGAGTCACCTTCATCGATTGCACGAAAATGTGGAAGTTGCCTGTCAGGGTGGTCGTCACCCCCGGCCCGGAGCGCTGCCACTGGTCCGGGGTGCCCTCGAAGCTGCTCGGGAAGCGCACGCGCAGGTTGTCCAGCACGACCTTGTCCGCGTCGATCCGGATCGCCGCGCGCGGGCCCTGCGCGGTGTCGATGGTGACGTAGGACAGTTTTACGTTGCCCGTCAGGGCCGTCGAGTCCGACTGGACCGTATAGGTCGTGCCCGAGGGCAAACCCATCCCCTCCACCGGGGCGGGCGGTTCGAAGTCCAGCCCGGGAATCTCCGGCAGCGCGAGCGGGACGCTGGACAGCTGCGGCGGCATGGGGATGCCCTCGAAGCCGGGGACCTGCTGCGGCTGCGCCGACAGTGGAGAGGGCAGCGGCTCTGGCAGCTCCGGCGGTAGAGGTGGCTGCGGGGCGTTGCCCTGCTGCAGCGGGGCGAGCAGCTGGTCAATGGCGGGGATCTGCGCCACCGTGACCGTCGGCGCGGCGGCGCACACTGCGGTTGCGGTGAGCGTCGTAAAGCCAACGCTCAGTGCTATTCGACGCCCACGGGGCGTCTTGAGTCGCGGTGCCATTATCCTTCCTTCGCTGCTTCGGCGCGCCGGCGCCGACGTGAGCGCCGCGCAGGCTTAACGCCGGGCACCCACGACAGGGCCAGCGCCCCACCGATGAGCGCGAGCAGGGCGCCGACGATGAAGCCTCCGAAGTTCGAGGTGGGGATGGCCACGACCGCGAGGATGATCGCGGCGACGCCGGCGAGTAGCCTGCCTTCGGGCTGGAACCACGTCATCAGGCCGCAGCACATCAGCAGCACGCCGATGAGCAGGGTGGACACCCCGGACATTGTGGCGATCTGGACCTGGATGTTGGAGACCTCGAACGACATATACGCCGGGGTGAGGATGACGACACCCGCCAGGAACATCAGCAGCCCGCCTGCAAAGGGGCGTTTCGACGTCCACGCGGAGAAGCGTTCCGTAAACGTCGGGCGTGCGGGGTCGGCGGCGATGTCCTCAGGCTCGACCTCGGACGCGACTGGCACTATCGCCGTGTCGACGTCGTCCTCGAAGAAGAAGTCATCGTCTCTGTCGGCGCTGACCCCGGGTACCCATTTAACACTGCCCACCGTCAGCCTCCTCCACCGTGATCTTTCCGCCGCGCGCTGTCAGGCTGTCGGCGGAGATCGACGAGGCGTAAATTGTTTGGTCGGTTGCGTTCAGGCCCGCGGCGTTCAGCCCGAAAGAGCCAGGCAGGGCACGATCGTTGAGCTGTGTTGCGTCGATGCCGATGTGCGGGTTGATCATTGTCATCGAGCCGGAGAGCTCCTTGGCGCCGATGACCAGGTTGGTCGCGGTGGTGCCCTCACCGGGCACGAGCATCTGGAATTTCTTGGCTCCCATGCCCGGTAGCTGGATGGGCGCGGACATGCACAGATCCGAAATGACGGCGTCCCTAAAGTGCAGGCGAGACACGCCAACGTTGCCGTTTTCCATGGCCTCGGTGTCGACGAAGAGGTCGAAATCCTTGCCCTTGATCTCGCCGACTTTCTGGGTGAAGATCACGTTCGACAGCGCAAGGTTCGCGGACATGCCCGTCTGCGCCATAACCGTGGTTTCAGCCCCGACGGCGAGCAGACCCGCTGCCAGGATGGCGGCGAACCGCCCCTTCTTGATGTACCCCATCATTGTCCTTCCCGGTAAGAAAATACAGAAGTAATTTAGCTCACAGAAACTAGTGATGCTTGCGTGTACCATACAACGCGCTCGCCTTCCTAGGGGCCGATTTGAGAACGATTCACGAAAAAATTTTGTGAAAAAGCAGCTTTTACCGTTTCGTTAACGCACGGGTAAACCGAAGTTCATAACGCTGCTCTATTGTGTCGCAGGGTCAAAGTCGCCCCACACGTCTCCCGGAGAAGGAACCCCGAACTCTCATGGCCGATCAGACACCTCCCGCCCTGTCCCTTACGCGCCGCTCACTGCTCTTCGGCGCGGCCACCGCAGCAGCCGCCGCCTCGCTTCCAGCAACGTCGCGCGCCGCCGCTCAGGCCCAGCGCGCCGCGGACTCGCCCATGCCCTTGCGTTTCGACGCCTCCGGTCGCTTCAAGATCATCCAGTTCAACGACACCCAGGACAACCACCTCACCGACCACCGCACCATCGAGTTCATGGAGCGCGTCCTCGACGCCGAAAAGCCCGGCTTCGCGCTGATCAACGGCGACGTCATCGATGGCGGCCCGACCACCCCGGAGCAGGTCTACCAGGCAGTCAACAACGTGGTCCTGCCCATGGAGTCCCGCGCGATCCCGTGGGCGATCACCTTCGGCAACCACGACGAGGACTCCATCGAGGAGCACGGCACCGGGGTCACCGAAGCCCACATCGCCGAGTTCGTTCGTACCTACAAGTACAACCTCAACCCGCCGGCGGGTGATCGCCCCTTCGGCCACTCGGACGCCCACCTGCTCATCGCCTCCGCCCACGACGCGGCCCGAGCCTCCTACTCCGTGTGGCTGGTGGATTCCGGCAACTACATGCCGGAGGACTTCCAGGAAGCAGCCGGCGAGGACGTGCCGCACTACGACTACATCCGCCCCGCCCAGATCGACTGGTACCTCGGGCGCTCCCGCGCCGCCGAGGCGCGCTTCGGTGCACCCGTGCCGGGCCTGATGTTCTTCCACATCCCCACCTACGAGCACCGCGACATGTGGTTCGGCGGGACCGCGAAGACCTCCGGCATCGACCACAACGCCGCTGCCCGCAAGCACAACATCGACGGGGTCAAGCACGAGGACGTCTACTACGGCGCATTCAACTCCGGCATCCACGCCGCCGTGCGCGACCGCGGCGACGTCCAGGGCATCTACTGCGGCCACGACCACATCAACAGCTTCTACGGTGACTACTACGGCGTGGAGCTCGGCTACTGCCCCGGCACCGGCTTCGCACCCTACGGGCTTCGCGACGGCACCCGCGACCAGCACACCCTGCGCGGCGCACGCGTGTTCGAGCTCAACGAAAACACCGAGCGCGTCTACGAGTCGACCCGCCTTATCTTCGCCAAGGACCTCGGTGCGGACATGGCGCCGGCGAAGCAGCCTATCGACGCCCCCGCGCCGCTGCCCGACTACGTCACCCTGCCGAGCGCGACGCCGACGCCTGTACCGGCTGAAGGGTCCTCGCTGAGCAGTAACGCCCTGAGCAGCCTGAGTTTGGGGAAGGTGGGGCGTCGATAAGCACGCGCATAAACTAGAGTGGCATGACTGATTCCACTTCCCCGAACAACAGCTTTGAGGCTGGCATTAACGTGCGCCGCGAGGTGATGGGCGACGAGTTCGTCGAGGCTGCACTCGCCCGCGCGAAGGGTTCCGACGGCGAGGAGCTGCAGCACCACATCACCTCCACCGTATGGGGGTCGGTGTGGACGCGCGAGGGGCTGAGTCGCCGCGACCGCAGCCTGCTCAACATCGGCATGCTCGTCGCCCTGCGCGCGACCGAGGAGCTGCGCGGTCACGTGCGCGGCGCGCTGACTAATGGGCTGAGCCGCGAGGAGATCACCGAGGCGATCATCCACGCCAGTGGTTACTGTGGCGCGCCCGCCGCGCTGTCCGCGATGAAGGTCGCCCAAGAGGTGCTGGAGGCCGAGCTTGGACCGAAGACCGACGCGTAGCCTGGGCGTTTTACCGGGGCGGGTTGCGAGCGCCAAGCGCGCGCAGGCGCCGATGCTTGTCGATGCCGGCGCGCCCGCTACGCGGTTTCGCCGCGAGGTGCTTATCGACGCCCCCTTCCACGCCGCAGGCGAACGCCTCATGTCCTGGCAGGTGCAGCGCAGCGCGTTTCGCGTGCGGTCGAGCGTGCCCCGCGTCACTCCCGGCGCGATCGTCGAGATGAGCCCGAGCGTGCTCCCTTTACGGTTCTATTGCCGTGTTACCGAGGTCATCGACGAGCCGAACCGCATCGGGTTTGTGTACGCGGCGCTGCCCGGACACCCGGAGCGCGGCGAGGAGCGCTTCGTGGTGGAGCGGCGCGCCGGTGGCGAGGTGGCTTTTGTGATTGAGGCGATCTCGCGGCCGTCGACACGCGCGTGGGCGAGCCTCGGTGTACTGCTGCGGGCGGGCCAGGAAGTGATCACGCGGGTGTGTTACCTGCGCGCGCTGGGTTAGAAAAAACCCGGACTCCATGCAGGAATCCGGGCTGGTTGTACCCCGTACGGGATTTGAACCCGTGTTACCGCCGTGAGAGGGCGACGTCCTAGGCCGCTAGACGAACGGGGCGCGTTCTTTCTGTCGTTTGCGACTCCTAAAAGATAGAACACGCCCCCGCTATCCGACAAATCAGCAGGTCGGCACCCCTACCGCGGGCGGGTTACTTCTCGATCTTGTTGCCGTTGTCGTCGTACTTGTAGAAACCCTCGCCGTCGCCCTGGCCGGAGCGACCTTCCTCGATCATCTGCTTGGCGATCTCGGTGAACTTCTTCTTCCACTCCGGCTGGTCCTCGCCGGAACCCTCAGTAACGTTAACGATGGAGCGCATGCCGATCATGTCCATGATCTCGAACGGTCCCACTTCGGTGCTCATGGCGATGCGCCAGTCCTTGTCAATCTGGTCGACGTCAGCGACATCGTTGACGTAGAGGTACTGCGCTGCCTGCAGGAACGGAACCATCATGGTGTTGAGGAGATAGGCGCGCTGCTCCTTCTTCAGCACGACGGGTGCGAGGTCAGCCTCGTGGGCGAACTCCTCGACAATGTCGCGGTACTTCAGGTCCGTCTCCGGGTTCGGCATGATCTCAACAATGTTCTTGACCCATACGCGGTTGGCGAAGTGGGTGTTGACGAAGCGCTTCGGGTCGCCGGAGGCGTCCGCAATCTCGCTGCCGAGCAGCGACGAGGTGTTGGTGCAGAAGATGGTGTGCGACGGTGCTGCCTTGCCCAGCTTCTCCCAGGTGGAGCGCTTCAGGTCGAGCTTCTCCGGAACTGCCTCAATAATAATGTCCGCCTCAGCGACGGCTGCTTCCATGTCCGTGGTCAGCGAGAGGTTCTCGTGAGCCTTGGCGACGCTTTCCTCGCTAGCGGTGTCGAGGTCGGCGATCATGGACTTGCCAATGGATTTAAAACGTCCCTTGGCGGCCTCAACCGCGTCGTCGTTGATGTCCCATGCGGTGACCTTAAACCCGGCGTGAGCGACGACGAATGCGATCTGGGCGCCCAGGACGCCTGAACCGATGACGGAAACGTTCTTAATGTCAGTCATGACACTTCCTTTGCTGTAACGAAAATTTTTAATGTACGTGTCCAAGAATACACCGCTTACGGGAGAGTGCCAGGTTGCTCTATTGAGCTACAGCGCGATCAAACCGATGACGGCGGCGGCAATCACGACCGCCCACGCCGGCAGTTTCCACGCCTGCAGCGCGGTAAACGATGCCGCAGCCACAGCCATCGTGGCCGCGGAGGTCACACCGGCGATGAATACAGGGTCGTACAGCGCGGCGGCGAGGATGCCCACCACGGCCGCGTTCGCACCAGCGATTGCGCGCGCCGTGGCCGCGTGCTTGCGCAAGCCCTCCCACAGCGGCAACGCCCCGAGGACGAGGAGGGCGGCGGGAAGGAAAATCGCGATCGTCGCCACCACGGCCCCGATCGCCCAGTGCACCCCTTGGGCGGATGCGCCGAGGAAGGAGGCGAAGGTGAACAGCGGACCCGGCACCGCCTGCGCGGCGCCGTACCCGGCGAGGAAGGTGTCGTGGTCAACCAGCCCGGTGGGCACGGTCGCGCTCTCCAGCAGCGGTAGGACAACGTGGCCGCCGCCGAAGACGAGCGCACCGGCGCGGTAGAAGGTGTCAGCGATAAAGGCTGTTGTGCTGCTGGCCGCGGCCGCGAGCACAGGCAGAAGCACGAGCAGGGCTGCGAAAACCGCGAGCGTCGCGAACGCCACGCTCTTCGGCACCCGCGAGCTAAACCCAACGTCATCGTCTGCATCGGGAGTCGCCCGGAGCGCTGCGAGCCCCGCGACCATACCAACGACGATCGCGCCGACCTGGACGAACGGGTTGGGGATTAAAAGCACAAGGATGAATGCCGCCAGGGCGATACCCGCGCGGATCTTGTCGGTGATCAGCGACTTTGTCATGCCGAGAACCGCGTGCGCAACGACGGCGACCGCCGCGGCTTTCAGGCCCGCCAGCCACCCGGCGTCGGAGATGTCCCCCATGACCGCGACCCCAAGGGCAAAGAGTACAAGCGCGATTACCGACGGCATGGTGAACGCGAACCACGCCGCGAACATGCCGAGGTAGCCGGCGCGTTGTAACCCGACCGCCATGCCTACCTGGCTTGAGGCGGGCCCGGGCAGGAATTGGCACAGGGCGACCAAGTCGGCGTAGGTCTTCTCGCTCATCCACTTGCGCCTGGACACGAACTCGTCGCGGAAGTAGCCGAGGTGCGCCGTCGGCCCTCCGAAGGAGGTCAGCCCGAGGCGGAGGAAGACGGAGAAGACTTCGGCGACGTTACCTTTAACCTGCTGTGTAGACATCGTGAGATAGCGTCTCACAATTCGCGGCGTGCTGCCGGGTTCGCGAGCTTAGTCCGGGTGGCGCGGGTTGATCAGGCCGGAACCCGCCGGCGCGTGGGCTGGGTCCTCGCCGAGCTCGACCTGCTTGTTGTTCTCATCGACGAAGATGACCCGCGGGCTGTAGTCCTTAAGCTCCTGCTCCTCGTAATGCGCATACCCGATGATGATGACGAGGTCGCCGGGGCTGATCAGGCGGGCGGCGGCGCCGTTGATGCCGATCACGCCCGTGCCCCGGTCGCCCGTGATGGCGTAGGTGGTCAGTCGGTTGCCGTTGTTGATGTCAACGACGTCGATCTGCTCACCCTCGTAGATGTCCGCAGCCTCCATGAGGTCAGCGTCGATGGTGCATGAGCCGACGTAGTGGAGGTCGGCCTGCGTGACGGTCGCTCGGTGAATCTTGGACTTCAGCATGGTTCGCAGCACGGGTGCGAGTCTAGTGGCCGAATCCCGCATCGCGTTTATGAGGCCCCGTCCAGTACCGCGTTGACCTTGACGCGCAGGGTCTCAGCACTTACAACGGCGGCGAGCCTGCTGGGCGTGTCCGGAGCGACGGACAGGCGCGTGAGCATGGTCTCTAGCCTCCTGCGTTCGGTGCGCAAAGCCGCGGGGTTGGTGTAGAGCGTGCCTTCCAAGGACGTGCCCACACCACGGGTGCGGATCAGCTCGTCCAGGTCAACGAGTGTCGCCAGCAGGTCGCGTTCAGATTCAACGCTCATCTGGGCTACCGTCTCCCCGATCTCATCGACCTCGCGCGCTCTTTTTACCTCGCTGACCGCATGTGCGACGATGCCCCCTCCCACGATGATCCCGCCGAGTGCGACAACCCCGGCGAGCATGACGAGAGCAATCGCGAGAGCCCACATCAGCAGCCCAATGAGGAAGGCGACGCCGACTAGAAGCGCGCACCCGACTCCCTTACGATCCATTGCCCAGACTTTCCATGAGCACGGCCCCGGCATCGAACAACAGGCCCGCCACAACGCCTGCGGCGATGATGACCAACGCCGCCAGAGCCACCGCGCCGATAATGGATCGTCCGGGCGATCCCGGGTGGTCGGCAATGTCCTCCGCGATGCGCCGTGCTGCCGCGGAGAAATCGTCCAAGTCACTGTTGGAGTGCAGCGTCACGCGCCGGGCGCGCAAGGAGTTCACGTCGGCCAGCGTGGTTTGTGGGCCGGAGGTGTCAGGAGTAGCAGTCATGCCCCGAACGCTAGCGCCGGTGCGCGACAGTGATCGTTACGTGTTCGACACCGTGTTCGGAAATCAAAAAAGGCAGCCGGTGCTACCGACTGCCTTTTTCTGTGTACGCCAAGCATCACGCAACATATACGAGGTGTTGTCAAGCGGACGCGAGATGCTCCAGGAGGCCAGCCTACCTCTGTAAAGTTCCTGATACCGTCATGTTTGAATATTGGCCAGCGCCGGGCCCTTTAAGCCACAACTGGCGGACGCAATGAGGCGGTTTTAGGTTAAATGGGCGTAACAAGAATGCCCAGAGCTAAGGCGACTAAGGATTGATACTTTCCGCTGTCTCCAGAAGAGCCATTGCTAATTTATGACCAATAATCTGATCAATCACGCTACTCAGTTTTCGAATATTACCGAGCTGCTTCGAGTGGCTCTTAAGATTTATTTTGAGTTCATCAGCATTGAGGATGGATGCCTCTTTATGAGTCAGCTCTTTAAACTTCACATCGACCAACCGGTCGATAATTTTCTCCACCTCGAAACCGATTAACGGATGGAACTCGATAAAGGCATCGAACCTTGAGTAAAGCGCTTCGCCTAGCGCCTTTTTCACTGCACTCTCTGAACCGTAATTCGACGTACAAATAATCAGCGACCTGCCAACCTTTACTCTATAGTTCTTGTCTTCCAACACACCCTCGTCAAACAGCTCATAGAAGGCGCTATGGAAAACTGAACTTGCTTTATCAAACTCATCGAAGAGAATTACACTTGATTCTCTCTCCATCAGGTCCAGTGCGAGCGAGGGTTCTTGGTGACTTCCTCCGAAAACATAAGAGGCAAATTTTTCGCTGTGTAGCATTGAAAATTGCTTTCGGAAAAGCAATCCTCCCGTGAGGCGACTGATAAACTTCGCAGTCTCGGTTTTACCAACCCCTGATGGCCCATAAAACATCACGACAACGGGTCCATCTACATTCTGACGCGTCAACTGATACATCGCCGCAAGAAGTTCGCTCTTAACCGAGTCTTGGCCTACGAGGTGGTCTTGGAAATCAGCGTTGAACTCTTGCAGCACTCGCGCATCAAAACTGCCTAGCTCGTAAGAAACTTCCTCAACCTCGGCCACTCGTTCAAGGTGAGATCTAACGAGCTCAGGAGGATTATTCAAATAGATATTCTTCGGACCAACTGACCGCACTAACCCTGCAAAATTTGAGATCGTTGCTTCTGTCAGACTGGCGTAGTCTCCAGATTCTGCCAAAACATGCTCCGGGCCTTCCTCGACATTTTCAGGCTCTGTCTCCGAAGGGCTGGAGGCGCGTTTATCCACGATGCTGAACTGTCTATTGAGGTTGTCGAGCTCGTAAACGATATCTAGTAACGATTCCGCCTCCAGCCCTGCTGTCTCTGCTTTAAACCAGGATGAAGGTCCATAGTAAATATAGGCCTTCATGTCATGGGTCGCCATTACGCACCGCTTTCTACACCGGCCAGGATGATGTCGTAAACCGGCAGCTTGTTATCGCCAGAGGCTCCGGATGAATCAGAGTGAGATTCTTCGATGAAGCTAGCAAGTTTAAGATCTCGGGAAGAGTTTTGAGCTAGTTCTGACTCAATATTCAAACTCAGTTCCGTAGTATGACCGACTTCAATGCCATGAAAAACTAAGTTCATTCGTGATAGATCCGAGAGTCCGTAACTGTTCCGGAAGGCGCGGATGTTGAAGCGCAAGACAATCTTGCGTTGAGTCGCATCTTCGCCGATTAGCTCGTAATAACCCTTCGCCTTCTCCAGCGCTTCATCCATCAATGCCATATTGAAGTCAGCGTCTTCTGCGCGAGCTGCGATCATGTATGGCGTAAACATCTTCATGAAAGCCATGGAATTCTCGGCGGCATAAACCCGAAACCCATTCAGTTTTGAAATTCTTAGATCGCCACTAGAAGATTCCAGGTAGTCAGTCAAGATCGTGTTTGACAGCGTCTTGCTTAAAATACTTCCGCCGGCTAGAGAGGCTTCAGCCCCGGCTCCCAGTTCGCCTGCACCGCCGATAAAGGGAAGCCAACTAAGCTTTGCACTGAGTTTAGCTTCTACGCTGGCATGGGTTTCGACAGTCCTCGTGCCAATGGTCTCTTTGGTTGATTCGAGACTGCCTCCTGCAACGATATCTAAGTAGTCAGACGCTGTATCCTGGTCAAAATAGACTACTTTAACGATCGATCGTTGCTCCTGCTTTTCCTTTGCCATCTAAGCTCCTAAATAGTTTTACTCTTAAAATAAGTATAACTTATAGTACTTTGTTTAATGAGCTGAGTTTGCCGAGTAACCCATCGCCAAATCCGCTTACGAATGGGTATCCTGTTGGCTCTGTTGGTTCATCCGGAGTTTCTGGCTAGTGTCGAAAATTTCTCCATTACTCGCGGCAGTTTCAGGAGTAATCTCCAGCTCTCGATACACTCTAAGTGATGGCCAGCGCAATCTTGCCTGGTAGAGTACTTTTTCAGCCTCATCGTCTCCAACGAGAGCATTCAGGTCCTGCTTAAACTTAGTGTCAGATTGAGCCATCGACGACAATTCTCAATCTGGATTTGAGAAATCAATGACTGCTCGTTGATTCTTGTACGGCTTCCTGACTGGCACGGATTGAGTCTGCGTAACGGTCCGCTGCGTTGAAGGACGGATAGCCGCTCGAACGGTCCACAAATTCCATAACCAGATCTCCCTTCGTTGGCCTATCAGTAAAGTATCGCCCTTCAATTTGAGTTGGCTTAAGTGATGTCGGCGCTAGCGTACCGACGCCAATGTTCCTCGTAATGAAAGACGTCTCAGAGATTTTTGGCATGCCATCATAAATGTAGCTCAGGCAATCGACCTCATTCTCGGGTGTGTTTATCCAGCTGAATCCAGTACTTCTACTGGAGCTCTGCAACGTATACAGCTTAAGGTGAATAGACCAGAAAGTTTGCCTGACCTCTAAATAGGCCACCACTGGGCCCCAGTTGCCGCCTTCTGGAATCGCAGAATCCTCATGAGGAGTGAGCGTAACTCTCCATAACCCACGGAGATCAGGTCGTCGAAAGAGCCTTATTATCCCTGGCCAACGCCAAATCCATAGATCCCAGGCCATTACAAATCCCGCAGCCAAGATCGGAAACATGGATACCAAGACCCTCCACCACGGTGGTAGGTCGAATCCCAAGACGAAAATCAGAACGGCATACGCACTGGAGACAATGATAACGACGGCTCGAACTAAACCAATTGGCCGCGCCATTTAAGCCCCTCCCAGACCAAGGTAGTTCCACCCCGCGTAGGCAAAATTTCGTCCATCCTCGCGACTCCATTTTTGCGATCCATGAAAGAGATACTTCGCACCATTAACCTCCAACCAGCGATTCTCTGAATCGGTGGGTTCCGTACCTTCGAGGGATGTATAAATATGCGCGAGAATGCCTTTTACAGTCTCGATCCAGGTTAGGCGCTGAAACACCGTATCCGGACAGTTGTAGACAAGACATTCGATAAAGAATGACGAGACCTCCTGATGATACCCTTCCTCGGCCATTGCATTTTCTAGACGTTTGATAATGCGGACTGATTTTTTGAATCTGTAATTGGTCCTGTTGTTTTTATTTCGTCCGTTTTCCAGCTGCAAAGCTGAGTAGTTTACAATTGAATTACCATCAGTTTTAAATATTTTGGCGCCCTCGCGGTAGGAAGTCGGCGAAAAATAATATCGATAAGAAAAACAAGGCACGACGTCCGCCTCAACGCGGGCAGAATTGGAATTAATTTGAATGGCGGTTGATCCGCTTGTATCCACTAAGGTGCTGAACCTAGCTCTCAACGCAATTGTCAGTTCGTGACGGAGCTTTTCGGGCGTCCAAATTCCTTCGTAGATACCGTTACTTGCTGGATGAGCCCCCGAAGTGTGTTCATCCCAGTAGAAGAGATCTTGGCATTCGACCGCGATATCAACGTCGCTGTCGGCTTTTACATTTGTATTGTTTGCATAAGATCCCTTCGCATAAATCTTACAGGACATTCCATCAAAGGCTGGATGAGCTTCAACGGCTTCCCGAATCATCCTCTCGGTGCGGTCTTGCTTTTCTTGTTCAGTCGGACTGGATGGACCGGTCCACCCCGCCAATTTCAATTCCAAATTGGTCATTATTTTCGTTCCTTAATCACAGCTAGTTTCATTCCAGTCTTCCGCCGCTAATGGCGCTTCATTCAGTTCATCTCGCCGAGCAGTCCAGTCCGGTAGGTACCGATCCATGATGGCTACGAACTTCTCGTTATGACTCCGCTCGAGCAAGTGCGCCAGCTCATGAACCACTAGGTACTCCAGACTCCGAGGATTCTTCTTCGCCAGCTCCGGGTTAAACCAGATATTACCCCTATCAGGGTTGCATGAACCCCACTTAGTCTTCATCCGCTTGACCGTGACCTGGTTAGCTTTTACTCCCATGGCTGTCTCCCACTTCTCAACTAGAGGCGGAAGTGCTGCCTTGAGTTCTCGCCGGTACCAACGGTCAAGGATGCCGAACCGATCATCACGGGTCGATCCCTCCGGCGAGTAAAGCCAGAGAGTGTCTCCGGCCACGAGTACCTTCGGGTTGCCGCTGTGCTTTGAGACATCGAGGCGGTAGCGCTTGCCCCACACGTAGTGACTCTCTCCGGAAACCATCTGCCGCTCCGACTGACGGTTCGCATTCTGCAACCGCTCCCGCTCCCGCCGGATCCACGGCAGTCGCTGGATGATCGCCCGACGAATCGTGTCCTCGTCTAGGCGAGCCGGCGCTGCCACCCGTACTCGACCCATCGGCGGATAGACCGACAGGTGCATGTTCTTGATGTCTTTGTAGACCAGCTCAACATCGAAACCAGAAACAGTGAGGTAGGAACTAGCGGAATTCATCATGCATCGCCAATAGGTTAAGAAGCTCCTTCATGTCCACAGGTTGCAGGAGCCCAGGGAAGTTGAGCGCGAGAGTACGCATCAAAGACTTCTGCTTGGTCTTATCTCCAGCCCAACCATGTTCTTTGTTGCGCTGGATCGTGCGATAGACCCGCTCGACATCTACTTCGATGCCCTCCGGCCATGCGAAGTCGATCAGGGCGCGGCGGGCAGAACTATCTGCCCACTTCGGGTACTTCTGCTCCGACTCCCCCTTGGCCAACTGCTGAGTAAACTCGACCAATTTGAGGAGGTACTCCTGGTAGTCGATGACGGCCTCACGGCGCTGCTCGATCAAGGCGTCCAGGAGCGTCGACATCGACTCGTAGTACTTCGGATTCATCGCCTGCTCGTCAACAATCGTCTTACGGACGTTGTTGACGATGGTCTCAGCAGCCGCTTCTGGATCTTTGCGGATGCTCTCGGGGAGTTTCTCGATGGCTCCGACCCCGTGCTCGACGATGAGGTGGACGAGACCTTGGTCAAAGGTCGCCAGATTCCGAGAAGCATCCGCCTGGATGTAGGTATCGAGAAGCGCGCGCATGCCGGCCTCAAACTGCTTGAGGTCAACATTCTCGCCAGCGCCGAGCTTCACCTCGTCGCGGACATCGACGAAGTGCTTGACCTGCTGCTTGATAGATTCCGCTTCGCTCGGCGAGTACCCGGCATCAGTCATTCGGTTAGCCAAGTTGGCGTATGCCCGAACCAGGCTCGCCACACCCTTGTACAGGTCGACACGCTTAGGTTCGTTGGCCTTGAGCTGCTCAGCGTTGCCGCTTTCCATCGCGCAGAAATAATGCTGGTACTGCAACGTGCCCTTCGGTGGAGCCACTGGCTCACACAGAGCACGCACCATTTCAAGAGCCTCGTCCAGGTCTTGACGCTCCTGCTCAATACGATCCTTGAGTAGGCCTTCCACATCTTCTTCGTCGTAGTCTGCGAAAGCTTCGGAGGTGTAGTCAGAGACCGCATCCTCCAGAGATTTGAACAGGTCGCGGTAGTCGACGATATAGCCGTACTCTTTATCGTCACCATCGAGCCGGTTCACGCGGCAGATAGCCTGGAAGAGGCCGTGATCCTGCATGTTCTTATCGATGTAGAGATAGGTCGCACTCGGTGCATCAAAGCCGGTCAGGAGTTTATCGACCACGATAAGTAGCCGCATCTGGCCGGGATACTTGATGAACGTCTCCTTGACACTCTTCTCAAACTCGTCAATCCGCTTGACAGCATCATCGGGGTTGGTCTGGAAGTAGTCGGCGAGCATCCGACGGTAGATGTCGTACTTGACGATCTCCTCGTTCTTGCCGGCCCCGGAGTCTTCCTTGGAGATCTTGGATGCGTTCGGCTCATAGCTCGTGACGATGGCGATCTTGCCGGCGAGTTCACTGCGGCTGAAGATGTCGTAGAACTTGCAGGCTTGGTAGACACTCGAACACACCAGCATGGCGTTGCCTCGGCCATCCATTAGGCGAGGCATCCTGGCCATATCCGTGAGGATGTCTGCCGCGATCTGCCGAGCACGCGGCTCAGCGGACTCGACTTCCTTGATCGTTGCCCACCGTTTCTTCAGCTGGTGCTTTGTCAGATCGGTCATGCCTTGGGTGTGGATTTGGAACCACTCATCGACCCGCTCTGGGCTCGTGAGTTTCTGCTCGATGTCTCGAGCCTCGTACCGGAGGTCCAGAACCACGGCATCTTCAACAGCTTCATCGAATTTGTAGGTGTGGATGTAGGAGCCGAAAGTCTCAATACTGGAGGCCTTGTCCTTCTTAAGAAGAGGCGTGCCGGTAAAGCCGATGAACATCGCATTCGGCATCAGCTCCTTCATCGCACTGTGAAGCTTGCCGCTCTGTGTACGGTGAGCCTCATCGACGAAGACGAAGAGATTGCCCTTCGGATTGAACCCCTCAAGCAGGGGCTTCTTGAGCTGACGCACGAAGTCTTCCGTGTCGCCCTGATCCTTCTCGTCATCACCCCGGAACTTATGCACCAGTGAGCACATCAGCCAGGGCTGGTTCCGGTTGAGCATGCCGATCATGCCGGCTCCAGACGTCGACCGTTCGATGGTCTCATCGACGCCAGCAAAAACCTTCTCGATCTGCTCATCGAGTTCGGTGCGGTCGGTGATCACTAAGACACGGGCCTCGCGCTGGTTCTCCCGGATCCACTTCGCCAACCACACCATCGTCAAGCTCTTACCTGACCCTTGGGTGTGCCAAATGATGCCGCCTTCGCGGCGAGCGATACGCTCCTGAGCAGCCTTGACACCGAAGTACTGGTTGTGTCGGGCGGTTTTCTTCACGCCCGAATCGAAGACGATGAAGTCATGGATAAGTTCAAGGAAGCGCTGCTTGTTCGCCATCTGAAGCAGGCCACGATTGAGAGGTTTCTCAACCTCGCTTGGCTCTTTCCACTCCAGCCAGTACTTCTCTGGCGTCTCGATCACGCCGTAGCGAAGCCCCTCGACGTCATTGCCAGCGAACAGTAGCTGGACCGTGGTGAAGAAAGGACGAACGAAGTCCGCTTTTTGATTGCCCAGATGCTGACGAATGCCGTCACCAACGCTGACCTTAGAGCGCTTGAGTTCAATGACCCCAAGGGCGATACCGTTGACATAGAGCACGACATCAGGACGTTTGGTGTTCTTGCCCTTGATTGAGACCTCTTCGGCCACCACAAAATGGTTAGCTTCCGGGTTCTTCCAGTCGATAAGCCAGATCGTTTCGAAGTTCTCCGAGACACTACGCTTGACCTTCACTCCGTAACGGAGCAGGCCATACACTCTGCGGTTGGCGTCGTAGAGTGATCCACCTGCCGGCAGAGAAGCCGCGGTAGCGAATTGCTGAATAGCGCGACGAACAAGATCCTCGTCATAGCCACGAGCAAGAAGGTTCTGACGTAGCAACTCTTCTTCGACGTTCGAGTTGACTCGATCTTTCCAATCGCCGAGGCAATCGTACCCTAGCTGCTCGGATAGAAGCTCGACTACTCGATCCTGCGTCATACGTTCCCGTTGTCCTACTAAAGTCATGACGCGACCTCCACCGTAGAGTTATCGACCCAACGGGCTACCACGCTCAGTGCCGCGAGATACTCTAGCGCTTCTTGCTCCCTCAGCTCGTGGTCGGCTTCATGGCTAAGGGGGTTCCGAATACCGGCAAAAACTCCCTCAGCAAATGCCATAGCTCCACGTTGAACCGACTTGTACGTGTCGCTTGCCTCGGGCTTCATCCGCCGCAGGCGGGCCTTGCCGACGGAAGCGGGCTTTTCAGTGAAGGCTTCCTGGAAGAGCTTCGTCTCACTTAGGTCCCGTCGACCTAGCTTGTTCTGGGTCTCAGCGTTGAGCTTTCGAATTGCACCGCCGACAGCTTCACGGTAATGACCTGACTGCCAAAGTGACTTCGCTCCATCCCAAATCCAAGGGTGCAACTCCACAGCAGAAAGCTCAGGAGCATTTTCCCCTAGATTTTCTTCGATCTCCTTCTTCCGTATCAACTCCTCGCGACAGCGAATCGATGCCTCACGATGACGAGTCCAACGATTGATCGACGACAGTTCGATCTCGGTACGCCATCGAGGGGTAACTCGGTCCAGGATCTTCTCAACTACCTGGGCCTGCTTCGTTACCTGTGAGTCCGAGGCAGCCGTACTCGACTTGTTAGAGATCACCGTTACATCTCGACCACTGCGGCTATTGTTCGTCATCACGGTCATGGTGATGAAAGTATCCAACTGCTCAATAGCCCACTCGACATTCATCGGACTCCCTCCGAAACCAACTTCGTGCGGCCGGTTAGAAGCTCCTGCATCATGCCCTGTTTGATACCTCGGGCGGATTCGAGGCGACGTTCAAGAGCCATAATCTCTTTGTCGGCATCGACCAACACCTGCGCGATTGCGATTTGCTCTTGCATGTCCGTCGGCACCCGAATTTCCATCGGGTACACGTCGCAAGCGTGGATGTGAGGTTGTGCCCCACCAGTCTGTGCTCTGTAGATATCATCCTGTCGCAACAGAAGACAGTAGTAGATGAAGTCTAAGTCGTAATGTCTCGAACTACTGATTGTTGAGCAGTCCGAAGCAAATATCGGCTCGTTGTAGAGGGCTACATAGCCAGCTGACGCGCCAGAAGCGCTGATAGTGATAGTGCGGCCCACTCGATTTGCCTTGTCCGTGTACCCTGCGGGAGTCTTACCGCCAGCTACCACTGGAATGCGCCCACTGCCAGCCTGGGCCCGTGTGAGCACGGAGCCACGCTGAATTCGAACCAAATCTCCGAAAGTTGTCGCCTGCCAGGATTTGGAGAATCCCTGTAGTCTCCTACGTCCGGTTAACAGCTCTTGCATCATTCCCTGCTTGATTGCTTGTTTCTTGGCGGTGAGGCGCTCGAGGGAGGAGATTAAGTTTTCTGCATCAGTAAGGGCATCTGCGATGGCACGCTGCTCAGGTGGCGTAGGCGTTAAGACCTTGAGGCCAAGAACCTTATCCTTGGGAATATTCTTCATACTCCCACTAGTTCCGGTCGCTAATTCTCGCAGAGCGCGGGCTCCAGCCTGGGAAGAAAAATGGTAGGTGAGCCACCTGATATCAGTACCAGAACCACGCTTTGAGCGTGCAATCCACAATCGGTCGGGAAGAAAAAGGCTATCAACGTCTTTCTCTACGTAGCCAACATCTCCAACTAGAGCCGGCGTATTCATGCGACTAATGATTATGCTATCGGCGACCACGGGGCATTTTGCTCTGGGCAGGTCGGCGAGCAGGATGGGTTTCGACTCGCGAGGATCAAACCGTCCAGACTTGATCGCTGAGGTCTTTAGGACTGCAGGACCACCGGCTTCACCTGAAACGGATCTTACGCTCACTCCCGCTCTTAAGCCATCAATAAGGTCGGAAGTTCGTCGCTCTATCCATGTTGTCACGACTCCACCCCCATAGCTTTGAGATGTTTCTTGACCTTTATTTCAAGTTCCATTAGTTCCGTAGCAATATCTTCAACGGTCTGACTATACCGTTCTCCAAGCTGCTGAACTCGAGCAGTCAAGTCGAAGGTCAGCCCATCGACCTCACTTTCAATACCGTCGCGAACCGCGATGTGCCACTTATCGATGACTACCAACTGGTGAATATCAGCAGGACTCAGCTTCGCGTATTGAGTGAATGTGTTCGAATCTAAATTCTTAGACAGGTTCTTAATCGCAGTTCTTGCTGCAGCTTCATCTCCAAATTGCAGCACGACGTGGTTGAGTGCAGTTATTTCTTCAGCTTCCGCGCCATCGGCCTTCGCTTCCTTGAGCCGCCTTTTCGCATCTCCGACCTTAACTTCGCCCTTGTCATCGACCGCCTCCCAAAGCAGACCTTCCTCGACCGCGTGCTCCTCGATATACTCTTGAAGCTCCTGGCTGATGCGCTCCTGCCCCATAGTGAGACGATCGAGCTCAGCCTTCTCTTCAGCGAAGTAGCGATCGATAATCAACGCCGGCGGGATCAGATCAGTCACCCAACGTTGAGCTTTGACTCCAGTTCCAATGACCAGATCTGCGCTCTCGTACTTCGGCTTCTTTTTATTGTCGTACCCAGTGATACGAGCTTCACGAGGCTGTGCTGCATCGACCCATCCAGCACCGACGATCAGGGTGACATCATCATGCATGGTGTCGTTCCAGTAACTCATCAGCTGCTCGTACACGCTGTACTCGCTGATCAGCGGACGACCCCGAAACTTCTCCAGCAGATCATCACCGAGGTCCTCGATCAGCTGCTGCGGTCTGGTCTGCGAGTCGATCGCTTCCAACTGAGCTCGGTGGGAGTTCCACCAATCCTCAACAGACTTCGAAACACTAGAAGTGAAGGCCTTAACATCCTCCGACTCCTCAATAACCTTAGCTACCTGGTCAGGCTCGACGGTGAGCTCGGAGTAGCCCTGACGTAGAGGCCGGAACAGCTCACTACGCAGGTTCGGGAAAGCATCCCAGTATACGTCTAAGGCATCGAGATCTCGGTTCGGAATACCACCCTTAAGGTGGGCTTCCAGATCCTGGATGTCTTCAGGTTCAGAGGTGTCGATATAGCGCGGAATGTTGAGGTTGTAGTTGTTCTTCGCATCGGATATCTCCGACAGCGGCACCATCCGTGCGTAGCGCTCGACTTCCTCACCGGCGAGGTAGGTGTCGATGATCTTGCGCATATCTCGAGGACGCAGACGGTTCTTAGCACCGTCCTTCTCAAACCCCTTGGAGGCATCGATCATAAAGATGCCCGTCCGGCTAGCCGCTTCCTTCTTATCGATAACGATGATGCAAGCCGGAATGCCAGTTCCGTAGAACAGGTTGGCTGGCAATCCAATGATCGCCTTAATCAGGCCACGCCTGATCAGCTCTTCACGGATCGCGGCCTCGGTGTTGCCACGGAAGAGCACTCCGTGGGGAAGAATCACCGCTCCCCGACCGTCAGACTCGAGCGACTTCACCATGTGAAGCAGGAATGCGTAGTCACCGTTCTTCTCCGGCGGTTCAGCGAAACCGTCGAACCGTCCGTACTCTTTGTCGAAACCGTTCTTCCAGGTCTTCACAGAGAACGGCGGGTTGGCGACGAAGTAGTCAAAGGTCTGGAGCTGCTCTCCCTTGAGGAACTTTGGATCAGAGAGCGTGTCTCCGTGGCGGATGTCATGCGTCTCGTTGCCGTGCAAGATCATATTCATTCGAGACAAAGCCCAGGTGGCGTTATCCTTCTCCTGGCCATAGATCGACAAGCCGTTGGGCGCAGAGTCCGCCACCTTGATCAGCAATGAACCAGATCCACAGGTCGGGTCATAAACGGTGGTAGAGCGGGGAGCATCCTTCGGGATTTCCAGTACCTGAGCCATGATCCTGGAAACCTCAGCCGGGGTGTAGAACTGCCCCTTGCTCTTGCCGGACTCCGTCGCAAAATGCCGCATGAGGTACTCATACGCATCCCCGAGCAGATCGTCACCTTCAGCACGCGAACCAGTGAAATCGATGTCCTGGAAGATGCTAATGAGGTTGGTCAGGCGATCCTGCATCGCCTTGCCTTCGCCCAATTTGTTCGGGTCATCGAAGTCGGCGTTGTTGATAACGCCCTGCAGGTCGTTCTCCTCAGCCAACCGGCGGATGGCGATGTTCATCTTCTCACCGATGTCCGGGGCACCCTTTAGTGCAACCAGATCATCGAAAGAGCCGCCCTCGGGAACCTCGATCAGGCTGTAAGGATCGCTCTTAGCCTTATCTGAGACGTACTTTACGAAGAGCAGCGTTAGGACGTAGTCCTTGTACTGGCTGGCATCCATGCCGCCGCGCAGCTCATCGGCACTCTTCCAGAGGGAGCTATAAAGATCAGACTTTTTTAGAGCCACTACCATGCCACCACCTTCGGCAGCTTGGCCGCTAACTTCTTATCCTGGGCTCTTAAAGTCATATGCTGTTCATCTCCTCCACGGAACGTGGTTTATCTTCTAGTTAATACCGACATTACTGACCGACTCAGACATCAATGCCGGGCAGTGCCCGTCGAAGAGTTTTCAGTCAGGCTCCCGAGGGATTAATTAGCCTCTACGACGAGCAGCTGCCAATGGTGCAATTATACCCTGACCAGGCATTTTGTGAAACATTTGGCGGTTACAGCCGAGGTTGTGTTACGAAAGTCGTTTCAGCCAGTACCGGATAGCTGCCAGCTGAACAGTCGCCGCGAAGTGCACCGCTAACTTGTCGAAGCGCGTGGCGCATCCGCGGTGCTGTTTCAGCCGGTTGATGCCCCGTTCCACGGCATTACGACGCCGGTAGGCTGCCGTATCGAAGGCAGGGGGGCGGCCACCGGCTGATCCCCTGCGACGGCGGTTGGCGATCTGGTCCTTCGGCTGGGAGATCGTCGTGTGGATCCGCCTGGCCCGCAGCCAGGCCCGGTTGGCCCGCAATGAGTAGGCCTTGTCTGCCAGCACGCGGTCGGGTCGTCGCCGCGGGCGGCCACGGTCGCCGGTAGGGACCCGGACCTTGTCTAACACCGGCACCATCTGCGGGCCATCTCCTGCCTGACCTGGGGTGATCACAAACGACATCACCCCGCAGTCGGCGTTGATCGCCACATGAATCTTCGTTGACCACCCGCCCCGCGACCGGCCGAAACCGTGATCGGCAGGCTCCCCTGGATGCCGGGTGGGACTGTCTTTCCGTGCGCCGGCGGCGTGGACATGGCCGCGGCTGGTGGTGGAGTCGACGCTGACTTCCCAGGAGAGTTTTCCGGCATGCTGGGCATGGGCGAGCAGCCGGGTGTGAATGGTCTCCCACACACCTGTCGCCTGGAGACGAACGAAGAGGTCATAGGCCCGCCACCAGGGGCCGTAGCGCTCATGGACATCCCGCCACGGGCAACCGGTACGGATCCTAAAGAAGATGCCGTCGACCAGGGACCTTAAGTTCCAGGTGCGTGGTCGTCCCCTTCCCGACGGGGTGGGGAGCAGTGGGGCGAGGAGGTTCCATTCGGCGTCGGTGAGGTCATGCCGTGCCGAGGGCGGTAGGGTTGGCAACGAGGGTTTCCTTGTGTGCGTTGATGATTAGACACCAACACCGTGCGCGGGGAAACCCTCGTTGCTGTTTATGACACGCCGGTGTCACTCACCGGATTTTCGTAACACGACCTAGCTCGCAACCGCGCCGACGACGTCGCCATCAACGCCAAGTTCGATGAGTTTGGCGTCCGGCTGGTTTCCACTAGTGAAAATATCGACCAGACACCCGGTGGACTCCTGATGCACGGCATCATGAGCTCCATCGCCGAGTTCTACTCCAAGAACCTGGCCAACGAAGTAACCAAGGGCATGAGCCAGAAAGTCCGCTCCGGCGGCACCACCGGCAAAGCTCCCTTGGGCTACCTCAATACCCGGATCTACGAGACGGGCGTAGAGACCCGCACGGTCGAAGTCGACCCCGAGCGATCCCCGCTTGTCCAATGGGCCTTCGAACGCTACGCCGAGGGCAACATCTCCGTCGCCGATCTCACCGACGAGCTGGCCGCCAGAGGGCTTACCACTGTCCCAACTCGCCTCTACCCCTCCAAGGCGGTCAGCAAGCGCTACATCCACGCCGTGCTGTCGAACAAGTACTATCTCGGGATCTTGACCTACTGCGGTGTGGAGTATCCCGGCAACCATGAGCCGTTGATATCCCAAGGCCTCTTCGACCGCGTCCAACAGACACTCAATAGCCGCCGCCAAGGCGAACGCCGGCGCAAGCACGACCACTTCCTCAAATCCACCGCCTGGTGTGGCGACCGCGGGTCCCGCATGATCCTCCAGAAACCCACTAACCACCAAGGTCTGCAGTACGAGTACTTTGTCTGCAACGGCAGGCTCTCCAAGCGCACCAACTGCCAGATGTCAGCCGTACCAGTGGAATGGCTCAAAGGGCAGATGGAAGAGCTCTACCGTCGCATCCAGGTACCACCAGAGATCCTCGACCTGATGCGCCCTCGACTCAAAGAGCAGCTCCAGCTCCACAACGCCTCCCGTGACGAAGAACGCGAACAACTCAAGACCCAGGCGCAAGCTATCCGCCGCAAACAGGAGAAGCTGCTGGAAGCCTTCTACGACCAAGCCCTACCCATGGAGCTGATGGCCAGGGAGCAGAAGCAACTGGAGCAGAGCCTGGCCCAGGTCGAGCGCCGGCTCAAATCTTTCGAGGGTGATGACGTGGAGCAAGACGCCCTGCTCGACACTGCACTTCGCCTCGCCTCGAACTGCTACTCCGCCTACACCAAAGCCTCCCCGGCTCAGAAGTGTCTTCTGAACCAGGTCTTCTTCGAGAAGGTGCTGGTCTGCTCCCTCGAGGACAAAGACCACCACGTCCACGCCCACCTCACCCCTTGGACGCTAGTCTTCCGCACCACCAACATCGCCGAGAACCAGGCGATCGGGCTGGAGCACCAACTCGAACCAGTACCAGAACTCGAACCGGACGAGAACCTGGTCCAAGGTGTGGATCTAACTCAAGAAACAGAGAAAGCCAGGTCCGAAGACCTGGCTTTCTCTAATAAATTTCGTACTCGTATGTGTAAGCACACGATGGTACCCCGTACGGGATTTGAACCCGTGTTACCGCCGTGAGAGGGCGACGTCCTAGGCCGCTAGACGAACGGGGCGTGTTAGGACTAGCAGGGTTTTGAAACCCTGCAGCTGGCCTACCTGGACTCGAACCAAGAATGACGGTACCAGAAACCGTTGTGTTGCCAATTACACCATAGGCCATCGTTTCCCAGACCGCGCCGGCGCGCTCTGAACAACGTTGATTACTATAGCCAGCGCCCCCCGCAGGCGACAAATCGCCAGTTCAGGGGACGAAATGACAAGGGTGTAAGACCCGCTATTCGGCCGCGAACGGGGTCACGGCGCGGGCCGCCCGCAGGCGCGCAAGGGTCGAATCCTTGCCAAGCAGCTCCATCGATTCGAACAGCGGCGGCGACACCGCCTCGCCCGAGATGCCGACGCGCAGGGCGCCGAACGCCTTGCGCGGCTTGAGCTCAAGGTCCTCAATGAGTGCCTTGTTCAGTGCCGCCTCGATAGCTGGGGTGGTCCACTCGTCGATGGATTCGAGCGCGGCGATGCCCGCGTCGAGGGGTGCGATGGCGTCGTCCTTCAGGTTTTTCTTCGCGGCCTTTTCCTCCAGCACGAGGTCGGCGTCGTCGGTGACGAGGAATTTGAGGAGACCGTAGGCGTCGCTAAGCACCTTGATGCGCGTCTGCACGAGGTCCGCGGCAATCGCAAACTTCTCCGCCGGGTAATCGGCCGGGAAGTCGGTGTACTCGGTGAGGTAGTCGCGCAGGCGCGCGGCGAAGTCCGCGGGCTCGAGCAGACGGATGTGGTCGGCGTTGATCGCTTCGAGCTTCTTCTCGTCGAAGCGCGCGGGGTTGCCCAGGACGTCGTCGACTGTGAAGGCGGCGACCATCTCGTCCACCGTGAAGATGTCCTGGTCCGCGGAGAGCGACCAGCCCAGCAGCGCGAGGTAGTTGAGCATGCCCTCGGGGATGATGCCGCGGTCACGGTGGTTGAACAGGTTCGACTCTGGGTCGCGCTTGGACAGCTTCTTGTTGCCCTGGCCCATCACGAACGGCAGGTGCCCAAACTCGGGCGTGAACGAGGCGACGTCGATGCGCTTGAGCGCCTCGTACAGGGCGATCTGGCGCGGGGTGGAGGACAACAGGTCCTCGCCGCGCAGGACGTGGGTGACGCCCATCAGGGCGTCGTCAAGCGGGTTGACCAGCGTGTACAGCGGCGCGCCGTTGGAGCGGGCGACGACGTAATCCGGCTGGGTGTGTGCCTTGAACGTCATCTCGCCGCGCACCAGGTCGGTCCACGTCCAGTCCTTCTCCGGCATGCGCAGGCGCCACACCGGCTCGCGGCCCTCGGCCTCAAACGCCGCGATCTGCTCCTCGGTGAGGTCCCTGTCGTAGTTGTCGTAGCCGAGCTGCGGGTCGCGCCCGGCCGCCAGGTGGCGCTGTTGCACCTCTTCGGCGGTCGAGTACGCCGGGTAGACCTCTCCGGCGTCGATAAGCTTGCGCAGCACGTCCTTGTATATGTCCATGCGCTGCGACTGGCGGTAGGGCTCGTGCGGGCCTCCCTTGCCCACGCCCTCGTCCCAGTCGAGGCCGAGCCACGTGAGCGAATCGACGATCGCCTGGTACGACTCCTCCGAGTCGCGCGCGGCGTCGGTGTCCTCGATGCGGAAGATCATGGTGCCTCCGCTGTGGCGGGCCTGCGCCCAGTTGAACAGCGCGGTGCGCACCATGCCGACGTGCGGGGTGCCGGTCGGCGAGGGGCAGAAACGGACGCGCAAGTCGGGGTTTGCACCTGTCGTCGTGGAGGAATCAGTCATGGGTTCAATCGTAGCGTGCGTTCTCAGCCCCCTCTCCGCTGCCCGCGGGCGGCACAGTACACTTGTCGCTCATGCAATCCGCACGCCCCGCCACAGCGCCCGACTTCCTGCTGTCCCGCAACCACGGTTCGGTGCGCACGCAGGGCTGCGCTGGGGCGTTTACCGACATCGACGAGGCGATCGACGCCATCGACCGCGGTGCCGTGGAGATGATCGTCGGTGCACTGCCGTTCGATCAGGACGCCGAGGCTGCGCTGACGGTGCCGGACACCATCGTGTGCGAGCCTGGCACGCTCGAGCCGCACCCCTTCTACCGCGTCGGTCAGGGCTCCAAACTGAGCGCGCGGGTGTGCGGGTTCGATCCCTCGCCCGTCGAGCACCTGCGCCGCATTGAGGCGGCGGTAGCGACGATCCAGAACTCCGCCCTGGACAAGGTCGTGCTCGCCCGCGCCGTCGACATCGCCTTCGATCCGCCCGTGGATCCGCGCCTGGTGGCCGCGCGGCTGATTGATTTGTCCTATACCCGCGACGGTTTCATCGCGGATCTGACCCCCGCCGGCTTCCATGGCCACATGCTCGTCGGCTCCTCCCCGGAGGTGCTCGTGCGCCGCCGCGGCAACCGCGTCAGTTCCTACCCGCTGGCCGGCTCTGCGCCGCGCGTGCTTGACGACGCCTCCGCTGACCGCGCGGCCGCTAAAAACCTCTTTGAATCGACAAAAGACCTTGTGGAGCACGCCTTCGTAGTCGACCACATCCGCAGCGTGCTTGGCCCCCTGTGCAGCTCGCTCACGGTGCCCGAGCGCCCGATCGTGGACAAGACGAACGAGATGTGGCACCTGGCAACACCGATCACGGGAGTGCTGAAAGACCCCGCCCCGAGCGCCCTCGACCTCGCCGAGCGCCTCTACCCCACCCCGGCTGTGTGCGGCACACCGACGGAGGCGGCGAAGGCCTTGATCTGCACGGCCGAGACGGACCGCAGTTTCTACGCCGGCGCGGTGGGTTACACCGAGGCGAACGGCGATGGCGAGTACATGGTCGCGATTCGCTGCGCCGAGGTCAGCGGCGACGGCACCACGGCCCGCGCCTGGGCCGGCGGCGGGCTGGTGGCGGACTCCGACCCGCAGGCGGAGCTGGATGAGACGACAGCCAAGCTGCGCACCATCATGCGCGCGCTCGGACTGTCCCTTTAGCTAACTAGGCGCGCTCGACCGGGTTGGCCAGGCTGCCGATGCCGGGGATTTCCACCTCGATGCGATCGCCCGGGAACATCTCGGCGGTGCCGGCCGGGGAACCGGTGCAGATCACGTCGCCGGGCAAAAGGGTCATGGACGCGGTGATGAACTCGATGATCTCGCCGAGGTTCATGATCATCTGGTTCGAGTTGGAATCCTGCTTCGTCTCGGTCACGCCGTCGCGCGTCAGGTGCGCCTTGATCGGGGTGTTGGTGAAGTCGAGCTTCTCCAGGTCCGTCTCGATCCACGGCCCGAGCGGGCAGAAGGTGTCGATACCCTTCGCCCGCGCCCACTGGCCGTCAGCGAACTGCAAATCGCGCGAGGAGACATCGTTGACGATGGTGACACCGCGCACCACCGACTTCCAGTCCTCCGCCTTGACGCTCTTGCACGGGGCGCCGATGACTAGCGCCATCTCCCCCTCGAACTCCACCCTGGTGGCGAACTCGGGGATCTTAATCGGGGCCTCGGGGCCGATGACTGCGGTCGGGGGCTTGAGAAACAGAGTCGGCGGAAGATGCTCGGCGGACTGCTTGAACACCTCGGCGACGTGGTCGGCGTAGTTGCGGCCGATCGCAACCACCTTGGAAGGCAGCATCGGGGCGAGCAGGCGGACGTCGGCTAGCGGCCACTCTTTGCCCGTGTACTCGGGTTCTGTGAAGGGGGTTCCGGCGATAGCTTTCGCGGTGGTACCTTCGTCATCGATGACAGCGAATGTCATTCCTTCAGGGGTTGCAATTCGTCCAAAGCGCATGCTGGCGAGATTACAGCAACGCTACGAAGCCGTCAGCGCTAGGTAGAGCTCCGCGCACGCAACGGCGTCGGTCAGCGCGTTGTGGTTGCGGTAGGCCGGCAGCCCGTAGCGTTGCCGCACCCGCGCCAGGCGCAGGTCTTCGCCGCGAGGGTAGGTTGCCATGCGCTCCATGTGACGGCGCTCGAGCGCGAACGTGTCCACCACCTCGTCCTCCCGCAGCCGCCAGCGCGTGCCCCTCACCTGCTTGAATGCGTGGCCGATAAACCCCAACTCCATCTGGGCGAAGTGGGCCAGCAGCTTGCGGCCCGCGATGGCGCGCTCAAAGTGCTCCACAATTTCGGCGATATCCGTCCCGCTCGCTAACACAACGTCGTCGGTGACCCCGTGTAGCGTTGCCGAGTTGCCTACCGACGCCCCGGCGACGACGAAGTAGGCCGCGCCCGATAGGTCGATCACGCGGTCGTTGACGGGGACCCAGCCGATCGAGACGAGCTGGTCGCGCTCGGGCTTAAGCCCCGTGGTTTCGACGTCGACGGCGAGCAGGTGGGCGTCGACAAGCTCGCGGCGAGGGGGTGAAAAGCCGAACACGCTACACCGACCTGACCGGGTACTTGTTGCCGAGCGCCGACTGCAGGTTCTTGATCACGCCGAAGGCATCGCGCAGCGCGTCGCGCTCGCGGCTCGGCAGCGCCTTCGGGTCAATGTGGTAGTTCGGCCGCTCGCCGCGGCGCAGCTGCCTCGTCTGCTGTTTCAGCGCAAGGTCCGTGAGGTACTCGTAGGCGCCGAGGAGGTCCTCCGCCCCCTTGACAGACACCGACGAGCCAGCCGAGGCCCTGATGCGGGCCAGGGTGTCTACCTCCCCCACGCCCGCAGTGATTGCGTAGAGGCGAGCCATCTGCACCACCGCGGCGGTGCCGCCCTTTTTCACGTCGAGCGTGTCGGCGTACTCACCACTGCGCTCGACCACGAACCCGCGGAAGAAACCGATCGGGGGCTCGCGCCACGTGGCCAAGGCGGCGAGGTGCGTGTGCAGGCGCTTCGAGCCGCGCGCGGCGACCACGGCGTTGTCATGCACGCGCTGCGCCATCTGTTCTCCCCCGAAAGCCGAGAAGATGCAGCGGAAGTCGAAGAACACCTGCGCGTTGAGCAGGGCATCGGGCTCAGGCGCGGTGACCCACCCGTGGAAGGTGTCGTTCCACTGCGACTCTGTCATCCGCCACTGCGGGTTGTGCGCCATGATGCCCCCGGGGCACAGCGCTTGCCCCGCTTCCGCGAGGCCGGAGCAGATGTAGTCGCCGAGGCGCGCGAAGTAGTCGCCGTGCAGCGCGGCGTCGAAGGAATCATCGAGCACCAACGCGTTGTCCTGGTCGGAGGCGGGGCCCATCTCGCCGCGGGCTTGGGATCCGACGGCGACGAACGCGAATGGGACGGGTGGCTCGCCGAGCTCGGCAACCGCCAGCGCGTATAACCTGCGCGCGATGGAATCGGCCACACCGGTAAGCAGGCGCTGGGACTCGAACGCGGAGGCGCCGCGGTCGAAAAATCGCGCTGCGACCACCGCGCCGCGCTCGTAGGCTCCGGCAAGTTGGGCGCGGCTGCTCTTTCTCACGTCGGCGGCCATGTAGATCGGATCAGCTTTGAGCTGCCGCATGATGTCGCTGCTTGTGGCCACACCGATAATTTCCCCGCCGTCGGTCACCGGCAGGTGGTGGGTGCCGAGATCGCCCATCACCAGCATCGCCTCGAACACCAGCGCGTCGCTGGCGATGGTGCGCACCGGCGACGTCATCACCTCCCGCAGCGGAGCCTGCGTATCGACGCCCTTCGCCACCACCCGGGAGCGGAAATCGCGGTCCGTGACAATCCCCGGCTCCGTCGCACCCGTGACGATCAAGCTGGAAATCGCGTGCTCATCCATCAGCCGCGCCCCCTCGGCGATGGTGGCCGCCCCGTCGACGGTGATCAGCCGCGCCCCCGCGACCAGCTCCCCGACCGGGGTGCGCAACACGTCGGACGCCGCGGAGTCCTCCTTCAGCTCATCGGCGGCCGCCTTGATGCGGCGGGAGGCGGTGTCGAAGTAGCGCAACGTCTCGGGGAAGGCATCGACGAGTGCACGGAAGGGCGTGCGCGGCAGCATATAGAGGACGCTGTCTTCCACCGCGGCCATCATGTAGCGCGAGCGGGGGTCGTCGACAAGCGTGGAGTAGCCGAAGGTGCGGCCCACGTCCCTGCGGTCGAGCAACGAATTGTCCGGGCCAACGACGTCGATGGCGCCGGAGCGGATGATGTAGAGGGTGTCGTTGACGTCGCCGTAGTTAATGACCGTCTGGCCGCGGCGCACGTAGGTGATGCCCATGTGCTGCGGCAAGCCGTCCAGCGTCTCCGCTGGAAGGTGGGCGAACGGCTCGTGGTC